>NZ_LT629973.1:307407-614815 GCF_900097105.1 Neoakkermansia glycaniphila | reverse complement strand
GCTATTCCAAGGGGATGCTCCAGCGTATCGGCATGGCGCAGGCTTTGGTGCAGAAGCCGAAGCTGATTGTGCTCGATGAGCCGACGGCAGGGGTGGATCCGATCGGGTCCCGCGTGATCCGGGATATTGTGATGGCGTTGAAGGGGCAGGGGATGACCGTGTTCCTGTGTTCGCATTTGCTTGAGCAGGTGCAGGAGGTTTGCGACCGCGTGGGGATTTTGTATCAGGGGCTTCTTATTGCCGAGGGGTCAATGGACGATTTGACTCGTGATGCGAAACGCGAGGAGATTCTTTTGGAGAATGCGTCTTCCGACCTTCTGGGACGACTGCGCCGTGTGGTGGATGAGGATGGAGAGGCCAGGTGGCTCGGTTCCGGCCATCCCCGCAATTCATTGGAGGATGTGTTTCTGGCGGGCATTCGCAGCCAGATGGAGAAGGACAGGGAAGATCAGGCCCGTAAGGCGGAGTCCGGAAAGTAAGCCCGAACCGACTGGGCGCGTGTTATTGCTTGGCCCACGGGGTGGTGCCTCCCGTGGCGCGAAGGCGCTTGCGATAGAGCTTGATGTTGAAGACGGCACCCGCGATGACGACGGGGAGTGCCATCAGGCCGCAGATGACCTCGTCCGCATGCAGGAAGAGGATTCCGAGGATGAAGACGCCGGACGTGCTCAGGGCTGCGACGAAGGAGACGGTGTGCAGGGTGTCCGCCAAGGCGTTCTGTTCTTCTTTGCGGGAGGGAGGTACGGCCGTGTTCACCGTGAGGATGAGCGCAGTCAGCAGGGAAAGGGCGCGGCTTTGGGGGATGCTCCATGCGCACAGGGCGAACAGGCCGCTGCCGATTAAAAGGGTGGCGAGTACGTGCGACAGGAAGATGGAGAATACTTGCAGCGACGATGCGGGGGCCGGCGCGATGCGGCGGACGGGATAGTACAGGAACAGTTTCAGCAGAAAGGCGACGAGGCCGTAAAGCCATTTCAGAACCGGTGTCAGGACGGCGAGCGCCAGCATGGCGAGCATGAGCCATTCGCCTTTCCATGCAAGCCAGACTGCATCGATCAGTCCGACGCAGGCAAACAGGGCGACGATGCAAATGGCAACCACGCTTCGACTTTAACGGATGCGGAAACGAAAGTAAAGAAGGAAATAGCGTTTCCTCCTCTCCGACAGGGTGTTGGCGGCGGCGTTGTTTTCCGTTCGTCCGGCGCTTTGGGAAGAAAAAATGGGTTGCAATGAGAAATTTGCATTGCCAAGACAGGATTTTTCATGTAGAATCCGCCACCCAACTCACTACAAGTCTCATTTAACGTCGAATACAAGGAAAGCAAGATGAACATTATCAACAAGATCGAACAGGAACAACTTAAGGCGGAGGTCGCCCCCTTCAACGTCGGTGATACCGTCAAGGTTCACACCCGAGTGATCGAAGGTGGTAAGGAACGCGTCCAGATTTTCCAGGGTATCGTGATCGCCAAGCGCGGTTCCGGTGTGAACGAAGCATTCACCGTCCGCAAGATTTCCTACGGCGAAGGTGTAGAACGCTCCTTCCCGGTACACACTCCCCGCATCGCCAAGGTTGAAATCGTTTCCCGCGGCCTCGTGCGCCGTGCGAAGCTTCACTATCTCCGCGGCCGTATCGGCAAGGAAGCCATGACGGTGAAGACCGCCCGCTGATTTTTGCGATAGTCTTTCTTTTTTGACGCCCTCTCCAACCGGAGAGGGCGTTTTTTTGTGGTGCAGCCGCCTTTTTTTCTTCACAGGAAGTCGCAAGCTTTGTTACATTGACTTTATGCCGATACAATTCCCTCATGCCGCCATAGCCTGTGCTTTGTTTTCTCTTTCCTCGTTCGTTTTTGCGCAGGAAACCGGAAAGCAGCACGGTACGCGCGCAGCTGAAAAGGAGATGGCGGATTTGTGCCGTTTTTCGTCATGGATCATGGCGGATGCGGTATCCTCTTCTCCGGACGGCGGGCAAGGACTGCCGTATGAGTGCCGGAGTTCGGAAGAGCTGTTCGGTGCTGCGGATAAGGGAGATGTGCGCGCTGCTTTCCAGCTGGTGCTGTTCTGGAGTCGCAAGGGGGTGGAGAATGCCGATCTGTATGCCATGAATCCGCCTTCCCCAGGGCAGCGGCAGGTATGGGGCGATGTGTTCGCCGGTACCTCCGCCGATGCGCCATGGTTCCACGAGCCTTCACGGTGGTACGATTACTGGCTGGCTCGTGCGGCGTACGGTCGCGGGATGCTGGCGCTGGCTTTGAGGTGGTCTCTGGAGGGTAAGACGGCAGGGAACGATATGTTTCAGGCTGTTTTGCTGATGCATGGTTCGCGCGACGGAGACCCGCTGTTTATCGATTTTCTGCTGTCGGAGTATGAGCATGGTGCATTAGGGGAGGATTTGCGTGCCCGAATGGGTGAAACGCTGGCGCAGGGGATGGCGGCTTTGCGCATGCGCGCCGTGAAGGGTGAACCGGGAATGTCCGCGGCCTATTGCAGGGTGTTGCAGCGGTGGCTTTCGATGGGGGATACCAGGGCCGTCGGTGCATGGATGGAGCAGGGGCTTGCCCTGTTTCATCAGGATGCCTTGGAGTTGCTCCGCCGCTCCGCCGGAAAGGGGGATGCGCTGGCCATGAAGGTGTATCCGCAGTTTTCGCTGTTATGGGCGGGGGTCGGAAAAGATGTTGGAGGAGAGGTGGACGGCAGCTTCGAGGAGGATATGGTGCAGGCGGCGGAGCGTGGTGAAGTCATTGCTCTGTTGCGTGTGTCCATGGCGTTGCTGGGACGGATCGATTCGGATAAGGAGGCTTCGGGCGATGTGGTGGATCGTGTCGAAAAACTGCTTCTGCGTGCTGCGGAGCAGAATAGTTGTGCGGCGATGATGTCGCTTTGCCATTTGTACGAGGGCAAGTACGGTGGTGCGCCTCAACCGGAAAAGGCGTGCGGGATGGCGCAGCGTATGGCTGTGCTGAATTATGCTCCCGGGCTGTTGCGGTTGGCCAGGTATAAGGAAGAGGGGTACGGTTCCTGTGCGAAGAATCCTGAGAAGGCTTATGAACTGGTGTTCCGCGCAGCTGCGAGCCTGTATCCTGAAGCGTTGGTGGAGTGGGGGCGTTATCTGTTGGTCGGTATCGGCTGTGAAGCTGATGGGAAGATGGCCCGAAAAGTGTTGTCGCGCCTGTATGACCAATCTCCCACGATGCCTCGAGTCGCTTTTTTCCTCGGTTATCTGTATGAAGAGGGGCTGGCGGGCGAGACGGATGCAGGAAAGGCCGTCCATTATTATCAGGAGGGCGTGAAGCTTGGCGACGATAAGGCGATGAACAATCTCGCTTCCATGTATGAGCGGGGGAAGGGTGTGGATAAGAACCGGGAGAAGGCTCTTGCCTTGTATAGGCAAGCCGCCGGCCTGGGCAATGCGGATGCGCGTTCGAATGTGGGACGGCTCGAGAAGCATTGAGGCAGAGAATTTCCTTCCCCTGTCCCAAAAGAAACGGCACGCCTTGTGAGGTGTACCGGTGATGATGTTGCTTGGTTCCGCGTTCAGCGTCCGCGGAACAGATTGCCTATTTTGTTGGCTGCGCCGACTCCCTTGAGGGCGCCTTTCAGGGCCATGCCTTTCAGGCCTCCCATACCGAGGCTTTTCATGTCGATGCCGCTGAGGTCGGGCATGCCGCCGCCTCCAGCCATGCCGGGCATGCTGCCTGCCATTTGTTTCATCATGGCGCCCATTTTGCCTTTGCCGGACATCATTTTCTTCATTTCGGTGAAGTTTTTGATGAGTTTGTTGACTTCGAAGATGGGGCGGCCCGAGCCTGCCGAGATGCGGCGGCGGCGGGAAGGGTTCAGAAGCATGGGGTTGCTGCGTTCCTTTTTCGTCATGGAGAGGACGATGGCTTCCATGTGCTTCATGCGCTTGGGGTCGAGGGCGCCTGCGGGTATCTGCTTTTTGAGTTTGCCGAAGCCGGGGAGCAGGCCGAGCAGGCCTTCGAGCGGGCCGAGGCTTTGCATCATGCGCATTTGGTCGAGGAAATCGTTGAAGTCGAACTTGCCTTCCGCCATGCGCTGGGCGGATTTCATGGCCTGTTCTTCGTCGATGCGGGCGGCGGCGTGTTCCACGAGTCCCACGATGTCGCCCATGCCGAGGATGCGGTCCGCGAGGCGGTCAGGTACGAAGGGTCCGAACTGGTCGAGTTTTTCGCCTTCGCCCGCGAATTTGATGGGTTTGCCGGTGACGGAGCGCATGGAGAGCGCGGCGCCGCCGCGTGCATCGCCGTCGAGCTTGGTCATGACGATGCCGGTGATGCCGACGGCGTTGTTGAAGGTGCAGGCTACCTGAACGGCCTGCTGGCCGGTAGCGGCATCGACGACGAGAAGGGTTTCTCGCGGGTCGATGTAGTCGTTCAGGCGTTTGAGTTCGCCGATGAGTTCTTCATCGACTTCCTGACGGCCGGCGGTGTCGAAGATGATGACGGTTCCGTCCTGCGTTTTGGCCCACTGAAGGGCTTCCCTGGCAACGCGGACGACATCTTTTTCCCCCGGAGCGGGTGTGAAGACGGGTACGTCGATTTGCTTCGCCAGCGTAGCAAGCTGGTCGATGGCGGCGGGGCGGATCAAGTCGCAAGCGACGAGAAGGGGGCGGCGGCCTTCTTTTTTGAGGCGGAGGGCAAGTTTCGCGCTGGTCGTGGTTTTGCCTGCACCGTTGAGGCCGACGACGAGGATGCGGGCGGGGTCCGTGAGGTCGAGCGTGGCGACGTCTCCACCGAGGAGTTCGGCGATTTCATCGCGAAAGATTTTGACGATCTGCTCGCCGGGTTTGATGGATTTGAGTACTTCCGTACCCATGGCCTGTTCCTTGACGTGGGCGATGAATTCGCGCGCCACGGAGAATTCGACATCGGCTTCGAGCAGGGCGACGCGGATGTCCTTCAACGCATCGGAGATGTTCTTCTCGGAGATCTTTCCCAGTCCGCGCAGTTTGCGGAAGGTATTGTCCAGTTTGTCGGCAAGGAATGAAAACATGATTCGTGTCGAAATGGTAGCAAGCCCGTATGGCAAAGTCAAGTTTGCATCCTGTGATGGTGCGTGATGCGGGGAAGGTGCATTGGACGAAGGTTGAGCGGTGGGTATCGCGTTCCGGACAAGCGGGTACCGGCAGGGAGTCGATAGTATGCGACTTGCTGGCATGATATATGGAGGATGGGCAGGATTGCTTTCTTGACAGCGATTATGCTCCTCTCTATACTCGACAAGCGAAGTGCCGGACAGGTGTCCCCGCTTTGCCATCACCCACATTTCCCCGATTACATCATGAACATGAAGATGAAGACGACGTTCCTCGCAGCTTTGCTTATTCCCTGCGTGTATGCGCAGGAACCCGCTCCGGCTGCGTCCTGGCAGGGCAACGGCCTTGAAACCGCCGAGATGAAGTATCGCTCGAATTTCCAATCGTCATTGTCGCTTTTTCCTGCCGATACCGAATTCGTCATGGGTGCGTTCGATGTGGGCGAGACAGCCACGACTTTGTGCGGCTCGAAGCTCGTCCGGTTGTTCAATGACGGTCAAGCTGTCGACGTGCCGTTGCCGGTGCTTGGCGTGCGCAATGCGGTGATTGCTTGCGGCAAGGGATCGGCGGAGAGCATGCGCAGCATGGCTCCCTTGTATGCAGCTGTGCGTGCCGCCAAGGATAGCCGAACTCTGCATGAGTTTCTGGAAGACGACGAAGCGCTGGGTACATGGATTTCCGGTTTGTCCGACCAGGCCATGGTGGATGTGTTGGTTGCGGCGAAAGGCTGGGCGCATGCGGGCACAATGCCTCCGTTGCTGGCGGTCGTGACCCCTGAACGCTCAATGATGCCGATGGTGGAAGCCCAGATGTCTTCCATGATTGCCATGCTGAAATCGCGTGCCGGAGAGTGGGCGGGCGTGTATCACGAGGGTGATTATTCGGGTGTTCATTTCTCAGGCATTTGCATCGAAGGTTCGCAATTGGCGGATCGGTTGCGGGTGTTTGGCCAGAGCATGAAGTCGAATATGAAGAAACCTCTGACCGAGCTGCTGGAGGGATTGAAGGGGAGAAAGATTTATGTGCTGGGTGCGGTGCACGATGGGAAGCTTATTCTCTCCATGACGGAAGATCCTGCAACCCAGCTCAAGCTGGCGGCCAATGCCGATGAATCCATTTTGAAGACGGATAAGCTGGCTTTTGCCTCTGATAAGATGGCATACCGGCCCAATTTCCTGATGTATACCGGCAAGGAGCTGGTGGCCGCGATGGAAGCCAACGAGCGGGCTCGCTATGCCGGAACCAGAAAATTGCTGGAACGAGTCGTGGAAATGGCCGACTGGCCCGACCGTCAGACGATGAAGGATGCCAAAGCCGCCGTTGCCGGAGTGCTTGATCCGCTGGCCGATGGCAAAGGGTTGCCCGAACCGTGTGCATCGACATGCATCGCATGGGAGCAGGACGGTCTTCATGTGGAAATGACGGGGAGCAAGTCTGTATGGTTCGACGATGGCAGGTCGCTGGCGCTGGCATCACTGGCAGACAATCCGGATACGATTCTTCTGATGGAGCAGACCGTGAATCCGGCTGCCGCGAAGACATTGGCGGATATGGTGGAAAATGCTGTTGCTTGTATTTGGTACGGTTCGACGATAGGAGGAGGCATCTCCAGCCGCAAAACGCTGGAAGAGGAAAGGCAGTATGCGGAAACCGTCAAGTCCATGTGGAAATCGTGCCGCACCATGTGGGAAGGGCTGGGTACGGACTCAGCTCTTCTGGTGGACGGAAAGGGCTCTTTCCCGAAAGATATTTCCCCGGCGACACAGCCTCTTCTGGATCAAATGACAGCTCCCCGTGTGGCTTTGTATGCAAGCGTCAGGGATCGCAGCCAGATCGTTTCCGGGTGGAACGCCCTGTTATCCCAAGTGGAGCAACTTGCCCTCAAGGAAGGATTGTCCCGCAAGGATTGGGAAAAGATGATGCCTGAAACTCTCCGGGTATCGACCTTCGGAAACGGCGGAACAGTCTATTCTCTGGCAGAAGGGGATGATGAGCCGAATTGCGAACCGAACCTGATTCTGACGGATGAATCGCTGGTGCTGGGTACGTCGCGCCTCTGGAACGAAGAGATCGTCCGTATTGCTCAATCGCCGTCCGGTACGGCCAGAGGGGGGCTTTTCGTCTTCCGTGTGGGAGGGTTGAAGAAGTGGATGGATCACAATGCCTCGTTCGTGCGCCGGATCGTCGGCAAGTCCGAACTGGTGGAAAATGCTTTTGCCGGAGTGACGGCTCTTGATGCGGTTATGGACGGTATTTATGCGACGGTGTCGAATGAGGGCGGCAAGTGCATTTTCCGTCTTCATCTCAAGATGAAGTAACCGTCGGGATACAGCGGTTTTGCGGGCAGGCGGCGTTTGCTGTCTGCCTGTTCCTTTTTATGGATGAAGCGGCGGTGGCATTCTGCTTGAAGTGATGGCGGAACGGGATGATGCCGGAATGACGGGAAATTGCGTTCTGATACGTTTTCTGCTTGCTTTCATTCCGTATTTCGAGCTTAATATGCCCGTCTTTATTTCAGGGCCCTATAGTTAAATGGATATAACGAGCGTTTCCTAAACGCTAATTGCAGGTTCGATTCCTGCTGGGGCTACCACGCGCTTTTGCCAACTTGGCGCATATTTTCATTACAACTTCTCTCCAACGGCCGATTGAGAAAGAATGATTGGGATATAGCTAAATCCTTAAATAATTTCCCATATGCCTTTGGGGCTGACAGGTGCACCGTGAGTATTTTCTTTCGTAGATGCTCCTTTCATCCGTTTTTGTTGGCGAAGTTGTGTGGCTGCCCATCTGATATCGTAGTTCCATGTATAAAACATATCGTCGGCAGGGGATAATTGGTTTCCATATACTTTCCAAAACTCTCGGAAAATAGTCATCATGGAGGCTTTTCCTCCAAGCTTCTGAAGAAGTTGATAGAGGATATTTGGTAAATCTTTTCGTGTCATATCATTGAATACTACGTTCATCATAATGTATTGATTTCTGGTATGTGTCAATAGCAAATTTCGCGTGCATCAGAAAGATTTGCTGTACTATGCATACAAAAAACGGAGTACCGTTTCGGGTACTCCGTTGGAGATGTTGCGGTGTCCGCAAGTTGCTTAGGCTTCTTCTGCCGGGGCGACGTTGACGCGGCGTCCGTCTCGGTCGAAGAACACGCGGCCGTCCACAAGGGAGAAGATGGTGTAGTCGCGGCCCATGCCCACGCCCTTGCCGGGGTGCCATTTGGTGCCGCGCTGGCGGATGATGATGTTGCCAGCGATAACGACCTGTCCACCGAATTTCTTCACGCCAAGACGCTTGCTGCGAGAGTCGCGTCCATTGCGTACGGAACCTTGACCTTTCTTATGAGCCATATCTAGTAAAAATGTTGGTTAAGTTTAGCCCTTGATTGCGGTGATTTCGATCTTCGTCAGAGCGGCGCGGAAACCCTTCTTTTTGTGGAACCCCTTGCGGCGCTTGAATTTGAAAGCCACTCCCTTGGCGCCGCGAGCGGCTGCGTCGAGTACCTTGGCGGTCACGGTCGCACCGGAAACGGTGGGCGTGCCGATCTTGGTCGTGCCGTCGGCTTCGACGAGGAGGACCTGGTCGAAGGTTGCTTCTCTGTCTTGCGCCAGCGTGGCGATGCGGTCGACGGTCAGAACGTCGCCGACTTGCACGCGGTACTGTTTTCCACCTGTTTTGAAAACTGCGTATGCCATAATGTCACTAATTCGTATTGATCCCGCCGGAGCGGGCGGGCACATTATACATACGGCTCGACGGCTGGCAAGTAAAATTTAATCTTTTTATGGAGAATTTGCATAAAATTTTCAATTCCGGAGTGAGGACGGTGTCTTCTCCCGAGGAGATGCGCGGGTTGGGGAGGTTGCTTGCCGAGGTGTTGCAACCGGGGCAGGTTGTGGGACTGGTCGGCGATCTGGGGGCCGGGAAGACGCATCTGGTGCAGGGTATTCTGGAGGGGCTGGGCGCCGGGAATCCCGGTGTGAGTCCGACATTTTCTCTGGTACACGAGCATTCCGATGCGCGTATTCCCGTGTGCCATTTCGATTTTTACCGTATGGAGTTGCCCGAGGAGTTGCTTGCGATCGGTTGGGACGAGTATCTGGAACGCGGCGATTTGATTCTGGCAGAGTGGGCCAATCGCTTTGACGGTTCGATGATGCCGGAGGGCACGGTGTGGTTGCTGCTCGAGCATGCGGCAGAGGGCGTGCGTACGGTTTCATTGGCCGTTTGACCATGTAGGCGATGCCATGTGTTGACGGTATGCAGGAGATGCATTCTGTGGTGCGGTTGGTGCCGGATGTCTGCGCCTGGGATGTGTTTGGCTGCCCGGTTCCATCCCATTGGCAGCGGAAGGAGTGGGCTTGGTGTGTGGAAATGCCGCGCATTCCATGAGAGGAGTGCGCGGCAGTGTGAGGAGTCGGACGTGATGCGGCGTCAGGATCAGGAACGGGAGGATGCCTGATCGCTTTTTTTCAGCCATTTTTCGACTTCGGGAAGCAGGTGTTCACACCAGACGCGGTATCCTTGTTCGGTGAGATGGACGTGGTCCTTGAAGAGGCCGGGTTTGAAGGTTTTGTCGGGATTGAGGAAGTATTTGTTGTAGTTGACGATGTTCGTGCGTGGCAGTTTGAGTTTGCGGATTTCGGCATTGACTTTTTCTCCAAGGATGCGGAGGTTTCCTTTGGGGTCTGGGCCGTACGGCGTGGTTTCAAGGATGATGACGTGGGTGGAGGGGAATTTGTCCAGCAGAGTCGTGACGATTTTTTTGACTCCTTCGACGGTTTCCTTTGGTGTCTGTTTGCCTTTCCATGTGCCGATGTTGTTGGTGCCCACCATCAGGACGCATACCTTGGGAGGGGTGGTAGTGGCAAGTTTGGTGTCTTCCATGCGCCAGAGGATGTGTTCGGTGCGGTCTCCGCTGACTCCGAAGTTGACGGCTTTGAGCGGAACGAATTTTTCATCCCATACTTTTTTACCGACGATTTCCCATTGTTCGGTGATCGAGTCGCCGATGAAGAAGACATCGCAAGGCAGGTTGGCCATGTTTTGCTTGACTTTGGCATAACGAGCAGGAACCCAGTGCCTGTCATTGTATACAGGGGCTACGGGCGATGTCGGCGGGTCGTTTTCGGATGGTGCGGCGGCCAGAAGAGAGGGCAGGCCTGCGAGGAGACATGCGGCAGAAATTAGCGTGTTTTTGGTCATAATGGTCTCTATGGTCGAAGTTGTAGAAATATGCCGGATTGGAGCTGTCTGTGGTAATCCGACCATTTGCATGTTTTCTACGTCGCATTCGTCACTCTTCTATCGTTTCCAAGCATGTATTACCTTTTTCGATTGTTTTGAAATTATTATAACTTTTTCTTACTTATTTATTATGAGTTATTTTATTTGTAAAATATTTTTCAGAGGCTTTGTGTTTCCATGAAATTGTTGTTTGTGTCATACATTCGGAGGGGTGAAGACGGATTATAAATCCGCTTATTGATTATTTTGTACAATAATAATAAATGTATTATGAATTCATTTGTATGTTTTTTGTTATATAAAAATGAACAAAATTCAAAAAAATGGACATGAAAAACACCGTTTAAAATTAGGTATAATTAAAAGAATTTATTGAATGAAAACGTATTGCGTTATATAATGGTTTTTAATTGACACAGGATTTATAATCCGCTAAAATTGTGCGGGGTTTATTTTTGCTCCTATATGTCTTATTATTATGAAGTTGCATCTTCCTGTCCTGTTGCGCGCCGCTTTGTTGAGCGCTTTTGTCGTTTCCTCTCAAGGATTCGCCGGTGATTATCAGAATGGTTCTCTGGTCAAGGAGAATCAGACGGGTACCATTTACAATGATTATAGCGGTTCATTCGCTTTGAATTCTTATGAAGCGTTGACGTTCCGCAATAACGTCAGTGTTATTTACGGGCAGGGAAGCGTGTCGCTGCTCGGTAACGGCGATGTTTTGTTCCAGGGGAATCAAAGCAAGTGGGATGGTCCCGCCATCAGTGCCGGGACGGGAGTGTATTTGAAAGATAACAAGTCTCTGGCATTCAGCGGCAATATTTTCAACGATCCGAATGTATCGTGGATTCGAGGCGGCGGCGCCATCAGCTTGTATTCCCCCAATTCGAGGATCAATTTCGAAGTTTCCGGCAATGATTCGGTTTTATTCTCCGGCAACAGGTCTACGGGAAGTGGCGGTGCCATTTATATTTATGGTTCCGGACAGCCGACATTCAGCAACAACGGTACGGTTCGGTTCGAGAACAACGCGTTGACCGGAGGTAACGGAGGGATGGGCGGAGGATTGTTTTCCTGGTCATATGCCATTTTTGAAGGCAACGATAATGTCGAGTTCGTCGGTAATACGGCGAATGGCTCCACTTGTTATGGTGGCGCGCTTTACGCCCGCGCAGGCGTAGATATTACCGGGACGACAGGGCAGGTGCTGTTCGACGGCAATTCTGCCGACAAAATCGCAGGTGCTTTTGCATCCGGCTACTGGTTCAATATCGAGAAGAACGGAGATGTCATGTTCTCCAATAACACGACGCTCGGAGAAGGTTCGGCCGTGTACGTGACGCTGGATTATTATCCGTCTACGACGAAGTATCTTCTTTCCGCCGATTACGGCAATGTGACGTTCAAGGACAATTTCCAGAATACGGGCAACGGAGGAGCGAACAAGTCCCGCATGGGTTTGGTTGGTACGGTGTACAAGGAGGCGATGAACCAGGTCGATTTCGAGATGCGTGCGGCTGCCGGGAAGTCCATTTTCTTCTACGATCCTTTCTATTTTACACGTTACAGCGATGCGGAAGGTCCGGGCAATTCGTCCCTCAAGGTACATATGAACAGTATGGCCGGCTATTCGGGCAATATTGTCGTTTCCGGGCAGTATAACGAAGGGCAGGTGCTCGATTCCTATATTGCCGGGGCTGCGGAGCTGTATGAGGGCTGCCTGTCGATTGTGGATAAGGGCCGCCTGTCGATGCGCGATGTGTGGTCTTCCACATACGGCAGCGGACATCAGGTGAAGGATACCTATTTCGATTTCCGTGCATGGGGCGGTTCCGTGCTGGAGATGCGCCGCGATGGCGCCATGGTGGCGAAGACGGCTCAGTTCGATTCCCGGACGATTCTCCGAACGGGTAGCGGCGCTTCACTGGCTTCTGCTTCCGTGAATATGCAGAGCGGCATTACGTTTGATATCGCTCCGTTCCTCAATACCAATGTGGAAGCCTCCGGTTTGACGGTGACCACGGAAAGCTGGTCGCTCGGCGGCCACCTTTTCCTGAGCAATAATCTCGATTTCAACGGCGATTCCCGCTGGGCGACGAATCAGAATTATCTTCTGATGACGGATGCGAACGGTTCCCGCAACGGGCAGACGTTTTCCGATATTCTGATTTACGGTCTCGGTACGAATGTGATCGGGGACGGCTATGCCTATCAGGGTACGTGGTCTTTCTCATGGAACGGGAATGATCTGTATGCCCATTGGACGGTGAATGCTCCTGTGGGCGCCGAGTTGTGGTGGGACGGCGAAGGCGCTGGCCATGGCAACGGGATCGGCGTCTGGAATCAGGTGTCGACGAACAAGGTGTGGAATAAGGATATGCCGGATGGCGTGGACTGGGCATTCCAGGATCTCGACGTGGTGCATTTCACCCGCAGTGGCGATGTGACGATCAAGGGGCTTGTCAGCGTGAACGGCAATGTGAAGCCTTCCGGAATTATCGAGGTAGCTTTTAATGGCGGCAACGGCGATTTGTTGTGGCACGGCGACGGTTCGATCGTCGGCAATGCGTCGATCGAGAAGTACGGTACGGGCAAGCTGGTGATCCGCACGGAGAATTCCTTCTCCGGCGGCACGAAGCTGTACGGCGGTACGATCCGTGTGGATGCCAAGACCGGGCTCGGTACAGGTGGCGCGACGATTTACGGAGGTTTGCTCGATCTGGGCGAACGCGGCGTAGAGAATGACGTGACGGTTGTTGGCAACGGCGCTCTGGCCGGTATTGCAGACGGCCATGTGCTCGTCAAGACGGATGCCGTGCTCAATTTCCTGGCCGGTACGTGGTTCCGCGGAGCTTCCACGGATGTGGGGCTGGAGCGCAATCCCGTGGTGGTGGAAGGCAAGGGTACGGTGAATGTGCAGGCCGGGACGAATTTTGCCGGCCACATCGAGTTGAATGGCAACGGTTCGGTCGTCAATTTCGTCGAAGGAAACGGCGGTACGTCCCAGTTCTCCGGTACGATTTGCGGCAACGGTTCGATCAATGTTCTCGGCGGCAATCATGAAGCCCGCGATATGTACGCCCACGGCGAGGATGCCTTTACCGGCACTCTGACGATGTACGGCGGCAAGATGACGATTGCTTCTCCCCGCGTGTTTTCCGGTCCCGTGCATTTGCTCGGCGGTACGTTTATTGCCGGAGATGCTGTGCGCATCGGTACCGTGACGGTGGGCAACGATCAGGCGGACAAGGTGTTTGCCACGGTGGGCGTGACTCCCGTCGGCGAGATCAGCAAGGATTACCTCTGGGCGGACAGTCTGGATGTGAAGCAGAATGCGACGTTGAATGTGATCGGCTCTCTGAACGTGCTGAAGGGCACGACGGTGCAGTCCGGCGGCATGATCGAGATGCAGAACGGTTCGACTTTCCGGACGATGGGTTATCTGACTTCCGAGAACAAGACTGCTGCGCTTCCTTCCGGCGGCGTGGTGATCAATGAAGGCTGTGCGTGGAATGCCAACGGCGGTTTCGGTATGTACTATGTCGACGCCCGCACAGGCAATCTGACGATCGGTTCCGATTCGATCATCAAGGAGCAAGGCTATTTCTACGCTGAAAATACGGTGTACGGTACGGATAAGGACGGCAATCTCCTCCCCGCCGGAACGCCTGCCGATAAGCTTCCGACGCTGACCATTTCGAAGGGTGCGACCCTTTGGGCGGGCAATACGGTGAAGCATGCCAAGGTGGACAATGAGAATAACTGGTACCAGACGATTACCGGCTTTTTCAACGTGACGCTCGATATCGACGCTTTGGCGAATATCGGTACGTTCGTGATCAAGGGCGACGGCGACGGCAAGGTGACGCATGAAGGGATCGTGGATTCCATGAAGCGGGCCTTTACGCCGAAGCTTGTGGACGGCAAGGATCTCCGTACCTATCTGTACGTTCTCCGCGCGGGGATCGATTACAGCACGGGCGACAAGGTGATTCAGTCCAATGAGACGATTCATGTGGAGCAGCAGTCCTCTGCTACGGTGGGCGCTACTTCCGGTGCGATCGTGAACCTTGGCGGCGAGCTGAAGGTGAACCAGATCAACGAGACGGGCACGGTGACCGCTTCCGGCGGCAATACCGATCTCGTCGCAGCCACGGGCAATCAGGACAAGCCCCTGTTCATGGGGTCGTTCGGTACGGTGAGCGCGACGGATTCCACGGCAGCCCAGATCAAGCTGAATGAGAATGCGGGAACGCATTCCCTGGTGACGGTGGATACAGTGCAGGCCCAGACGGGCGAACGGACGGTGATCGGCAGTACGTCGAACGTGAATGCCCAGAATTTCATCGTGGCCGGAGCCGATACGAAGTTGGACAATCAGGGCGGTGCGCTCGTGGTTGACAAGGAAGTGAAGCTGGAGGAATCCGCATCGTATGCCGCTGGAGACAAGGACCGTTTCGGCTGGGTGAATCTGCATCAGGGCAATCTTGATTTGACGCGCAGTTCATGGGAAGGCATTACGCTGGGCTCCTATGCCGCCAGCAGCGGAGAGACGGAAGCCCGTGTCCGCCTCGATGAATCGAAGGAGAATAATCTGGATGCCAACGAGCTGCATGTGATCGGCAACGATAAGCAGACGAATGTGGTTGCTGGCACCAGAGTATCCGCCAATAAGCTGATTGCAGGGAAGGGTTCCCACCTCGAAGTGAAGGGCGGCGAAGTGAACGTGCGTCAGGAGCTGTTCTTCGACGAGGGCGTCGCCCAGTCGGGTACGGTGAATCTGGTTCGCGACGAGGCTGTCGAGCGCCCCGTCGATGTGGTGGTGACGCTTTCCGGCAACAATCAGGTGGGCAATATGAATAGCGCTCCTTCTGCTGCGACGTTCGTCAACAAGGGATTCAATAATGTGAACGGCTATTCTTCCAGCAAGGGCCGCGATACATGGGTGTTCGTGATGACGGATGCGATGCTTGCCAATCAGAACGAAGGCAATGCCATTGCGAAGATTGCCGCACAGGAAGGCAACGACCTGTCGCATATCGCTTTGGATACCTCGCAATTGACGCAGAGCTATACGGGCGATATTCAGCTTTACAGTGACAATATCACGCTGCGTACGAAGGATGTGGATTACGGCGAGGCGACGGGTGTTTACAACCAGAAGGATGCGATCAAGAATTTCGTGTTCGTCAATCCGGTGGTGCCCGATCTTCAGGAATCGACGATCAATTCCCTGTGGACGATGACTGATGCCATGGATGCGTTCTCGTCTGCGGTGTCAGGCCAGCTCAGCCTGGGGCTCTACCGCCAGACTCCTCAGCGCCATCTTTGGGGCAAGGCGTTCTATCTGAACGAGAATATCGGCAAGGCCCTGCGCGGCTACCGCAAGGATAGCGGCGGCTACGCCATCGGTTACGATGATGCCGTGAGCGACAATTCGATTCTCGGCGGAGCTTTCGGCCAGATTATCGGTTCCGAAAGGACGAACCGCGGCCTCGGCAAGACTCATCAGGATATCATGATGGGGATGGTGTACGGCCGTACGACGTTGCATGCCTGCGACCGCGGTCTGGTGGCATGGGATTATATGGCCGGTTACGGCAGCGGCCGGAACCGCGGCAAGTTCTTCCGCAACGGCAATTTCTCCACCGGACGCTGGAATAGCGATTCCTACAATTTGGAAACGCAGCTGACATGGTACCGCAAGGTGGGTTCGAATATGTCGATCAATCCGTATGTGGGGCTTGAGTTCGTGCTTGCCCAGCATGATGCCCATACGTTTAACGGCGGCGCCGGTGATTTTGCCGTGGACCGTTCCCGGATGCATGCTCTGCGCCTCCCGATCGGTGCGACGTTCGAGCATACGATTCAGATGGACGGCAAGTCGTCCCTGACGAATTATTTCGGTGCGAGCTATGTGCCGGATCTGGTTCGCAGGAATCCGAAGTCGAACGTGGCGAACGGCAATATGACGTTTACGATGCTGGATTCCCGTGTCGGACGCCATGCGGTGCGCGGCTATGTCGGCTCCTCCTGGCAGATCGACGAGCAGTGGAATGTGAACCTGCACTACGAAGTGGAGGCAGCCAGCCAGAAGGTGAACCAGACGGCCCGCCTCGGTACGAGCTATTCGTTCTGATTCCTGCCGTTCCGGTATTTTGCAAGCGCCCTTCTCCTGCATGGGGAAGGGCGTTTTGCGTGGACGGCGTGCCGGACGGATGCCGTTGTACCGTGTTATTGGTATACTATCAAAAAACACATAAGTTCATTTTTTTATTGGTTTTTCAATATTTTATGATTTGATGTCGTGGTTCTCGCCGGTCCTTTTTGATTGACAGATCGCTGTTTGTCATGCATTGTTTGCAGCGACTATGAAGTTGCCGCTTTATCTTTTAGGGATGTTTTCGCTGGGTTGCAGCATGGCCCTGGCCGAGAAGCCGTGGTCGTCCGACAACGATTGGAAGCTCGTTTTTTCCGACGATTTTTCCGGCCCGTCGCTCAATACCGGAAACTGGAGCCGCATTGCCTATGTAGACTGGCCTTCTCCTCCCGATTGGCGCAGGTATCAATCGGAAGACAAGCCGCTCGTTCAGTTCGGCAAGAAGGACGGAGCTACCGTGATGGCTTTGTGGGGAAGGTATGGCAATTATACGACTCAGGTGAATCAGAAGGAAGCCAAGCCCACGTATGCCTGCGGGGGGATCGATTCCATGAATACGTTTTCGTTCCAATACGGCTATGTGGAGGTGAGAGCCAAGTTCGACTGTGTGAAGGGGACGTGGCCTGCGATCTGGATGTTGCCCAAGCATGGGGGAGGCTGGCCCGATGGCGGTGAGATCGATATCATGGAGCATCTCAATTTTGAGGACGGAGTGCACCAGACGATTCATTACGCCGGCAATAACGGGAAGGCTACCAGCCAGACGAAGAATACTCCGTTCAACCGCAATGACTGGCATACTTACGGCGTGGAGTGGACGAAGGATAATATTACTTTTTATCTGGACGGGAAGGCTACCAAGTCCATGAATAACAATTCTTCGAATTGGCCTTTCGGCAAGGAAGGGCACGAGTTTTATATCATTATCGACCAGCAGATCGGAGGGAAGTGGGTGGAATCCGCAGGGCCGATCGATCAGGAGACGTTGAAGAAGAAGGGCGCCGCCATGTATATCGATTATGTGAAGGTTTATTCTTCGGAGAAGTACAAGCACCGTCCGTCCAAAGCGGCCAAGCCGAAGGCGAAGGCTGCCGCGAGGTGATCGGAGCGGGTTTCCCGTTTCTTTTCAGATAGCCGAACGCCCTTTCCCTCTGATGGGGAAGGGCGTTTTGTTCGGTTGCAGTGCGGGAGGTTCAGTTCCCTTGCGGGAGGTGTTTGAGGATGATTTTCCGGTCCGGCGAGGCCATTGGGATGGAGGGCAGCGCGTCGAGGCTGACAAAAGTTTCGGTGGCTCGCGGTTCGGTGTCCGGCGGCGCCTGATAGAGGAGCCTTGTGATTTTATAGCGCGTGACGCCGTATTTCTGTGTGCCGAGTTTGCGCATGCCGCGCGTTTCATCGGCCGTGCGGCGGGGAAGGCGGTACATGCCGAGGTGGCGGCCGTTGGTCTGGAGTTCCATCAGGATGCCGCGGCCGGTGAGGCAGAGGATGTCGTGGTGGGTTTCTTCGAGGGTTTCGGGCCGGGGCGTTTTGACGGGGAGGGATGCGGGGTTTTCGGCGAGGCAGTGTTCGCGGCAGGGGCAGAGGAGGCAGTCAGGCGAGGTGGGGGTGCAGTAGGTTTGCCCGAGTTCCATGATGGCGGAGTTGTAGGCGCGCGGGTTGTCCGGGTCGAGGAGTTCGGCGGCGCGTTTCCAGTGGCGTTTGCGGCCTTCGGTGCTGTCGATGGGTGTCGGGTCGTTGTCGAGGCGGGCCTGGACGCGGGAGACGTTGGCATCGACGATGGGAGCGGCGATGTTGTAGGCGAAGGAGAGGACGGCTCCGGAGGTGTAATCGCCGATGCCGGGGAGCTGCCGGAGGTCGTCGGGGCTCTGCGGGAAGATGCCGCCGTGGCGTTCGGCGATGGCTTTCGCCGTGGCTTGCAGGGAGCGGACGCGCCGGTAGTAGCCAAGGCCTTCCCACGATCTCAAAGCTTCTTCTTCACTGGCGGCGGCGAGATGCGCCGGGGTGGGATACTGGCGCAGCCATGCTTCATAGCGGCCGAGTACGGTGGGGATGGTTGTTTGCTGGAGCATGATTTCCGAGACGAGGATGGCCCACGGGTCGGTGGTGCGCCGCCACGGGTAGTCTTTGCCTTCACGGAGGAACCATGCGACGAGAGCGTGGCGGATGGCGAGTGTGCGTTCTGTTTCGGATGGCATGGAGGGGTGCATCAGGCTTTTTCGAGGGCGCGGCGCATGGCGGCGATGCTGGGTGTTTTCCCGAACCAGCGTTCGAAGGCGAGGGCTCCCTGATGGAGGAGCATGGAGAGGCCGTTCTCGACGCGTGCGCCGAGGTCCCGGGCCTGCATCTGGAAGGCGTCGTCGTGCGTCTGGAGGTCGTAGACGAGGTGGTGTGCGCTGATGAGGGAGGAAGAGATGGGCGAGGGGTCGGTGGGTTTGAGGCCGAGTGCGGTGGCATTGACGATGAGGTCGGCTTCGCCGATGTAGTCGCGCAGGGCAGGGTGGTCAAAGCCGAAGGCGGTGAGGCGTTCCGCGCTTCCGGCGAGCCTTTCTTCATCGACGAAGGAGAGGGCGAGGGCATCGCGGAGCCGTGCGAGTTCGGGCCGTGGGCGGTTGACGAGGGTGAGGCGTTCGCAGTGCTGGAGGGCGCAGGTGTGCGCGAGGGCGGTTCCGGCTCCGCCGCAGGCGCCGAGGAGGACGATTTTCAGGTCGCGCAGGTCCACGGAGAAGCATTCGCGGATGGCGCGGGCGAAGCCCATGCCGTCCGTGTTGAAGCCAGTGATGGTTCCGTCCGTATTGAATGCGAGTGTGTTGACCGCCTGTGTGACCATGGCGAGCGGGTCGCCGGGGGTGCTGAGGGCGTAGGCTTCCGTTTTGTAGGGGACGGTGACGTTGCAGCCGATGAAGCCGAGTTCCTGCAGGCGTGCGACGACGGAGGGGAAGTTGCCGTGTTCGGCAAGTACGCGGATGTAGGAGGCTTCGATGCGGGCGTAGTCCAGCGCAGCCTGCTGCATTTGCGGAGATTTGGAGTGGGAGATAGGGTTGCCGATGACGGCGAGGCGGGCGGGTTTGCCGCCGATGACGGGAGCTTCTGCGGCGAGGTCGTCGAGCGTGTATTGGGTTTGCATGTGAGGAATGGAGGGGGGGCGAGAGGTTCAGTAGAGGCCGGAAGAGGTGGCGGGAGCCGGGTGGGTTTCCATGAAGGAGGCGATTTCCTGCGGAGAGGGCATGGCGCGCAGAGCCCCCTTGCGGGTGGTGACGATAGTGGCGGCGGCATTGGCGAAGAGGAGCATGCCGGTGACGGTTTCGGGGGTGAGGTTGCCGATGCCGTGGCGTAGGATTTGGCCGAGGATGCAGGCTCCGTAGGTGTCTCCGGCACCGGTGGTGTCGATGGCGGGTACGGAGGTGTAGGTGTCTGCATGGATGCGGTGGCCGCCGCAGTAGGCGGTGCTTCCTTCCTTGCCCATGGTGGCGCTAAGGAAGCGGATTCCGGGGTATTGGCGGAGAATGGCGAGGGCGGCTTCGTCGATGTTGTCGATGCCGGTGGCGAGCTGCAGTTCTTCGGCGGAGAGTTTGGCGATGTGGCAGGCGGAGAGTCCGGTATGGAGTTGTTCGGCGGCTTCTTCCATGCTTTTCCAGAGGGGAGGGCGGATGTTGGGGTCGAAGGAGATGAGGCATCCGTTTTCCTGTGCGAGGTGCAGGGCGCGCAGTGTGGCGGCACGGACGCCGGGGTGGGTCATGGAGATGGTGCCGAAGTGGAAGGCTTTCGTGTGCCGGAAGATGCCGGGGTCGATTTCATCGGCGGTGAGCATCATGTCGGCTCCAGGGTTGCGGTAGAAGGAGAAGTCGCGGTCGCCGTGTTCGTCGTTATGGACGAAGGCGAGCGTGGTGTTGTGACCGGGGTCGAGGAGGATGTGCCGGGTGTCGATGCCGCATTCTTCAAGTGTTCGCCTGAGGTCGCGGCCGAACTGGTCTCGGCCTACCTTGGCGATCATGGCTGTGCGGAAGCCGAGCCGGGCGAGCATGGCGAGGAAGTTGCCGGGGGCTCCGCCGGGGTTTGCCTCAAGCAGGCGGTTGCCCTGTTCGCTGATGCCGCATGTGGTGAAGTCGATGAGAAGTTCTCCCAGTGCGACGATGTCGAAGGTTTGGTTTTGGGTGTGCATGGTTGGCATCAGGTCGATGGTACGCTGTACTGTATCACAGAAAGTCGTTTCGGGCAATGGGAATGTGGGGGCTTTTGTCTTGACTCGTCGTCCGGGCGTGCTAGGATGCAGGTGTTTTACGATGAAGAAGGAGACTCTCGATAAGCTGGTCGCACGTATCGACAGGATGGGTAAAGCGGATGTGCAGAGTCTGCTGCTGCGCCTTGCGGCGGAGAAGGGGTTGTTTCAGGAGGTGTTCGAGTCGCTGCGGGACGGGTTGATTTTGTTCGACGAGAAAGGGAAGGCATTTTTTGCGAACCGTGCGGCAGCGAAGATTTTCGATAAGTCCGTGCAATATCTGCTCAATCTGTCGTTCGAGACGCTGGTGGGGAAGACGTGTACGCTGGCCCAGCTGAGCGAGAGCAAGCTGGCGATTTCGCGCGATTTGCAGGTGAATTATCCGGAGGAGCGGCATTATAATTTCTATATGGCGCCGATCGGTGATCCGTCTTCCGGGTATCTGGTGCTGATTCATGACGATACGGAGTCGCAGCGCAGGCGCGAGGAGAATGCAGATGCAGAGCGGTTCAATGCCGTGGCTTTTCTGGCGGCAGGCGTGGCGCATGAGATCGGGAATCCGCTGAATTCTCTCGGGTTGCATTTGCAGCTTATTTCACGGAAGGTGAAGGCGCTCGGCGGGAAGGAGCGGGAGATGCTGGAACCTTTGCTGGAGACGGCCCATGCGGAGACGAAGCGGCTGGATACGATTCTGAAGCAGTTCCTGCAGGCGGTGCGGCCGACGGAGGTGCAGCGTTCGCCCGTGGATTTGAATGAGGTGATCCGGCAGACTCTGGATGTGCTGGCCCCGGAGATTGCGGCCCGCGGGGTGGAGATGCGGGTGCAGTGGAATGAGCAGCTTCCTTTGGTGGATGGAGATGCGACGCAGCTGGCGCAAGTGTTTTATAATTTGATCCGCAATGCGTACCAGTCGATCGCGAATCCGGCGGAGGGCGGTGTGTTTATCCAGACGGATTTTACGGATGCGGATTTGCGCGTGAATGTGTGCGATTCAGGTTCCGGGATTTCGCACGAGGTGCTGGGGAGTATTTACGAGCCTTTCCGGACGACGAAGGAGAAGGGCAACGGGCTGGGCCTGCTGATTGTGCGCCGTATCGTGAAGGATCACGGCGGGAGTATGAGTATTGCCAGCAGTCCCGGGCAGGGGACGACGGTGACGGTGCTGCTGCCGCGTGCCGACCGGGTGCAGAGGCTACTGCCGAATGGGTGACGTTGCGGAGCAGTGTGCCGTTCAGGCGAGCCGGGCGGGGTCTTTGACCTGGCCGCTGCCTGTGACGCGGTACTGGTACGAGGTGAGTTCCCGGAGTCCCATGGGGCCGCGGGCGTGCAGTTTGTCGGTGCCGATGCCGATTTCTGCGCCGAAGCCGTATTCTTCTCCGTCGCTGAAGCGGGTGGAGCAGTTGTGGTAGACGCATGCGCTGTCCACGCCGCGCTGGAAGGCATCGGCATGCTCGGCGTTTTCGGTGATGATGGCATCGCTGTGGTGCGAGCCGTAGCGGTTGATGTGGTCGATGGCTTCCTGCAGACTGCCGACGGTTTTGACGGAGAGGATGAGGTCTTCGTATTCGGTGCGCCAGTCTTCTTCGGTAGCAGGGAGTGAGCCGGGCATGAGGGGGAGGCTTTCGGCGCAGGCGCGTATTTCGACGCCGCGTGCCGCCAGCCGTGCCGCCATGCGGGGCAGGAAGTCTGCCGCGATGTTGCGGTGGACGAGGAGGGTTTCCATGGCGTTGCAGACGCCGGGGCGCTGGGTTTTGGCGTCGTCGGCGATGTCGATGGCTTTGGCAAAGTCGGCGGTTTCGTCGACGTAGGTGTGGCAGATGCCGTCCATGTGCTTGAGGACGGGCATTTTCGCATGTTCGACGACGGTGGAGACGAGTCCCTTGCCGCCACGGGGGATGATGACGTCCACGAGTCCTCCGCAGGCGCAGAGTTCGAGGACTTCGTCGCGGCTGCCGCTGCGGAGGAGCTGGACGCTTGCGGCGGGGAGTCCGGCGGCGGGGAGTTCGCGCTCGAAGATGTCCGCCAGCACGAGGTTGGAGCCGAGGGATTCGCTGCCGCCGCGCAGGATGACGGCGTTGCCGGATTTGAGGCAGAGGGCGGCGGCGTCGCAGGTGACGGTGGCGCGGCTTTCATAGATGAAGCCGATGACGCCGATGGGGACGCGTACCTGCCGGATGCGGAGGCCGTTCGGGCGTGTCCATTCGGCGATGGTTTCGCCGAGAGGATCGGGAAGCGAGGCGACCTTTTCCATGCCGGCGGCCATCTGTTCGATGCGCTCCGGGGTGAGGCGCAGGCGGTCGAGGAAGGCGGCGGGGCGGCCTTTTTCTTCGGAGAGGCGCACGTCTTCCCGGTTGGCGGCAAGGAGGGTGCCGGAGGCTTCGCGGACAGCCTGCGCGATGCGGCGCAAGGCTTCGCTTCGGACGGAGTTCGGGAACAGCGCGAGTTGGCGTGCGGCGGTGCGTGCGGCTTCCGCACAGGCTTGGATGGCGCTCATGAGGGGCGGACGGGGAGGAATTTGGTGCCGATGCCTTCGCCTTTCAGGAGGTCGAGGATGCGGTGGGCATGGTGGCCGTGGCTGATGAAGGTGGTGATGCCGTGCGAGGTGGCTTTTTTGACGGCTTCGAGTTTGGAGCGCATGCCGCCGGTGGAGAATTTGCCGGTGCTGTCTTCGATGTATTGCATGGCGTCGTCCACGTCTGCTACTTCGGAGAGGGTTGTGCGCCTGCCGTTTTCGCATTTGTAGAGTCCGTCCGCTCCCGTCATCAGGAAGAGGTAGTCGGCTTGAATGAGCCGGGCGACGAGGACGGAGAGGTTGTCGTTGTCGCCGAATTTGAGGGCATCGACGGAGACGGTGTCGTTTTCGTTGACGATGGGTACGACGCTGCCTTTCGAGAAGAGTTCGTCGAGTGTGGCGCGGATGTTTTCCGGGCGGTTGCGCATGTCGTCCGCCGTGAGCAGGAGCTGGGCGACGGTGATGCCGAAGAATTCGAAGAGGGTGGCGTACTTGTGCATGAGGTACGTCTGCCCGATGGAGGCGCAGGCCTGCTTGAGGGCGAGCTCGCGCGGGTAGGAGTCCAGCCCGAGCTGGGCGACGCCCGCACCGACGGCGCCGGATGTGACGAGGATGACGCGGTACCCCTGTGCGATGAGCTGGCTGATGGTGCAGGCAATGCCCATGACGGGTTCGCCTTCGAGGCGACCCGCATCATTGGTCAGGGAACTGGTGCCTACCTTGATAACGATGGTGGACGGCATGGTGTGTTCCCGTTCAGTGGCAGTGTTTGTAGTAGCGGCGGCCGTTATCGTGCCTGTACGGATGGGATGAATGGTACCTGTGGCTGCTGTGGTAGCCGGAGGAATGGCTGCGGTGGTGATGGCATGCGGGAAGCACGGCCACGGCGACCGAAGCGAACAGTATCATGAACAGGAGGCGTGCGTTCATGCTCGTAGTATAGGTGCGCCGTGCAGCCGGTGTCAAGCGGCATTCCGGTCAACCGTCATACAGGAGTCGTTCAATGTTCGCCGCCCGGTTCTGCGTAGGAGGCTATTTTCTGCGCGAAGCTTTTCGGGAGTGTGGCGGTGACGAGGGCGTCGTTGCCGTCGTATTCTGTGGAGACGACTTTGCCGTCGCGATGCATGGCGGCGATGATGTCGCTGCGCGAGAGGGGGATGCGGTAGGTGCGGCTGACGACGCGGTGCGAGAGCATGTCCACGCAGGCGTTCATGAGGCTGTCCGCTCCCTGTTCCCGGACGACGGACATGGGGACGACGGGGATGCCGACGGCGGCCGTGAGCGTTTCGATGACGGAGGCGCGTTCTTCGTCGGGGATGAGGTCCGTTTTGTTGAAGACGGCAACCATGGGTTTGTCCGCTGCGCCGAGTTCGGCGAGGACTTCGAGGGTGGTTTCGAAGTGGCGCAGGGCTTCGGGATCGGACGCATCGACGACCTGGATGAGGAAGTCGGCGAGGACGGCTTCTTCGAGGGTGGATTTGAAGGTTTCGACGAGGCGGTGGGGGAGGTTGCGGATGAAGCCGACGGTGTCCGTGAGCAGGAGGGGTTGGCCGTCCGGGAGTTCGATTTTGCGCGTGGTGGTGTCGAGTGTGGCGAAGAGGATGTTCTGGGCAAGTACATCCGCTTCCGCGACGAGGCGGAGGAGGGAGGATTTGCCGGCATTGGTGTAGCCGACGATGGCGGCTGTGGGTACGCCTTGCCTTTCGCGTTCCTTGCGCTGGGTGCTGCGCTGTTTGCGGACTTCTTCGAGGTCTTTCTGGATGGATTCGATGCGTGCGCGGGCGAGTCGCCTGTCCACTTCGATTTGCTTTTCACCTTCGCCGCGGGATGCTCCACCGCCGCCTTTGCCTCCGCCGGAACCGCCGCCCTGGCGGTCGAGGTGGGCCCACATGCGGGCCATGCGGGGAAGGGAGTACTGCATGCGGGCAAGTTCCACCTGCATGGTGGCTTCGCGGGTGCGGGCGCGTTTGGCAAAGATGTCGAGGATGATTTCTTCGCGGTCGATGACGCAGACGTCGATGAGGCGTTCCCATTCGCGCTGCTGGGAGGGGGCGAGCATGTTGTCGAAGACGACGCAATCCGCTTCCGCCGCGATGGCTGCCATGCGTACTTCTTCGGCCTTGCCGGTGCCGCAGAGGAATTTGGCGTGGACGTCGCGCGTGCGGACGAGTTCCTTGCGTACGATGCCTATGCCGAGGTTGGAGACGAGGTCTTCCAGTTCGTCAAGCATGGCCTGTTTTTCATGGACGTTGTCGCCGGGCAGGCAGATGGAGACGAGCATGGCCCGTTCGACCATGGAGGGTTTTTCGCGGATTTCAAACATGGATGTACCGTCGGATTAGAAGGATTTCGAGCTGGTGGGCTTGATGTCGTCGAGGTAGTCCTTGTTGTAGGAGTTGCAGTTGCAGGGACCGCAGGATGAGAGTGCCAGCAAGGTGCCGAGGCTCAGGAACAGGGAAAGAGATTTCACCTCCCCATTGAACGTGAAAGGGGAGGCGGAATCAAGCCCAAAGTGCGGCTTGCGGAGGATGATGGCGTACCGGGGCTTACATCCAGAAGAGGTAGGCCCACCCGGCCTTGATGACGATGAGGACGAGATCGACGGTGAGTCCGATGCGGATCATGGCGGATTGGGGTACTTTGCCGGAGGCGTAGGCGATGGCATTGGGCGGGGTGGAGACGGGGAGCATGAAGGCGCAGGATGCGCCGATGCCGATGAGCAGGACGAGAGGTTCCGCCGGAATGCCCATTTCAGCGGCGACGGTGACCATGAGGGGGGCGACGAGGGCGGCGCTGGCGGTGTTCGAGCAGAATTCCGTGAGGAGGGAGATGAATGCGCTGACGATGAGGAGGAAGAAGAAGGTGCTGTGCCCCGCGCTGAGTTCGGTCATTTGGGCGGCGAGGAAGTGCCCCGCTCCGGTTTTCATGAGGATAGAGCTGAGCGTGATGCCGCCGCCGAAGAGGAGGAGGACGCCCCAGTCCGTGTTTTTGACGATGGCGGTCCAGTTGATGACTCCCGAGACGGCGAGCAGGACGACGGCGCAGAGGGCGATCATGGCGTCCATTTCGGCAAAGTTGCCGAGCAGGCCGGAGATGAAGCTGCTGCACATCCAGCAAAGGGCGATGAGGGTGAAGAGGCCGAGGACTCGTTTCTGTTTCCCGTCCAGTTTGTCGCGCCCCGCTTCCTTGCTGGCGGCGGATATTTCCTTGTCTGCCTGGATGTTGAGGGTGAGTTTCGGGCGAAGCATGAGCCACATGACGGCGAAGACGACGACTCCGAAGACGCATGCGACCGGGAAGCCGACGAGGAACCAATCATAGAATCCCATGCCGAGCTCATGCGCGGCGATGGCGTTCGGCGGGGAGCCGACGAGGGTGCCCATGCCGCCGATGGAGGCGCTGTACGCGACGCCGAGGACGGCGAAGATCCATGTGGTTTTGTATTTCTCTCCGTCCACTTCCGACATGAGGCCGATGACGAGCGGCAGCATCATGGCTGCTGTGGCGGTGTTGGACATCCACATGGAGAGGAACGCGGTCGCCATGAAGATGAGGCCGAGAGCGAGCCATAGTTTTCCCTTGGAGAAGCGGAGTATTTTCCCGGCAAGCCACGAGTCGATTTTCTGTTCATGCAAGGCTCCGGCGAGGGCGAAGCCTCCGAAGAAGAGGAAGATGATGGGATCGGAGAATCCCACCATGGCCGATTTGCCCGGCAGAATGCCGAGCATCATGGCAAGTACGGGTACCATGAGGGCGGTGATGGTGACGTGGACGGCTTCCGTCAACCACAGGACGGCGATGAATGCGAGGATGGCGAGTCCTTTGGAGACTTCCGGGTCGAGAGGCAGCCAGAAGAGCATGGCGAAGAAGAGGAGTACGTCGCACAGCAGGATGATGTAGTTGCGGTGGCCTTTCGAGGAGTCTTTGGTCAGTTGTTTGGCGGAAAGCGTTTTCTTCTTCATGGGGGGAAATTCGTGGTGCCGTTCTTTTTTACATCTACGCTTTTTTACGGGAAAGTCAAGAAGATACATGCCTGCGTCGCGAATCCGCCTATGCGTGGAGTACGGTTCCATGCTTGCGTTCACCGTATGCGAAGTGTAGGATAGTGGCGATGAATTACAGACGTTGCGGCAGGAGTGGCATTCTTCTTCCCGAGATCAGTCTCGGGTTGTGGCACAATTTCGGAGAGACTTCGACGGTGGACGAGAGCTATGCCCTGCTGGCGAAGGCTTGCGATCTCGGTATTACCCATTTCGATCTGGCGAACAATTACGGCCCGCCTTCCGGAGCTGCGGAAGCCCGGCTCGGCGAGCTGATGGAGAAGGGGTTCCGCACGCACCGGGACGAGGTGGTGATTTCGACGAAGGCGGGGCATCTGATGTGGGACGGGCCTTACGGGGACTGGGGTTCCCGCAAGCATTTGTTGGCGAGCCTCGATCAGTCGCTCCGTCGGATGAAGCTGGATTATGTGGATATTTTCTATTCGCACCGTCCCGATCCCGAGACGCCTCTTGAGGAGACGATCGGAGCTCTGGTGACGGCAGTGCAGAGCGGACGGGCGTTGTATGCGGGTATTTCCAAGTACCCGCCGGAGCTGGCGCGCCGTGCTTGCGCCCTGCTGAAGGATGCGGGGGTGCCGTGCCTGATTCACCAGTTCCGCTACAATATGATGGAGCTGTCTCCCGAGGAGGGTTTGCTCGATACGCTGAAGGAAGAGGGAGTGGGCGGCATCGCCTTTTCACCGCTGGCTCAGGGTGTGCTGACCGGGAAGTATCTTGCGGGCGTGCCCGGCAGTTCGCGGGCGGCGAGCGGGTCGGTTTTCCTGACGGAAGACCGGCTGGAGCCGACGCGGCAGAAGGTGGCCGCTCTGGATGCCTTTGCGCGCGAACATGGCCGGGAATTGACGCAGCTTGCCTTGCGGTGGGTTCTTCGCAAGCAGGAGGTGACGTCCGCCCTGATTGGTGCGCGTACGGTGGAGCAGCTGGCCGATTGTGCGGCTTGCCTCGATTCCCCGGCTTTAACTGAGGCAGAGTGCCGCGCGCTGGATGTGCTGTTGCGGGAGTGACCTGGATACGTGTTTCAGGAGCCTGATCAGCGGGATCGGAAGGCAGACAACAAAGACAGCCCTATGAAAGATGTATGTATGAGAATCGCCGGTTCATTCGCGGCGGTGTTTGCGGTTGCGTGCCAGTCGGAGAAACCGGAACCGGAGTTTTCGTTGGCCAGGATGGTAGAGATGCGCGAGCCGTTCGTTTGCCCCGATGTATCGTCGCGGACCGTCAAGGCTCCGAAAAGCCTGGCGGGGAAGAGAGTCGTGATTCGCGAGGGGGAACGCCCGGAGGTTTCGTGGAATAAACAGCCGCAATTGGGGGATCGCTCTCGCGATGGCTGGTCGGTATGGAGTCCTTGGAAATACCGTTGGGGTTTGGAATCGGCCTTGATTCTGGATTTCTCGTCCGGAGACGATGTGAAGGAGACGCACCGCATGAACGACGGGCAGGATTGGACTCGTTCGATGACCTATGGCAGGAAGGATGGAGGGCGCAAGGGTGTTGTTTTCGAGTATATCCCGACCGCGGCGATGATTCCCGGGCCGCCCGGATATTTCGGTACGGAGTGGTCCCTGTATTTTACGGCGCCCGATCGCGGGTATGCCGTGCGGGAGAATTTTCATGAATGGGCCGGCGAGCGCGTGCGCGGTTATTGTTTTATGGTGGAAGATTCTCCTCGGAAGTTACAATGAGTTCTTCCCTTGGTGCCTGTTGTATTTGCGGAAGCGAGATGAATGCAATGAAAAGGCAGCGACCGGAAAGGCCGCTGCCTGAAGTTGCAAGATGTTGCGAATAGCTTCGGTTTACTTTTTGCTGGGGCGGCCCAGCGTATAACCGGCGTATTCGCTCATGTTGTACAGGGGCTGGCCTTCCGGTACGGTGTAGCCGAGGGCTTTACGGATGGCGAGGAAGTCTTCGACGCCGTCTTCGGGTACCTGATTGAGCGGTGCCTTGTGGAGTCCGGCAAGGAGAACCATGCGGCAGTAGGCATCGGCATTTTCCATGAACCAGTAGGCTTCTTCGACGTGCCGCGCACCGGTGATGACTCCGTGGTTTTCCATGAAGACGACGGTGGACTGGCGGGAGGCTTCGGCGACGGCTTTGGCGGTTTCCGGAGAGCCGGGGGTGCCGTAGGGAGCCAGCGCGATGTGGCCGAGGAAGATGTCCGCTTCGGGGTTGATGCCGGATGGGGGAACTGCGCCTGCGAAGAGGAAGGCGTTGCAGCACGGCGGATGGGCGTGGATGCAGGAGTTGACACCGACTTCGCGCATCATGGCGATGTGGGTTTTGACTTCGCTGGTGGAGGGGCGGTAGCCTGCCTTCTGGCGGCCTTCCATGTCCACGAGGCAGATGTCTTCTACCTTCATGTAGCCTTTGGAGCAGAGGGTCGGAGAGCAGAGGACGAGGTTTTTGGCAACGCGTACGGAGATGTTGCCGCCGTTGCCGTCCACATAGGCGCGCTGCCACAGGCGGCGGCCCATGTCGCACATGCGTTCCTTGATGACGACGATTTCAGGAGAATGGAAGAAGGCTTCGACTTCTTCGGGAGTTTTCGGATCATGGTTTTCCCACGGGAAAACATAATCGGGAAGCGGCGGTTTGATGGACCAGTCTTCAGACATAATGATGATGTGGTGGTGTAAGACGACGGCAGTGTAGCATGTTTGCGGTCGGATGACGATTGTTTTGTTGCGACATTCGCCCGGCATGCTGTTGCCGCGAGGTTATGCGTCGTGCATGGAGGCGGCGAGGGTTGCGTAGTCCGCCTGCTGTGCGCCGGGGAGGTAGGTGTCGTATTCGATGCCGAAGGCGGTGCGTGCCGCTTCGGGAGAGGGGTAGATGCCAGCTCCGCTGAAGGCGAACATGGATGCGCCGAGGACGGTGCTTTCCGAGACTTTGGAGACGAGGATGGGCATGCCGAGAACGTCTGCTCGCATTTGAGTCCAGATTTTGTTGCGGGCTCCGCCTCCGACGAGGAGGAGGCTTGCCGCCTTGAAGCCGCCGACGGATTCGAGGCGTGCGAGGCGGGTTTTCAGGCGGTAGGTGAGGGCTTCCATGGCGGCGCGGTAGATGTGGCCGCGGGTGCGCCCGAGGATGAGGCCTTCTATGGAGCCGGGCATGGGGTCGGATGGCAGGAAGTTGGGGATGAGGCGGACGCCGTGCGAGCCGGGGGCGATGGCTGCGGCTTCTTCATCCATGGTGTCGTAGTTGGCTCCCTGGTAGCAGGTGGATTTTACCCATTCGATGATGCCGGAGGCGATCCACTGGAGGCCGGGGTTGAGAAGGGCGGGGTCGCTGTCGTATTCGGCTGTGGCTCCGGCGGCGTAGTCGGCTGCGCCGAGGTCGGCTTTTTCGGCGCGTACCATGAGGATTTCCCATGTGCCGGAGGAGAGGACGGGCTGGTTTTTTTCGGCTCCGGAGCCGAAGACGGCGAACTGGGTGTCGTGGCCGGTGGAGACGACGGGTATGCCGGAGGCGGGGAGGCCGAGGTTGGCGGCGGCTTCCGGCGTGAGGGCGCCGATGGTTTTTCCTGCGTTGACGATGGGCGGGAAGAGTTCTTTGCGTACGCCGATGGCCTGAAGAATTTCATCGGAGAAGTTGCCCGTGCGCAGGTCGGTGAGCTGGGAGGTGCCGGCCATGGTGCGGTCGGTGGCCATGACTCCGGTGAGGCGATGGGCGAGGATGTTCGAGATGAAGAGCCATGCGTGGGCCCGGTCGAGGAGTTCCGGGCGGTTTTCCTTGAGCCAGACGAGTTTGTAGATGGTGTTGAAGGCGAATTCCCCAACGCCGGAGAGGGCGTTCAGTTTGTCCTGGGGGATGTAGTCTCCGATGCGTTTCATGATTTCCGCCGTGCGTGGGCATTTCCACGAGATGACGGGGTAGAGGAGGCTGCCTTTTTCATCGACGAGCGCACCGTCCACGCCGAAGGTGGTGATGGTGACGGCTTTGACCTGTGAGGCATCGACGGTTGCAAGGGCTTCGCGTGCGCATGCGGAGAGCTGGGCAAGGATGCGGTCGGCGTCCCACATATGGTAGCCGGGATTTTCGTCGCCGGGTTTGGTGGAATTGGGCTGGGAGGCTTTGCCGACGATCCGGCCGCGGTCGTCGACGATCATGGCGCGTACATTGGTCGCGCCGCAGTCAAGACAAAGAACAAGCATGGTAGGGAAGGAAAAAGCCACAGATTTCACAGATTGGCACAGACGGGACGGAAACCGGAAAAGGGAAGAACGTATCGAGACCGAAAGGATGAGTTCCTTGCTGGAACCGGGATGCGTTCATTTTTCCATGCTTATTACCAATCTGTGCGTATCTGCGTAATCTGTGGCTATTTAATAGTTAGTTGATTCAATATTTGCCGTACAGCGGGCCGTAGTTCTGGCAGGCGCGGAAGTCGGCGCCTTCGAGATCCGTGGTGCCGTGGAGGCCCCATGCGGTCGGACGGTAGACTTCGCCGTCGGCTACGTTGTGGGCGTAGACGGGGATGCGGAGCATGGAGGCCATGGTGAGGATGTCCGCACCGATGTGGCCGTAGGTGAAGGCTCCGTGGTTGGCGCCCATGTTGGCCATGACGTTGTAGACGTCCGTGAAGGCACCCTTGCCGGTGAGGCGCGGAGCGAACCATGTGGTCGGCCAACCCGGATCGGTACGTTCGTCGAGGGTCTTGTGGACTTCGGCGGGGAGTTCGACGCTCCAGCCTTCGGCGACGATGAGGACGGGGCCGAGGCCTTTGACGATGTTGAGGCGCGTCATGGTGAGCGGAGCGCCGCCCTTGGATGCGTAGCGCAGGGAGTAGCCGCCGCCGCGGAAGTATTCGCGGTTGGCCGGGCACCATGTGGCCTGGTCGATCATTTTCTTGGCATCTTCCTTCGTGACGTCCCAGTGCTTTTTCATGACGGGCTTGCCATCCTTGTCGGTGCAGGCGAGGCAGCCGTCGAGAGCGGCCGAACCGGAGTTGATGAGGTGGATGATGCCGTCTTTGGCATGGCCTTCGAGGGTGTAGCCGGTGACGCGTTTGACGGCATCGGGGCTCCAGTAGGTGCGGACGTCGGCGAAGACGTTGGCCTGCCCGGTGAGGAGGTAGCCGAAGAGGAGGCAGGCTCCGTTGAGGGAGTCGTTTTCCGTGGCGAAGGGCATGGGTGCGCGCGGGCCGTTCCAGTCGAAGGTGGAGTTGAGGAGGGATTCCGCGATGTCGCCGTTCGGGTAGAAGTCGGTCCAGTGGCGCTGGCCCTGGAAGCCGCCTGCGATGGCCTGGTAGCCCATGGCTTCTTCGGCGCGGTCTTTGGCGACGAGTTTCGGGTTGCCCTGCATCATGTCGCGGAAGATCATGGCCATGAGGACGCTTTCTTCAAAGGTTTTGCGGCGGCCTGCTTCGTCGAGCTTGAGGTCGGCGCGGTTGCGGTCGTCGGCGAATTTGAATTCGGCGTCGGCCCATTGCATGGCGAGCTTGAATTCTTCTTCGTCGTAGATTTTCTGGTCCATGCGGCGGCGGACTTCGGTCATGTCGATGGCCTGTACGCGCATGCCGAGGTAGGTTTCCCAGAAGGATTGGTCGACGATGGAGCCGGCGATGCCCATGGAGCATCCGCCGATGGAGAGGTATCCCTTGCCGCGAAGTGTGGCGACGGCGAGGCCGGCGCGGCAGAAGCGAAGGATTTTTTCTTCGACGTCGGCGGGGATGGAGGTGTCACCCGCGTCCTGTACGTCTTTGCCGTAGATGGAGAATGCGGGGAAGCCTTTCTGGTTGAGTCCGGCGAGGGCGGCGGCGAGGTAGACGGCGCCGGGGCGTTCGGTTCCGTTGAAGCCCCAGATGGCTTTCGGCATGAAGGGGTCCATGTCGAAGGTTTCGCTGCCGTAGCACCAGCAGGGTGTGACGGAGAGGGAGACGCCTACGTTGTTGGCCTTGAATTTGTCGGCACAGGCGGCGGTTTCGGCAGGTCCGCCGATGCAGGTGTCGGCGATGATGCATTTGACGGGTTCGCCGGAAGCATGGCGGATGTTGGCTTCAATGAGCGCAGCGGCTCGTTTGGCCATGTTCATCGTTTGTTCTTCGAGCGATTCGCGGACGCCGAGGCGGCGGCCGTCGATGGTCGGACGTATGCCGATGGTGGGGAGTGTCGTTTTCATGATGATTTTTCTTCTATGATGGGAAGGTTATTGTTTGCCGCCGGAGGGAAGTTCTCCCGTGGCTTCAACGACGAAGGGGTTTTCTTCTTCGTCTTCAGGGGTGACATGGGTGTTGCGGAAGCGGATGCCATAGACCAGTACGATGACAAGGCATGCGGCGAGGATGTAGTAGGAGGAGCGGACGATGGCTTCGGCTTCCGGGAAGAGGCCCATGGTGGTCCATGAGAGGAAGTCGTGGTCGAGGTTCGCCGCAAAGATGGGGGGGACGGCAGCTCCGCCGAGGATGGACATGATGAGGCCGGCCGCTCCGAGTTTGGCATCGGGGCCGAGGCCTCGCAGGGCGATGCCGTAGATGGTCGGGAACATCAGGGAGAGGCAGGCGGAGATGGCGATGACGCAGATGAGGCCGCTCCATCCGGGCAGGTAGATGGCGCCGAGGCAGAGGAAGATGCCGATCACGGCGAGCAGGGACATCATGTTGGCCGGGTTGTATTTTTTCATCAGGGCCGTGCAGATGATGCGCATGACGATGAAGCATACCATGGCGTAGATGTAGTAGCTCATGCCGGAAGCCTGGTCGATTTGGACGGTTCTGACGGCGTAGTCGACGATGTACGCCCATGCCATGGTCTGGAGGCCTACGTAGAAGAATTGGGTGATGACGCCCCAGTAGTAGCGGGGGAGGCTCATCAGGCGTTTCAGGGTTGCCGTGAAGGATTGGCTGGGATCGTGGGCATCGCTCTTGTCTGCACCTGAGCCTTCGGGCATTTTGCGGAAGAAGATGATGAGCCACATGGCGATGGCGACGAGCGCCAGAATGACGTATGGGGTCGCCAGCCATTGCATGTTGCTGGATTGTTGTGCATCCGTCAGGGGTTGTGCCACCGTCGGTTCGATGAAGTTGGCGAAGATGATGAATTTGCCGATGACAAGGCCGATAAGGCAACCGACGGGGTTGAAGGCCTGAGCGAAGTTCAAACGGCGGACTGCCGTTTCCTGAGAGCCCATGGAGAGGACGTAGGGGTTGCAGCTCGTTTCGAGGATGGAGCATCCGCTGGCATAGATGAAGATGGATGACAGGCAGAGATCGTAGCTGTGGAAGATTGTGGACGGAATGTATCCCAGAACGCCGATGGCGAAGACGCCGAGGCCAAGCAATACGCCGGCTTTGTAGGAGTATCGTTTAACGATGATGGATGCGGGGATGGCGAGGAAGGCATAGGCGCCGTAATGCGCCGTCAGCGACATGGCCTTGCTCATGTTGGTCAACTCGGGGAAGACGCTTTGGAAGGCAGGAACGAGGGCTTCCGCCATGGCGTTGACGAGTCCCCACAGAGCAAAGCACGAAACCAGCAGGAGGAACGGAACGATGTACTGCTTCGGTACGACGGGTTCCGAATGGGGAGAGTTCTGGGATTGCATAGTTCTCATTTCTATCACAAGGCACCCCCTCCCTGTCAAGCCTAATTACGGAATATTGGAGGTGTGTTTTCGGAAGAGCGCAGGCGCAGTTCTTTTCGGCAGCGCGTTTCAGGTGTCCGGGTGTGTCTCGGAGAGGATGCCGAGTACTTCGCGGCAGATGCGCCGATGCTGTTCGGGTGTGCCTTTGTCGTCCATGTCTCCGTGGTTCATGTTTTCCAGCCGGATGAGCCCGATGCGGTGCCGGGTCAGCTCTTCTTCCGTGGGGATGACTCCGGGGTCGGCCTCGGTATTCGAGGCACGCAGGGTGTGGATGCGCGGAGCGGATGTGCGCGGGATGGGGTGGCGGAGGTGGTCGAGGGTGATGACGGTTCGTGCAAGTCCGGGGTGCGTGGCGGCGGCGAGCTGGGAGGTGTCTCCCCCGTTGGAATGCCCGATGAGGATGGTGTTGTGCCAGGGGAGGTCAGGGCGGAGCTTGCGGATGGTGCCGTGTACGTGGAGGATGTTGCCGACGCCTCGCTGCCAGTTGGGCATGCGTTCGCGGTAGAGGTCGCCGCTCATGGCAAGGAGGTCGTCTCCGGGGAGTTCGTGCTGGATGCTGAGGACGTAGTAGCCTTGTTGCGCCAGCGTGCGAGTGAGGTAGGAGTAGGCGCGGTAGGAGCCGCCTTTGTTTCGGTCGTAGCCGTGGTTGAAGATGACGATTCCGCGGATGCTGCCGGATTCGGGGCTGTAGATGGCGACGGGGATTTGCCTGCTGCGGGCGGTGTCGTAGAGGGTGAAGGCGTATTCATCGGCTGCCGGAAGCTGGCTGATGCCGATGCAGGGAGCCAGAGCGAGCCATGAGAGGGTGGTGTTCACGGTGGATGGGAGGACGCGTGCCGTCAGGCTTCCGTCCGTGCGGCGAAGAGTTTTTCCATGTATTTCGCGAGCATGTCCACTTCGATGTCGACGACGGTGCCGGGCTGAGCCTTGCAGAGGTTGGTGCGGGCGAAGGTGTGCGGGGTGATCCAGAATTCAAGGATGCTGCCTCTGATGGAGGCGATGGTGAGAGAGATTCCGTCGATGGCGATGGAGCCTTTGTCGATGCAGTAGCGGGTGTATGCTTCCGGAATGCGGACGGTGATTTTGTGGTCCTGCCCGACGGGTTCGACGGCGACTATTTCTCCGCAGGCGTCCACATGCCCCATGACGAAGTGGCCGCCGAGGCGGTCGGAGTTTTTCATGGCCCGTTCCAGATTGACGATGTTTCCTTCGTGCAGGGTGCCGAGGGAGGTGACGCGCATGGTCTGGGTGAGGAGGTCGAAAGATACCCGGTTGTTGTCGATGGCGTCCACCGTGAGGCAGCAGCCGTTGACGGCAACGGAGTCGCCGAGGGAGAGTTCGGCGGCGAAGGGTATTTCAAGCGTGTAGCGAGCGCCTTCCGCAATGGGAATCATGGAGGCGATGCGCCCTGTGCATTCTACGAGTCCGGTAAACATGAGAGGTCAATGGCCGAAGGCCGTGAAGAAGATGTAGACGATGGCAGTCGGGAAGAGGGCCCAGAGGAAGAGCCAGACGGGGTTGATGCCTTTGAAGAATTTGCCGAGGATGGCCTGGCCCGCCGGGTTGGGCGCGTTGGCGATGACGGTGAGGCCGCCCCCGGTGACTGCGCCTGCGACGACAGAGTATTTGATGTTGTCCGTCAGATCGGGTACGGTAGAGGCGAGGTAGGTGACGGCTGCGTTGTCGTTGAATGCCGTGAGGATGGTTGCTCCGGCCATGGTGGCGCTGTCGCCGAGGCTTTGCAGGAGGGGTTCGAGCCACCAGCCCTGCGTGCCGCCGAGGATGACGAGGCCTGCCAGGAAGAAGGCGACGAGCATGGGTACCTTGATGGAGAATTCGTTCTGGTACTGAGGGGTGGCGATGGTGAAGCCGATGAAGAACATGAAGCCTCCGATGAAGATGGCCGGGCTATGGGCGAAGTAGACGGTCCATGCGAGGAAGAAGAGGCTGATGATGTAGACCCAGATGGGGATGACGTCCTGACGGTCTTCCCATGAGGTGGGGGTGGCATCGTCGAAGGCGCTGTTTTCACGCTGGACCTGGTGCAGCCGTTTGAATTCCTTGCGGAAGATGAAGAAGTAAACGATGTTGGAGATGAGGATGGCGCAGAGGGATTTCCAGCCGAAGTGCTGGATCATGTGGGCCATGCCCCAACCCCATTTTTCGGCGACCATGACGATGGGCGGTGCGGCAAAGCTGGAGAGGGTGCCGCCGATGGAGATGTTGACGAAGAGAAGGGCCAGCGTGGCGTACATGAGGGGCTTGCTGGGCTTGAGCTGGTAGAATTTCTTCGCCAGCAGGATGGCGGCGAGGGTCATGGCTGCGGGTTCCGTGATGAAGGAGCCGAGGAGCGGAGCCAGGCAGATGACGGAGAGCCACCATGCAGCCGGGGAGCCTTTGCCGAGGCTGGCTCCGAGTTTCAGGGTGTTTTCCGCAAGGCGGTAGATCGGGCGCGAGGAGGCGATGATCATGATGACGGCCACGAAGAGGGGTTCCGTGAAGGAGCAGTCGTGGTCGATGTAGAGTTTGAGGTCCTGAAAGCTGTAGAATTCGTGGCAGACGAAGGCGAAGGGGATGATCCAGATGCCGAAGACGACTTCGATTTCCCCGAGGAAGTGGAAGATGGAGGATTTGAAGGAGACGGGGATGCGCTGTTCGGGGTGTTCGAGCCGGAAACCGGAGGCGGCGAGTTTGGCTTTGTGCCGCCGGGCCAGTTCGTGGGAATAGCGCTGGAATTTGCCGGCAAGGAAGGTATGCAGGACGGCTCCGAAGAAGATGAGGGTGACGGCCAGGTTGAACGGCTCCATGCGTACGCGGTTGACCAGTTTTTCGATCAGCGGCAGGTTGGAGTCGTGGTACTGGTTCAGTGGCCTGGGAAAGGCACTGTACTGGTCGCCTGTGCCCGTTTGTTCATGGGTGTATTTGGGCTTGGCGTGGTGAATGTGGATGTTGGCCGTTTTGGTGTCTTCTGCGGAGGCTTGTCCGGCGGCATCGGACGAGAGTGTTGTCGGTGTTGCGACCGGTTGTTCACGGTTTTCTGCGGGAGCGGCAGCCGACTGGGGAGCGGCGGGCGCTGGTGTGGCGGCGGGTTCCTGTGCCGGCAGGTGGCCCAGCATGAGGAACAGAGCTGCGCAGAAGATGAAACGGCGCGATTGGATGAAATCGCGGATGATGGTCTGCATGCGTATCACAGCAGGAACTTTATTAAAAAAAGGACGCCATGGCGAGCTTTTTTTAATAATCGGCTTTTTCTGAATATCTTATGAAATTTATTCTATTGGGCCGATTCCAATGCGCCGAGGTATTGGACAAAGATGAGGCTGATTTTCAACGCCAGAGCCATGCTCATGCCCCAGACGATGGCAATGGTGAGGCGCCTTTTGGGCGAGAGCTTTTTGGCGCGTGCCAGCATGAAGAAGAGGATGGCCTGAACCAGAGAGGAGATGATGATGCCCATGGTGTTGGAGAGGCCGCACAGGGAGATCAGGAATGCGAGAGGCTGGATGAAGGCGGTCAGCAGGAGCATGAGGTCGGTGCCGCCCATCAGGCCGAGGACGACTGCACTCGGCGCGATGACGCAAAGAAGAAGCGTCGCCGTCGACTTTTTGGAGTATCTTTCTTCCTGCGTAGGGATGTACATGGCGATTAGGGTGCCTTGTTCCCTGCGTTTTGTCAATCACGTTATGATCTTCCGCCTCGAATCTCCCTTTGCTCCTTCCGGCGACCAGGGGCAGGCCATTGCCAAGCTTCTGAAGTCTCTGGACAGGGGCAACAAGCATCAGTGCCTGCTGGGCGTGACGGGGAGCGGCAAGACTTTTACGCTGGCGAATATCATCGCAAGGCAGGATCGGCCCGTGCTGCTTCTTTCCCACAATAAGACTCTGGCAGCACAGCTGTATTCCGAGTTGAAGGCGTTTTTTCCGCATAATGCAGTGGAGTATTTCGTTTCGTATTTCGATTATTATCAGCCGGAGGCCTATATCGCCAGTACGGATACCTATATTGAGAAGGATTCCGCCATCAATGACGAGATCGACCGCCTGTGCCTGAATGCGATGCGCTCGCTGTTGCTTCGCCGGGATGTGATTGTGGTGGCTTCCGTATCCTGCATTTACGGCCTCGGCGCGCCGGAGGATTACAAGGAGTTGTGCCTGACGGTGAAGCAGGGCGATCTGATGGATCGCGATTCGCTGTTGCGGCATCTGGTGGAGCTGTTGTTCGAGCGCAATGATTTCGAGTTTCAGCGCGGGAGGTTTCGCGTACGCGGCGATGTGGTGGAGGTGTATCCGGCGCAGAGCGACGGCGAGGCGATCCGCATTGAGTTTTTCGGCGATGAGGTTGATCGCATTTCCCTGACAGACGCGCAGACGGGGAAGGTGCGCGAGCGGCTGGATTCCTATTTGTTTTTCCCGGTGAAGCAGTATGTTTCTCCGGTCGAGAAGCGTTTGCCCGCGATGGATGCGATCCGGCAGGAGCTGAAGGAGCGCGTGGCTTGGCTGGAATCGCACAATAAGCTGATCGAGGCGCAACGGTTGAAGATGCGGACGGATTACGATTTGGAGCTGATTCACGAGCTGGGGTTCTGTAAGGGGATCGAGAATTATTCCCGCCATTTGTCCGGCAGGGCGGTGGGAAGTGCGCCTTCGACGCTGATGGATTATTTTCCGAAGGATCATTTGACGATTATCGACGAGAGCCATGCGACTGTGCCGCAGATCGGCGGGATGTACGAAGGAGATCGCAGTCGCAAGCAGAATCTGGTCGATCACGGGTTCCGTCTGCCGAGCGCGCTGGACAACCGTCCGCTGAAGTTCGACGAGTTCATGGAGCGGCAGAGCCAGATTATTTATGCATCGGCGACTCCCGGCGCCTTTGAGCTGGTGAATTGCCGCGGAGATAATAAGGGAGGCTATATTCCCATCCGCAAGGCGAAGCGCAAAGGCGAGGCTCCTCCCGAGGATTTCCGAGGGGTGTTTTACCAGTCGTTGCGCGATATTCGCGTGGAACCGAACCCGTCAACGGCTCCGGTGGAGGATTTTCATCCCGAACGGCTCGGTTCACCGCTGATCGTGGAGCAGATCATTCGTCCGACGGGGCTGCTGGAGCCGAAGATTACGCTGAAGCCGCTCGAAGGGCAGATCGACGCGACGATCGAGCTTTGCCACGACCGCGTGGCGAAGGGTGAGCGCGTGCTGGTGACGACGCTGACGAAGAAGACGGCGGAGGATTTGTCCGATTATCTCCGCAACGTCGGGCTGAAGGTGGAATATATCCATGCGGATGTGGATGCGATCGAGCGTGTGGAGATATTGCGCTCCCTGCGCAGCGGCAAGGTGGATATTCTCGTCGGCATCAATCTGCTGCGCGAGGGGCTCGACCTGCCGGAAGTGTCCCTGGTGTGCATTCTGGATGCGGACAAGGAAGGGTTTTTGCGTAATGAAACATCGCTTGTGCAGACGGCCGGCCGTGCGGCACGCCATGAGCACGGAGAATGCGTGCTGTTTTGCGATGTGGTGACGGAATCCATCCGCCGACTGCTGGAATTGTCGGATTACCGGCGCAGCATTCAACAAGCCTACAATGAGGCGCACGGTATTGTGCCTCATACCGTGAATCGCCCCGTGCAGGAGCCTCTGAGGCTTTACACGCCCGATGATGAGGACGAGTATGGGGATTTGATGGCCGGCGAATCCGGAGAAGATGTGGAAGGGGCCGTGCGCAAGCTGGAGAAGGAGATGAAGGAGGCATCGTCCCGGCTTGATTTCGAGTTGGCCGCCGTTCTCCGCGACAAGATTCGGGAATTGCGAGGGGAGAGCTGATTGCCATGCAGAAAAAAGGCTTCTCAGCTGTCTTGCCAAGAAGCCTGAAAGGAAGAAATGCCGTTTTTCTATTTCTTCGCGGGCTGGATACGGCGTGCATCGGCGCGGAGCTTGTCGGCCTTGCGGTCGTCTTCCCGTACGCCTGCACCTTCATCGTAAAGTTCGGCCAGCAGGATCATCGCGGCGGCATCTCCGGCATCAGCCAGTTTCTGCAAGCCTTCGGCGGCCTGGGCGAACAGCTTTTCAGCCTGGGCTTCGTCTTCCTTCAATCCGCCGTCACCTTCGTCGAGGAGGACGGCATGGACGTACATGGCTACGGGTTCTCCTTTGGCGGATTCGGCCACGATGGTTTCCACGTCTTCCCATGCCTTCCCGGCGCACTGGTAGCCGCCGGACGGGTTCTTGCGGACATGGTCTTCCGGATCGGCCATGGCGGGCAGGGCCATGGCTGCGGCCAGAATGAGCGGTATCAGTTTCTTGTTCATAGGAGACCATCCTAGCTGGCCGGAGCTGTGATGTCAATGTGATTCATAAACAGTTATACGGACAGGGAACGCACGATTTTTTGCATGGCTGCCAGCGCTCCCGGCGAGCCGTGGGACGCATCGGTCAGGAAGGGCAGGGGGCGGTTGTGCGCGTAACGATGTCCGTCTGAAGCGATGGCGGAAGAGTCGAATGTGAGGTTCATATCCGCATCGCCGCAATGCCCCCATCGGCCGCCGATGCGGGGAATGGTGTCGATCGGCGTGAATGGGCCTGTCAGGTGGCAGTTGATCCAGTGCCTGATGCCGCCTGCGCGGTGGGAGGGCTGGCGTCGGCTGACCGCATCGAGCGTGAGCAGAAGAACGTTGTCGCGCCGGAACGGGAGCTGGCGGAGGATGTGCATGGCCGCCGAGGCTCCGTAGCTGTGCCCGCAGAGGAGCAGCGCGGCATCGGGGTGGCTTTCGGAACAGGCGGAAAGATCATGCAGAATGCGCGAGCATCCGTCGTGCAGCATGCCGAGGCTCCCGCCGTCCCAATGGTAATAGGCCCGCCATTCGGTCTCCGGATTCTCCGGAAAGGAAACGCGCTGCATGGTTTTGAAAAAAGCTCCAGTCAGCCAGTCTCCGAAGCCTCCGATGAAGACGGTGATGCACGATGGGACAGCCTTGCCGGACGAAGGGGAGGGCAGCGGTTCCTGAGTATAGATCAGCGGCATGGAGGCAGTATTCCACGGAAACGGAATTCGTGCAAGCGTGGAGCGGTAAACATGACGAATTTTATAAATTGCTTAAATATAGAATGTTGGGTGATTTGTTCATGAGAAAGTGAGAAATTTTGATGAAAAAGACGACTTTATCATTGACGCCGGAGGTAAAAGTATGTACATTAGCCGCCGCTTACGTCCAAGTGCGGACGATTAATCGAAGTGATGCTTCTGTAGCTCAGGGGTAGAGCGCATCCTTGGTAAGGATGAGGTCGCGGGTTCAATTCCCGCCAGAAGCTCCATGCTTCACGAAAGATTAAGCAGCCCAACCCAATCAAGAATATGGCCAAAGAGCAATTCCAGCGCAATAAGACCCACGTGAACGTGGGTACGATCGGTCACGTTGACCACGGCAAAACTTCTCTTACAGCTGCAATCACTTCCGTGCTTGCGAAGAAAGGTTACGCCGAGCAGAAGAAGTATGACGAAATCGACGGTGCTCCCGAAGAACGCGAGCGCGGTATTACCATTTCCACCGCCCACGTCGAATACGAAACCGACAATCGTCACTATGCACACGTCGACTGCCCCGGTCACGCCGACTATGTGAAGAATATGATCACGGGTGCTGCCCAGATGGACGGCGCTATTCTCGTTGTTTCCGCTGCTGACGGCCCCATGCCGCAGACCCGCGAACACATCCTTCTTGCTCGTCAGGTGGGTGTTCCCTACATCGTTGTGTTCATGAACAAGATGGACCTTGCTGACCCCGAACTTGCCGAGCTCGTGGAAATGGAAATTCGCGAACTTCTTTCCTCCTACGACTTCCCGGGCGACGACATTCCGATCGTCAAGGGTTCCGCTGTCAAGGCTCTTGAAGGCGACGCCGATGCCGAACAGGCTATCCTCGACCTCATGGACGCCGTTGACGCATACATCCCTGCTCCTGAACGTCCGATCGATCAGCCCTTCCTTCTCCCGGTTGAAGACGTGTTCTCGATCTCCGGCCGTGGCACCGTTGCTACCGGTCGTATCGAACGCGGTATCGTCAAGAAGATGGAAGAAGTCGAAATCGTCGGTATCCGTCCGACCGCCAAAACTTCCGTTACGGACATCGAAATGTTCCGCAAGCTCCTCGATCAAGGCCAGGCCGGTGACAATGTCGGTCTCCTCCTTCGCGGTATCAAGAAGGAAGAAGTCGAACGCGGTCAGGTGATCGTGAAGCCGGGTTCCGTGAAGCCGCACACCAAGTTCACTGCTGAAGTGTACGTTCTTTCCAAGGAAGAAGGCGGCCGCCACACCCCGTTCTTCAACAACTATCGCCCGCAGTTCTACTTCCGCACGACGGACGTGACTGGCTGCGTGACGCTCCCCGAAGGCACCGAAATGGTGATGCCGGGCGACAATGTGACGGTGACTGTTGAGCTCATCACCCCGATTGCTATGGAAAAGACCATGAAGTTCGCTATCCGCGAAGGTGGTCGTACCGTTGGCGCCGGTCGCGTGAGCGAAATCCTCGCCTAATCTTTAAACACGGGTTGCAAGCAATTGCGCCCTTGGTCATAGGGGGGTGCCTGCCATCAAGGCAGGTATCCCCTGAAGATCAAAACAAGACAGAGAAGTATCTAGGGTAGTAGTTCAATTGGTAGAGCAGCGGTCTCCAAAACCGCAAGTTGTGGGTTCGAGCCCCTCCTACCCTGCCAGTCTTCTCTTTTTTCAATCTCCTCCTTCAGTACGATAGCATGTTCCGCAGAATTTCCCAGTATATCACCGAGATCAAGAGTGAATTGAAGAAGTGCTCATGGCCGTGGGAAAGCGATCCCAAAGTGCGCGGCTTCCGCAAATATCGTGAACTGTCGGGCTCCACTATCGTCGTTTTGATTGCGATGGTGCTTCTGGGGGCGTACGTCTCCCTTTTCGATCTCATTCTTGCCGCTATTGTCAATGGGACGATTACCGGCCTGAGCTAAACTTTTCCGATTGACCTCCATGTCCCGCATTTCCGATCGCCAAACCCGCACCTCCGTCAATCACACCGTTCCGGCTCCTCAGGAGCAGTGGTACGCTCTTCATGTGCTTTCAGGCAAGGAGCGTCGCGTCGTTGAAAACATCGCACGCCTCGTCAAGGAACAGGAACTGAGTTCCCTTATTTTCCAAACCCTCGTGCCGACCGAAAAGGTCGAGGATGTCCGTAACGGCAAGAAGTACGTTGTGGAACGCAAACTTTTCCCGGGCTATGTTTACATCAACATGGCTCTCCGCAATGAAGACGGTTCCCTGAACAATGACGCCTGGTACAAGATTCTCGCAGTCGACGGTGTCATCAGCTTCGCCAGCGGACGCCGCGAACCCCATCCGATGCGTGCCAGCCAGGTGGCCGATCTTCTCGCCCAGGTGGAAGCCTGCAAAGATATCGCCCGTCCGAAGGTCAGCTTCGAAGTGGGTGATTTCGTCAAGGTGCTCGACGGTGCTTTCCAGGGCCAGAACGGCAAGATCGAAGAAGTCGATGCCGACCACGGCAAGGTACGTGTGGGCGTTGAAATCTTCGGACGCACGACGCCCGTGGATCTGGACTACTCGCAGGTGGCTCTGCTGACGCCCGATGAACTCGAAGACCTCGAGCGGGCTCGGAACGCCAACTAATTTCCTTTTTCGCACTCCGGTTCGGCGTGCGAAAATCGTCTCCCTTCCCAGCTAAAATAATAATACCATGGCAAAAGAAGTAACAAAAATCATCAAACTGCAAATCGCTGCAGGCGCCGCCAATCCGTCGCCGCCCGTCGGTCCTGCCCTTGGTCAGGCCGGTGTGAACATTATGGCGTTCTGTAAGGAGTTCAACGCCGCCACGCAGAAGCAGGCCGGCGACGTCCTTCCCGTCGTGATCACCGTCTACAAGGACAAGTCCTTCTCGTTCATCACCAAGCAGCCCCCGGGCGCCAACCTTCTCAAGAAGGCTGCCGGCATTGCTTCCGGCTCCGGTGAACCGAACAAGAAGAAGGTCGCTACCCTTTCCAAGGCCAAGCTTATGGAAGTGGTTGCCGCCAAGATGCCCGACCTCAACACGAAGGATCCGGAACGCGCCGCCCGCATTCTTGCAGGCCAGGCCCGCCAGATGGGTATCGAAGTAGAAGGCTACTAAAGAAACTCTCGCAGGAGGGAATCATCAATCAACCCCGAACGAACTGCAAATATCATATGTCCAAAAAACGCAGCAAGCGCTATCAAGAAGCAGCCAAGCTTGTTACCCCCGGTAAGAGCTATGGCCTCACTGAAGCTGTGGAAACCATGAAGAGTTTCCCGGCTCCCAAGTTCGACCCCACGGTCACACTGTCCTTCCACCTGACGGTGGATCCCCGCAAGTCCGACCAGATGGTTCGCGGCAGCGTCGCTCTTCCTCACGGTACGGGTAAGAACGTCCGCGTCGTCGTTTTCGCCCAGGGCGAAGCGGCCGCCGCAGCTCTCGAAGCCGGTGCCGACGAAGTAGGTTTCGAAGACCTGATCAAGAAGGTACAGGGCGGTTATGTCGATTTCGACTCCGCTATTGCAACTCCTGACGCCATGGCAGAAGTTCGCAAGCTCGCCCGTATCCTCGGTCCGCGCGGCCTCATGCCGAACCCGAAGACGGGTACGGTGACGGAAGATCCTGCCAAGGCCGTGAAGGAAGTCAAGGCCGGTCGTGTCGACTTCAAGGTTGACAAGAGCGCCAATGTCTCCGCCGCTATCGGTAAGCTCTCCTTCTCGGACGAGCAGATTGTGGAAAATGCCCGCGCTTTGATCGACTCCGTCGTGAAAGCACGTCCGGCAGCCGCCAAGGGCGCCTATATCGAAGCCGCCACCATCGCCTGCGCCATGTGCCCCGGCCTTAGCGTCAGCCAGGCGGAAATCGCCAAGCTCTAAACTCAAGCACAGAATACACGAAAATGAATCCTGACAAGCGTATCATTATCGACGGTTTGTTCGAACGCGTGAACAATTCTCCGTTCCTGATCGTCATCGACTACACGGGCATTACTGTTCCTGAGTTTACTGGCATGCGTGCTTCCTTGTCCGACTGTGGCGCTTCCTGCCATGTCGCCAAGAACAACTTCATGCGTACGGCTCTGTCCGAAGCCGGTCTTCCGGACATCGGCGAACACCTCAACGGCCAGACGGCCTTCATCACGGGCAACAGCGATGTGTGCGCCGCCGCCAAGGTGGTCAATACCTTCGCCAAGGCTTCGAAGAAGGCTGCCTACAAGGTTGCTATTCTGGACGGTGCTGTTCTCAGCGCTTCCGAAATCCAGGCGATCGGCGATCTTCCTCCCCGCGAAGCACTTCTTGCGAAGTTGCTTGGTACGATCAACGCAGCCGGTTCCGCACTGGCACGTGTCATCCAGGCATACGTCGACAAGCAGGGCGAAGCTCCTGCAGAATCTGCAGAATAAACAATTTGAACAGAAGGCGGCGGCCTGATTCCCATCTGTCCGCCGCCCGATATCAAACGGTCCTCTGTCGGGCCTCCGGCCGGAGAACTGAAATGTTCGGGATGCCCCCGAACGCGACAAGAACCTAAACATACAATACTAAAATGGCTGATATTAATCAACTCGTAGAAGAACTGGGCAAGCTTACGATCCTCGAAGCTGCTGATCTCGTAAAGCGTCTCGAAGAAGCCTGGGGCGTTTCCGCCGCTGCTCCCGTAGCCGCTGCTGGCGCTGCCGCTCCCGCGGAAGCCGCTGAAGAAAAGACCGAATTCGACGTCGTCATCGCTGACGCCGGTTCCAACAAGATCGCCGTGATTAAGGCGGTGCGCGAAGTGAAGGCCGGTCTCGGTCTCGCTGACGCCAAGAAGCTTGTTGAATCCGCTCCCGCCGCCGTGCTGGAAGGCGTTTCCAAGGACGATGCCGCTGCTGCCAAGGCCAAGCTTGAAGAAGCCGGCGCCAAGGTGGAAGTCAAGTAAGTCGCTTGCTTTTCCCGGTATAGCAGGAGGAGATGTAGTCTCCTCCTGCTTGCGCGTATCGAAAAACGCGTCCTTGGAGGATCGACCGGAGAGCATCGTCTCATACGATGAGTTCCGGTCGGTTTTACCGAGCAAAAAAATGCCCTGCATCCGGGCCAAGGATGTACCACTCACCATCTCCGCCAGCACATGTTAAAGCCCAAGCAAGAGCGACTTAATTTCGGCAATATCAAGGAAGTCATTGATCCGCCCAATTTGATTGAGATCCAACTTCAATCCTATGCTGACTTTCTACAGCAGTTCACGAAGCCTGAAGATCGTCAGAAAATCGGTTTGCAGGCCGTTTTGAGCGAACATTTCCCGATCGAGAGCTACGATGGCACGATTCGGCTGGAGTTCGTTTCCTACGAGATTTCTCCTCCCAAAATGTCCGATTTCGCCGCCATCCGCAGCGGTGAAACGTTCAGCGCGTCTCTCGTGGTGAAGTTCAAGCTTGTTTGCGGCGATTACACGGCCGAAGAGGATGTGTACATGGGCGAAGTTCCCATGATGACGGAACGCGGTACGTTCGTGATCAACGGCGCCGAACGCGTGATCGTGGCCCAGCTGCACCGTTCGCCGGGTATCTGTTTCGAAAAGAGCAAGCACAGCAACGGCAAGGAGCTGTATTCCTTCCGCATTATTCCCGACCGCGGTTCCTGGCTTGAAGTTCAGTTCGACACGAACGATCTGATGTACGTGTTCCTCGACCGCCGCCGCCGCCGCCGCAAGTTCCTTTCGACGACATTCCTCCGCTATCTCGGCTACGAAACCGACCGCCAGATCGTCGAACAGTTCTATACCATTCAGAAGCTGACTCTGGCCGATGTGACGGGCGAAGAGCTTGAGTATCTCGTGCCCTTCGAAAACGTGACGCACGGCGACGGAGAAGACGGCGACAGCAAGAAGAAGGCGATCGTTGTGGCCAAGGCTTACGAGCCGCTCAATATGGCGACCGTCCAGAAGATGATGGATCTGGGCATCGAAGAAATCGACGTGATCGACCAGCGCGAAGAAGAAGTGCTGATCAGAACGCTGAAGAAGGATCCGGCACGTGACCGTGAATCCGCTCTGAAGGAGATTTACAAGAAGTTCCGCCCCGGCGATCCGACTTCCGTGCAGCAGGCCAGCACTCAGCTGGATCGTCTGTTCAAGGACGAGAAGAAGTACGACCTGACTCGCGTGGGCCGCTACAAGATCAACCAGAAGCTTGGCTTGACGACGTCTCTCGACAGCCGCCTGATCCAGTCTTCGGACTTCCTCGAAGCTCTGAAGTATTTGCTGCGCCTGAAGAACGGCGAAGGCATCATCGACGATATCGACCATCTCGGCAGCCGCCGCGTGCGAGCCGTGGGCGAATTGATGTCGAACCAGTGCCGCGTGGGCTTCGCCCGTACGGAACGCCTCGTGAAGGAACGTATGACTCTGTGCGATGCGACGCGCAACGATATTACGCCGAGCAAGCTGATCAATCCGAAGGCTCTGAGCGCCGTGGTGCGCGATTTCTTCGGCCGTTCCCAGCTGAGCCAGTTCATGGACCAGATCAATCCTCTGGCCGAGCTGACGCACAAGCGCCGTCTTTCCGCCCTCGGGCCGGGCGGTTTGAATCGTGACCGCGCCGGTTTCGAAGTGCGCGACGTTCATCCCTCCCATTATGGCCGTATCTGTCCGATTGAAACGCCGGAAGGCCCCAATATCGGTTTGATCAACTCTCTTTGCACCTATGCCCGCATCAACGAGTTCGGATTTATCGAAACTCCGTTCCGCCGCGTGAAGGATGGCGTGGTGAGCAAGGAAGTGGATTACCTGACGGCGGATATGGAAGAAAACTTCCTGATCGCCCAGGCGAACAATCCCATCGACGAGAAGGGCCGCTTTACATCCCACCGCGTGACCGCCCGTGAGCGCGGGGAGTTCCTTGAAGTGGATCCGATGAGCGTTCATTACATGGACGTGTCGCCGAAGCAGCTTGTTTCGATTGCCGCCGGTCTTATTCCTTTCCTTGAGCATGACGACGCCAACCGCGCACTCATGGGTTCGAACATGCAGCGCCAGGGCGTGCCGTTGATGGTTGCCGATGCTCCGCTTGTGGGCACGGGTCTCGAAGGCAAGGCCGCCCGCGATTCCCGCTCGGTCGTGCTGGCCGAAGCTCCGGGCATCGTGGCCGCCGCTTCCGCTGAGTATATCGTGACGACTCCCGATGGCGAGCTTCCCGTTTCGACGCAGGAGTTCCTCTCCAATCCGGAAGCCATTACGACGGATCGCGAGAAGGGTATCTACGTTTACGTTCTCCGCAAGTTCATGCGCTCGAATGCGGGTACCTGCATCAACCAGCGTCCGATCGTCGAACGCGGCCAGTCCATTCAGGCAGGCGATGTGATCGCCGACGGCCCGAATACCGACGGCGGCGAACTCGCTCTCGGCCGTAACGTGCTGGTGGCTTTCATGCCCTGGAACGGCTACAACTTCGAAGACGCCATCATCATTTCCGAACGCCTCGTGCAGCAGGACGCTTTCACCTCGATCCACATCGAAGAGTTCGAAGTGATTGCCCGCGATACGAAGCTCGGTGCGGAAGAAATCACACGCGACATTCCCGGCGTGGGCGATGAAGCTCTCAAGAATCTCGGTTCCGACGGTGTGATTCGCATCGGCGCCGAAGTGAAGCCCGGCGATATTCTCGTGGGCAAGATCACTCCCAAGTCCGAAACGGAACTTGCTCCCGAAGAACGCCTCCTGCGTGCCATTTTCGGCGAGAAGGCTGCCGACGTGAAGGATACTTCCCTCCGCGTGCCTCCGGGCTGTACGGGTATCGTGATGGATGTCCGCGTGGTTTGCAGCAATGCTCCGGGCGGCGACAATGTGGACGTGGACAATGAACTGCGCAAGCAGCTCAAGAAGGTCAACGAAGAGCACAAGAAGAAGACGGACGCCCTCATCGAACAGTTGACGAGCAAGCTTTCCGATATTCTTCTGGGTGAAAAGATCCCGTTGGAAGTGACGAAGGCCGGTACGAATGAGACGATCATTCCTGCCAATCGCAAGATCACGAAGACTCTGCTTCGCAAGCTTGCGCTGAACCACGACATGATCGAGATCGATCCTAGCCCGATCCGCAATACGATTTTCGACATTATCAATTCGTTCGATTCCCGCTTCCAGGATCTCGACGAAGAACGCGACCGCACGCTTGAGCAGATCGAGACGGGCAGCGATCTCGATCCGGGATTGGTGAGCGAAGTGAAGGTGTACATCGCGACGAAGCGCAAGCTCGGCGTCGGTGACAAGATGGCAGGCCGCCACGGTAACAAGGGTGTTGTCTCCCGCGTGCTTCCGGTAGCGGATATGCCGTTCCTGGATGACGGTACTCCGGTGGATATCATTTTGAATCCTCTGGGCGTGCCCTCCCGAATGAATGTGGGGCAGGTGCTTGAGACCCACCTCGGCGTGGCTGCGAAGGCTCTCGGCTTCAAGGTGGCCACCCCGGTGTTCGACGGTATCGCCGAACAGCAGATCTGGGATTACATGTCCCAGGCGAAGAAGGTGGACGGTTTCACGTGGATCGGCGACGGCAAGGACGGCTCTGTAGCCGGTAAGAGCCGCCTGATCGACGGCCTCACGGGCGAGCCTTTCCATCACCCGGTAGTGGTCGGCTACATCTACATGCTCAAGTTGAACCACTTGGTGGCAGACAAGGTTCACGCACGCGCCGTCGGCACGTACAGCCTTGTGACGCAGCAGCCTCTCGGCGGCAAGGCCCAGCACGGCGGCCAGCGTTTCGGGGAAATGGAAGTGTGGGCTCTCGAAGCTTACGGTGCAGCCTATACGCTGCAGGAACTCCTTACGGTGAAGTCCGACGACGTTCAGGGCCGTACCCGCATCTACGAATCCATCGTCAAGGGCGACAATTCGCTGGAAGCCGGTACTCCGGAATCGTTCAACGTGCTGATTAAGGAAATGCAGGCTCTCGGCCTGGATGTGCGCTTGACGACGAATGCCGAACGTCCGCTTTCCGAACTGAGTGAAGACGATCTTTTCGATTCCCTCATGTCCGGCGGGTTCGACTTCGGTTCCGACGATCCGTCGGACGTGGAGCCGCTCGATGTTTCCGATCTCGACGAAGACGAAGAATAATATTCCAACCGCCCTGCACGGAATGTGCGGGGCATATGCACCTCATACCATTTTTTAATTCACACATATGTCTCACCAAGACCTGAATGTCGAAAAGCCCAAGACCTTCGACCAAGTTTGCATCACAGTCGCCAGCCCCGGCTGGAAGACGGAAGGCGACGGACTCCCCGGCGGTATCCGCCAGTGGTCCAGCGGCGAAGTGAAGAATCCCGAAACCATCAATTACCGCACGTTCAAGCCCGAGAAGGGCGGCCTTTTCTGCGAACGCATTTTCGGCCCGACCCGTGATATGGAATGCTCCTGCGGCAAGTACAAGCGCGCCAAGAACAAGGGGCAGGTTTGCGACCGCTGCGGCGTGGAAGTGACCAACGCCCGCGTGCGCCGCGAGCGCATGGGCCATATCGAACTGGCTGTGCCCGTGACGCACATCTGGTTCTACAAGTGCATGCCCAGCCGCATCGGCCTGATGCTCGACCTGACGGCCCGCGATCTCGAACGCGTGATCTATTACGAAGATTATATCGTGATCGATCCGAAGGAAGCTCCGCTTGAACGCGGCCAGATTCTGACCGAAGAAGAGTACGAAGACCTGATGGACGAGTACGAAGACGACGGCGGTTTCGAAGCCGGGATGGGCGCGGAAGCGATCCAGAAGCTTCTTGCCTCCATTGATCTGGAAGCTCTCGTCGAGCAGCTGAAGGTCGATATGGAGAAGACGAATTCCAAGCAAAACAAGCGCAAGATCGCCAAGCGTCTTCAGCTTGCCCAAGGCTTCATCGATTCCAAGACGCGTCCAGAATGGATGGTGATGACGGTTCTTCCCGTAATCCCGCCGGATCTCCGTCCGCTCGTTCCGTTGGAAGGCGGCCGTTTCGCCACGTCCGACTTGAACGATCTGTACCGCCGCGTGATCAACCGTAATAACCGTTTGCACGAACTTCTGAAGCTTAAGACGCCGGATGTTATTATCCGCAACGAAAAGCGCATGCTTCAGGAAGCCGTGGACGCTTTGTTCGATAACGGCCGCCATGGCCGCCATGTGACTGGTGCCGGCAACCGCCCGCTGAAGTCCCTTTCCGATATGCTGAAGGGCAAGAGCGGCCGTTTCCGTCAGAATCTTCTCGGCAAGCGCGTGGACTACTCCGGCCGTTCCGTGATCGTGATCGGTCCCGACTTGAAGATGCACCAGTGCGGCCTTCCCAAGAAGATGGCTCTTACATTGTTCGAACCCTTCATCATTCATCGCCTGAAGGAGCTCGGCTATGTACATACCGTGCGTTCCGCCAAGAAGATGATCGACCGCCGCGAGTCCATCGTGTGGGATATCCTCGCCGAAGTGACAAAGGGCCACCCGGTGCTTCTGAACCGCGCTCCGACGCTTCACCGCCTGTCGATTCAGGCTTTCGAACCGGTGCTGATCGAAGGTTCCGCCATCCGTCTGCATCCGCTCGTGTGTACGGCCTATAACGCCGACTTCGACGGTGACCAGATGGCCGTGCACGTGCCGCTTTCCGTGGAAGCCCAGATCGAAGCCCGCCAATTGATGCTGGCTCCGAACAATATCTTCTCGCCCGCTTCCGGCAAGCCGATTACGACCCCGACACAGGACATTATTCTCGGTTCCTACTACCTGACGCATACCCGCGCCGTGGAAGTGAAGGAGAACGAGGATAATCAGCATCTGCTTCCTCTGTTCGATTCGATTTCCGAAGTGGAGTTCGCCATCGCTTCCCGCAAGATCGGTTATCACGAATGGATCCGCCTCCGCAATCCCGATTACGGCAAGGATCCGGAAACGATTTCCTACGGTAAGGATACGGTGGACCGCAAGACGATCGTGACGACGGCAGGCCGTGTGCGTTTCAATGAAATCTGGCCGGACGAGCTGGGTTACATCAACCGCAACGTGGGCAAGAAGCTGCTCGGCGAGATCATCTGGCGCTGCTACCAGACCGTGGGCCAGAAGCGCACGGTGCAGACGCTCGATGCGCTGAAGGGCCTTGGCTTCAAGGAAGCTACCCGTTCCGGCTGTTCGATCGGTATCGTGGATATGGTGATTCCCGCCCAGAAGGATGAGGTGATCGCCAAGGCATACGACGAAGTGTCCCGCGTGACGCAGCAGTACCACGACGGTCTGATTACGGACGGCGAACGCTACGAAAAGGTGGTTTCCATCTGGTCCGGTGCTACGGACGTGATTCAGCAGTCCCTGTACACGAAGCTGGAGTTCAACGAAGGTTCCGCTGTCGCCAGCCCGCTCTACATGATGGTGGATTCCGGCGCTCGTGGCAATAAGGCCCAGATCAAGCAGCTTTCCGGTATGCGCGGTCTTATGGCCAAGCCCTCCGGTGAAATTATCGAACGCCCGATTACGTCGAACTTCCGTGAAGGCCTGTCGGTGCTCGAGTACTTCATTTCGACTCACGGCGCCCGCAAGGGTCTTGCCGATACCGCTTTGAAGACGGCCGACTCCGGTTACATGACCCGCAAGCTCGTGGACGTGGCCCAGGACGTGATCGTCCGCGGCGAAGACTGCGAAACGGATCAGGGTATTACGGTGACAGCCATCTACGACGGCGACGAAGAAATCGCTACGCTCGCTTCCCGCATTTACGGTCGCGTGTCGTGCGACCGCATCATCGATCCGTTCACTCAGGATGTGATCGTGGACAAGAGCGAGATCATTACCGAAGACATCGCCCAGCACATCGAGCGCGTAGGCATTGAGAAGGTGCGTATCCGTTCCGTGCTGACCTGCGGCCTGAAGAAGGGTTGCTGCGCCAAGTGCTACGGCCTGAACCTCGCTTCCGGCAAGGAAGTGAAGATCGGCGAAGCCGTGGGCATCATCGCTGCACAGTCCATCGGTGAACCCGGCACGCAGTTGACGATGCGTACATTCCACGTCGGTGGTACGGCTACGACCTCCGAGCGCAAGCCGATCATCCAGGCCAAGAATGCAGGCCGCGTGATCTACAAGGGTGTGATGTGCGTCGAGGACGAGAACGGCAACAACGTCGTCCTCAACAAGAATGGCCTTATCAAGCTGTACGGCGAAGACAAGGAAGAGCTCGAATCCTACCAGCTCATCATCGGTACGATCCTTCATGTGAAGGACGGCGATACGGTGAAGGAAAAGCAGACGCTGGCGACGTGGGATCCGTACTCCGTACCCGTCATTGCGACGCAGGGCGGCGTGGTCGAGTTCCACGACATGATCGAAGGTATTACCGTGGCTGTCGAAGCCGGCCGCGATTCCGGCCGTGGCGCTACGGTGGTGATCGACCACCGTCAGGATCTTGCTCCCCGCATCGTTGTCCGCAATCCGGAGACGAAGCAGATCACAGGCACCTATTCCATCCCGACGGGGGCATACCTCGCCGTGCAGGACGGTCAGAAGATCAGCGCCGGTACGCAGCTTGCCAAGACTCCGCGCAAGGTGTCGAAGACGAAGGACATTACCGGTGGTCTTCCCCGTGTGGCCGAGTTGTTCGAAGCCCGCCGCCCGAAGGACGCCTGTACGCTGGCGACGATCGACGGTTACGTGATGATCGATTCCGCGATGATTCGCGGCAAGAAGGTCGTGACGATCTTCCGCACCCGCGAAGCTCTCGACCTTGCCCGCGGCAAGGGAGTGCGCAAGGCGAAGGTGGACGAACTCGATCCCGGCGTGAAGCATCTCGTGCCGATGGATCGCCATATCATCGTGCATGACGACGACTTCGTGCAGAAGGGCGAACCGCTCTCCGACGGTCCGGAAGCTCCGGACGAAATCCTCGCCATCTGCGGCCGCGACGCTCTGCAGGAGCATCTCGTCAACAAGGTGCAGCAGGTGTACCGAGTGCAGGGTGTGGAAATCAACGACAAGCACGTCGAAATCATCGTGAGCCAGATGCTCCGCAAGGTGCGCATCACCGATCCGGGCGATACGGGTCTGCTCTGGGGCGACGAGATCGACCGTACGACGTTCGACCGCATCAACAAGGCGACGATCGAGAAGAACGGCGAGAAGGCTCAGGCCATGCCGATCCTCCTCGGTATCACCAAGGCTTCGCTCAAGACGGATTCCTTCATCTCCGCCGCATCCTTCCAGGATACGACGCGCGTGCTGACGGAAGCCGCCACGCTGGGCAAGGTGGACGCTCTCGAAGGTTTCAAGGAAAACGTGATTCTCGGTCACTTGATTCCCGCCGGTACGGGCTTCAATTCGTACCGCGATATTGAAGTGTTCCCTGCTGAAGGTTCCGTCGAAATCCCGCGCCAGACCGACGAAGAAGACGATATGGATCTGATGTCCGACGATGCGCTGTCGCTCGGCAACGACGATTGATCGGCCTCCGGTGATTGAATTTGCAGCCCCGCGTTCGTGAGAGCGCGGGGTTTTTTGATGGCCGTTTGTTTCGGGGCTGGCCGGGTTGTTCTTTCTGTTTGCCGGACGGCTCCGTTTTTATCTTTCAGGCGACGGCGGGAGTGTAGGTTTTGGTTTTGTCCAAGTCTCCCTGTTCCTGGAATGTTTTTTGCTGTTCCGGCGTGAGGGTTTTGACGTAGTCGTCAACGATTTTTCGGATGGCCGGGTTTTGTGCAGCGCGTTGTTTGACGCTCCATCGTGCGGCCTGCTGGACGCGGTCGCTTTCGTCGCCGGGTGTGTTGCGGACGGCGCATCGGACAAAGGCTTTCAAGTATTCAGGGTCGCGGGAAGCATCGTAGGCGCCCCATGCCATGTCTAGGTAGGCGGCTTCTTCCGGATCCTGTTCGAGTTCTTCCAGTGCTTTGAGCGGGGGCAGGTCGTCTTCGTCCGGATCGGCAAAGAGGGGGTCGTTTTTGGCGTATTCGGCGAGTTCCTTTTTCGATTGCGGGGTGTCGGCTATGCGGAGGGCGGTCATGACCATGATTCTGTCCATGCCGGGCATGCTTTCACCGATGGCGCGCCATGCGGCAAGTTTTTCCGGATGTTTACGGAAGATTTCCGAGAAGAATCCGATGCGGTAGTACATCATGCCGCCACCGGCTCCGAGCCGGAGCATGCCATCGATTTTCGAGGTGTCCGGTTTGTCGGCATAGGTGTCGAATTGCTGTTGCTGCTGGGCCGAGAGCCATTGGGCGGAGTTGGCGGTGCTGGAGGCCAGATAACTGCATGCGTTTTCGACGATTTTCGAGTCGTAAAAGTTGTCTGCGTGCAGTTTTTCTCCGATGTGCATGATGACCGGGTACATGTCTGCCTCTTGCCGATAGACGTTTTGCCAGGTTTCGGGCAATGGGTCGGGTTCTTCCTGTGGGAGGGCTGCTTCGGAGGCTTTGATCTGTTTCAGCAGTTCCTGCAGTTTCGGTTCTGCGGCTTTGGCTCCGGATTCGTCTTTGATAGTGAGGATGAGGTCGAGCATTTGCTGTTCCAGCCGGAGGTAGGCGCCGATGTCGGCTGCGGCGGCAGTGGCTGCCGATGGTTGAGTGGCGGCAGGGGCGGCGGCGAGCGGCGTGGCCAGAAGGAGGCCGAGCAGGTATGGTGTTTTCATGGTTATGGGGGAAGGCGGCGATGGTTGAATGGTTTTTCGCCTTGTGGTTAAGGTAGCGGTTTTCGTTGTTGGAGGCAAGAAGAAAAACGGGTCGTTGGCGATGTGGTTTCGGAAAGTAATGTATGGTTGCGTCATGGCGGGAAGTCGGTGCAAGTTTGCACGGTGGAGGTGCGTATATGAGATGATGAAACCGTTTTCCAGTTTGAGTTTTCTGTTGCTGTTCGGCCTGTTGTCTGCTCCCGTTTGTACGGTGCAGGCGAGTATTGCCGTTCGTAGCGTTGATGGTGAGAAGGTGGCTCGCCACGAGTTTACCGTGCATGCTTCGGAGCCTTTGCAGCAGATGAGCAAGAGGCTGAAGATCGGTTCGTTCGATCCGTTCGAGCATCCGACGGGCCTGCATTTTTCCAAGGGCGAGTTGGTGACGGTGTCAATGCAGGGGAAGCCTTCGACTCCGGTGAAGCTGCATGTGATTTCTTTCGGCAAGCATAAGCCGGAGGGGGATGTGTATGAGCTGGAGGCGGGCGAGGTTTCTTTCCGTCCTGAGCATGACGGGTTGGCGTATATCGATTATACGGCGGACGATTTCAAGGCCGCTCCGCCGGTGAAGGTGACGATTGAGGGCGGGAAGATGAACGGGGTGTTTACGGAGAAGGGTTCCAATGAGGAGTGGAAGAAGTTGCTGGCCGGAGCTTCGTCGCCGTATCTGGATTTGTACGGGAAGTATGTGCATCTGGTGTTTCCCGTGCAGGCGTTGCGTGAGCATTGCCCCGAGAGCGGCGCAGAGCTTTTGGCGTTGTACGATCGTCTGATCGGTGCCGAGTTGAAGGTGATCGGGATGGGGTATAAGAATGAGCGTTCGCCGAATCATGTGTTCGGCCGTGTGGTGGATTCCGGCTATATGTTTGCGGATGGCGTGGGCGCAGGGTTCAATGATAAGGCGATCGCGCTGGTGACGGATATGAAGAAGCTGCTGGATCCGAAGTATCTGGAAGCAGGGTTCTGGGGGATTGCTCACGAGTTCGGCCATGTGCTGCAGACTCGCCCGGGGTTCAAGTGGCTGGGGATGACGGAGGTGACGAATAATCTGCTGGCGATGGTGGCGAGCTATGAGGTGGATCCCCGTTTGCTGAGGCTGGAGGTTCTGCCGTGCAATGACGGTCATGCACGCCTGAAGGGCGGACGCTACAATTTGTTTACGAAGAGCGCGCTGATCGATAAGGAGCTGTACCAGTTGCAGGCTCGGGGCGATACGGGGCATTCGCATGTGACGGGCGGGGATGTGTTCGTGCGTCTGATTCCGTTGTGGCAGTTGTATCTGTATTGCCAGGAGGCCGGGCAGGGGAACAGGGATTTTTATCCCGAGTTTCACGCATGGCTGAGGACGGAGGGTAAGGACGATGTGTCCGCCGGGCAGCATCAGTTGAATTTCATGCGTGAGGCATGCCGGATCAATAAGCTGGATTTGTCGGATTATTTCGAGGCGGTGGGTATGCTGAAGCCGATCGATGTGGAGTTCAAGGATTACGGTACGGGGCGCCTGAAGATGACGGCGGAGGAGTGTGCGGAGGTGAAGAAGGAGGCGTCGAAGTATCCGAAGCCCGCTTCTCCGGTGATTCAGTATATGAATGCCAATAATATGGCCTGCTACCGCGATCGCCTGCCGCTGGCGGGACCGGAGGAGTTGTGGCAGGGAGTGACGCTGGAGAAGGAGAGGTGCATTGTGGATCACGGCGTGTGGAAGAATGCGGTGGCCTATGAGGTGTACGAGGGCGGGAAGCTGGTGGGCATTACGTTGTCCGGCGTCGGTTCGGATGGGAATGTTTCGACGAATGTGCATTTCCCGGAGACGGCGACGGTGATCGTTGCCGTTGGTTGGGATGGTGACCGGAAGTCGGTGGTGGCCCGGAGGAGTGGATGGAGGTGATGATCGGTATGGCGGCGTTCGTTTGAGCAACGCTGCCACATTTTGTGTTGTTTGTCGGTATCCGGTTTTTTGCCGGATGCCCTTGAAAGGGGTTGTGTCTCTTGCGGGGTGTGGTAGGATGCGGGTATGAATCAGTCTCTGGAAGATCTTCTTTTTGCCTGTATGGGCAAGCCCGGGTATCAGCCGCAGGATCAGTCGGAATTGGCTCGCAGTCTCGGCCTTGTGTCGCGTGAGCGTGCGCATCTCCGGCAGTTGCTCCGGGATTGGGAGGCTGCGGGGAAGGTGGTGCGGTTGAGCAAGGCGAAGTATGCTTTGCGGAAGGCGGAGGGGAGCGGAGCCGTGGAAGGCCGTATTCGCAAGCTTCGCAGCGGGAAGGTGCTGTTTATTCCTTCTCCGGCGGCTTTGCCGGGCTTGCGTTCGCTGTTGCATGCGGATAGTTTGGTGGAGCTGGTCGTGCCGGAGTTTCGCAGCGGCGGCGCGATGGATGGTGATAAAGTGCTGGCTTCGGTGAGGCTTTCCGTGCCGAAGGGTTGGCGCAGGTTCCGGAAGGGGAAGCCGACGATGGACGATTTACAGGTGGAGGTGCGGGTGGATAAGGTGCTGGAGCGCAAGCGCGGCACATGGGTGGGTGTGTATCAGCCCGGCGGCAGGTTCGGTTTTGTGCTGGGAGATGGACAGACGTCTCCCGAGCGGGTGAAGCTGGTGGAGGAGGTGCCCGGCAATTTGCTGGCCGGGCAGTTGGCGACGGTGGAGGCTCTTTCCTACCCGAAGGGGAAGATGGAGGCGACGGGGCGCGTGACGGAGGTGCTGGGCTGGCCGGAGGCGGAGGGGGTGGATATTACGGCGGTGATTCGGAAGTATGAGCTTCAGGAGGAGTTTCCCGAGGAGGTGATTGCGGCGGTGTCGAGGCTTTCCGAGGAGATTCCTCAGGAGGTGCTGGCAAGGCGGGAGGATTGGTGCGGCCGCCCGGTGATTACGATCGATCCGGCGACGGCACGGGATTTCGACGATGCTATTCATGTGCGGAAGCTGGAGAAGGGCTGGGAGCTGGCGGTGCATATTGCGGATGTGTCGCATTATGTGCAGCCGGGTTCTGCACTGGATGCGGAGGCGCGGCGGAGGGGGAATTCGACGTATCTTCCCGACCGTGTGCTGCCGATGCTGCCGCCGAAGCTGTGCGACCATATTTGCAGTCTGCGCCCCGGCGAGATGCATTTGACGAAGATGTGCCTGATGCAGGTTTCGGAGAAGGGGAAGGTGGTGAAGATGCGGTTTGCCGATGCGGTGATCAGTTCGCACAGGCGGTTTTCCTATGAGGAGGCGGCGGAGGTGCTGCTGCACGGCGCGTCGTGCGGCGATGCGGAGGTGGATGCGATGCTGGGCGAGGCGTTAACGCTGTCCCGCCTGTTGAGGAAGCGGAGGATGGAGGCAGGGGCGCTGGATTTGGAGTTTCCCGATGTGCGGGTTCTTCTGGATGCCCACGGGCATACGACGGGGGTGGAGTGCGAGGTTTCCGACGAGAGCCACCAGTTGATTGAGGAGTTCATGCTGGCGGCCAACGAGTGTGTGGCGGCGACGTTGAAGACGAAGTCGATTCCGACGATTTTCCGCGTGCATGAGGATCCCGACGAGGGGAAGATGTTCGAGTTCGCTTCGCTGGCGAGGCAGTACGGCCTGAAGGTGGGGGATTTGCGGAGGCGGGATGATTTGATTGTTTTGATGCAGGAGCTGAAGGGGCATCCCGACGAGTCTATTTTGAAGCTTGCGCTGCTGCGGAGTATGATGCGCGCACGGTACGATACGAAGCCGCTCGGGCATTTCGGGCTGGCGAAGCCGGATTATTGCCATTTTACGAGTCCGATCCGCCGGTATGCGGATTTGGTGGTTCACCGTTCGCTGGCGCGGGTGATCGATCCGGAAGGGAAGGCTCCGAGGCTGCCGGATGCGGTTTCGCTGCAGCAGGCGGCGGATCATATTTCCGAGACGGAGCGGAATTCCGCCAATGCGGAGCAGGAGGCGAATATGCTGAAGCTTTACGAGTGGCTGGAGAGCCAGTGTGAAGCCGGGCATCCGCAGGAGTGGGAGGCGATCGTGACGGATGCCCGCCCGCTCGGCGTGATGGTGGAGGTGCCGATGCTGCAGGTGCGCGGGTTGATTCCTTCCGAGCTGTTTACCGGAGGCAAGTGGTGGTTCGAGAGTTTCATGCCCCGGTGGAGCAACCGGGACGGGAAGGTTCTGCAGGCGGGTATGCGGGTGATGGTTGTGCCTGCCAAGGTGGATCGGGCGAACCGCTGGATCGACTGGAAGATGGCGAAGCTGCCGGAGTGATGCGGCGTTATTTTTCCGGTTCGGGAGGGAGGGTTTGCAGCAGGCGTTCGGCGGCGGGGATGCCGCGGGCGCGCTGCAGGTAGCGGCGTGCTGCGGGAATGTCTTTTTTGACGCCGAGGCCTTCGGCATGGAGGAGGCCGAGGGCGGCGCATGCGCCGGGGTGGTTCAGTTTTGCCGCTTGTTCAAACCATGCGATGCCGGGCATGAAGAGGGGGTCGATAGAGGTTGCGTGTCCGCTCAGGTAGTATTGGCCCAGTTGATACATGGCTTCCGGGTTTCCGGTATCGGCGAGGATTTTGGTTGCGTTGAGGCAGGCACTTGCTTCGGGGCGGGCCAGGTTGCAGATGCTGGATAGGGTGGTTCCTTCCCGTTCGGCTGTTTTTCTGAGGATGGCGAGGAAGTCGGGGTTCGTGGGGTCGATATGCGCCCATTCCTGCAGGAAGATTTGCTTTAAATAAGCGGCAGGAGTTCCGGCGAGGGTGAGAGCGCGGTGTTCCTGCCATGTGAGGGGGATGAGCCGGACACCGGGCGGGAGTTCTGCCACGGCGGTTTCCTCAGGTTGTATCTGGAAGGCCAGACGCCATTTGGCAAGGTCGGCGGACAGTTCGCCGATGTCGGCATAGATGAAGGTTTGTTCGGTGTCGATGGTGTCGAGAGAGGTGTCCCAGATGAGGCCGAGGGCGTAGAGGGTTTTGCCGTTGTCTATGAATTTGGCGATGCCCAGATTCGAGATGCCGTTGATGTTGTGTCCGGCGATTTTGCGCCAGTTGTCCTGTTTGAAGGAAGGCGGGTTGGGTGCTGGATTCGGAGCGGGACGGGAAGGCGGGGCAGCGCTATCTTGCTCGGGGCTGTTTTGCTGTTCCAGTCCCCGGAGGTACTCGGCGGCGTAGGGGTGGCCTGCTTCAGCGGCGCGGGTGAGCGCTTGTCTGGCTTTGTCGTGATCCCGCTCTTCGGGGTAGACTTCTCCGTATAGCAGTCCCAGCATGAACATGGCTTCGGTGTCGCCGAGGTCGGCGGCTTTTTGCATCCAGTCGATTTGTTCTTCCTTGTCCGGACTGAGATTGGCGAGGATGGTCATGGCGATGGTGTCGCCGTTGTCGGAACGGGCGAGAAGATCGTTCCGATAGGTGTCCTCTTCTTCGCCCAATGCTAAGGGTGTGTTGTAGGGGAACTCGAGCCGATGGCCGGGTGAGGATAGAGTCAGGAAGTCGTCATGGAATTCCACGGAAGGGTCCGCCGGGAAGGAGAGTGTGTAGAGTGGAAAGTAGGATCCATGAGGTGCAGGATCGTCGGTTTTTGTTTCGATGGTGATGTGGACGATGCCGGGTGTGTCCGGATATCTGTGCTGCATGCTGACCCGGATGTTGCCATCCGGGCTTTGCCGGACGGTCGAGGGGCATGATTCCAGATAGGAGTCGGAGATGGCGAAGTTGATCAGCCGGGATGTAAGAGCCGCGTCCAGAGTATGCCCGTGGCGGATGGCTTGGAGATGGTAGTAGAGAGCCATGCGTGAGTTGCGCGGGAACAGGTTGATTCCTCGTCTGTAATTGTCGCTCAACCGAAGTATGGCATCGGTGCGGCCCAAGGCGGCATTCAGATGGTTGGAGATGAGTTCGGTGCAGGATCCAAGGGTAGGTTGTGCAGGTGCGGAGCGGGCTGAGGCCGGGATAAGGCAGGCGGCTGCACAGAGGAGATGGAGCGGTAGGTTCATGGGGGGTATGATGATTGTTGTTCGAATGGGGAGAGCCAAGGAGGGTTGAAGGCGCCGGGTGATGAGGTGAAGGATTGGTATGGCGGAGGAAAGGCCGTTATTTGTCCGGTGCGGGTGGGAGGGTATGCAGCAGGCGTTCGGCGGCGGGGATGCCGTGGGCGCGCTGCAGGTAGCGGCGTGCTGCGGGAATGTCTTTTTTGACGCCGAGGCCTTCGGCATGGAGGAGGCCGAGTGCGGCGCATGCGCCGGGGTGGTTCAGTTTTGCCGCTTTTTCAAACCATGCGATGCCGGGCATGAAGAGGGGGAAGCCATCGTCGGCTTCTTCACTGAGATAGAGTTTGCCGAGGGTGTACATGGCGTTCGAGTCTTCGAGTTCGGCCAGCATGCGGGCGCTGGAGAGGTCGTATGTGTTTCCTTCGGTCCAGTATATGTTGCAGATGTCGGCCAATGTTTTGTTGTCGCGTGCTGCGGTATCACGCAGGATGGCGAGGAAGTCCGGATGCAGTAGGGCGACGCTGTTCCATTGTTCCCGGATGATTTGCTGGATGTCGTCTGTGGCCAGACCGGGAATGCTGAAAAGCCGTTTTTCCTGCCATGTCCATGGGCTGAGCTGTACGTTTTTCGGTAGTTCTGACCATTCGTTCATGTTTTCACCATACAGTCGGATGTTGAAGGCCATGTTCCATTTGGCGATGTCGGCGACCAGTTGTTCGCGGTTGTCGTAGAGGTGGGAGAGGAAGTTCTCGATGGTCGGTTCGGGGCCGCTCGGAAGTTCTCCGATACCATAGTATGTTTTATTTCCATGCCGGAATTTGACGATGCCGAGTCCGGCAAACCCACGGATGCCGTTTCCGGCGAGTTCACGCCAGCATGCGTCGGTTGCTTCAGGAGAACCCGCGTGGAAGTTCAAGGGGACAGGGAATAGAGCTGTTTCGTCGGGATTGTCGGTTGGTGTCCGTTTGTTGAGGCGTTCGGCTGCGGCGGTGGATCCGGCTTGGGCTGCTTGTGCGTATGCCTGTTTGGCCTTGAGTATGTCCGCATCATCGGCATTTTGCGTATCATACAGACAGCCTATGTCGTACATGGCCTGAGCATCTCCGAGCCGTGAGGCTTTCTGCAGCCACTTGAGTTGTTCGTCTCGGTTCTCTCCGGCCAAACGGGCGAGTGTTCTCATAGAGATGGTGTCGCCATTGTTCGCACGGGCGGCAAGGTCCAGTTCGTAGGCGTCTTCATGTTCCGAAGATGCAGGTTGTTTGCAAGGGATGTTCAGTTTGAATTTGAGGGTGCTTAATGTCAGGGAGTCGTCGTGGAATTCGATGCCGGGGACGGAGGTTTGTTGGCCGATGTTCAGGGGGAAGTACAGGATGGGCCAGTAGGCATCTTCGAGTTCCCTTTGTTCGACTTTTTGGGAGATTGTTACGAACAGGATGCCGGGTGCAGCCGTTTCATCGCGCTGCATGAGGATTTGCCACATTCCATCCGGGCTGGTTCGGATCCAATGGGGATATGCCTGTTGAGAGGCTGCGTCGATTGTTTTCGTCAGAAGAGTGTCGAGTTCTCGTTTTTCAATCGAGGCGCCGTGGCGTTTTGCCCGGAGGGCATAGTAAAGGGCGCGGTTCAGGTCGCGGGGAAGCAGCCGGGTGCCGGTTTCGTAGTCGTAGCTGAGTTGCAGCATGGCTTCCGTGTTGCCTGTTTCGGCGCGCATGTAGTCGCGTACGAAGGCAAGATGGTCGGAGGGCGTAGGCGTGTTCGGTACGGTTGTTTTCTGTTGGGCGGCTGCCGAAGCAACGAAGATGGCTGCAGAGAGGAGAAGGGGGAGTTGTTTCATGATGTCTATCATGGTAAGGTGTTCCCTGTGCCGGGTCAAGCGGGAACTGCGGTTTTTGCTCGGCGTGTGGAGCTGAATGGCAGTTGCTTTCAGGGCAGGGTGAAGCGGCCGCCGGGGAGAGCGCGGAGGTGGCGGGTGATTTGCAGGCGGGCGAGGCGTGGGGTGAGTTCGTGGGCAGGGAGTCCGGTGGCGGGGCAGAGGGTGTCGATGCCGTCGTTTCCGATGCGTACGCTGTCGATGATGAGGAGGTCGAGGGGGTCGGTGAGGGGGAGTGACGTTGTTTCGCTTGCCGGGTGGGTGAAGAGGGGGAGTTCTCCCGGCTGAGGGCGGAGGTGGTTCCATCGCTGGTCGTCGAGGATGTCCTGAGGGCGGGTGACGAGGATGGCTCCATCGCGGATGAGGTCGTGGCAGCCCTGTGATTGCGGGCGGTCGATGGGGCCAGGGATGGCGTAGACGGTGCGGTTGTTTTCTCCGGCGAGGTGGGCGGTGTGCAGGGCTCCGCTGCGGGCAGGCGCTTCAACGACGAGTGTGGCCCTGCTCCACGCGGCGACGATGCGGTTGCGCATGGGGAAGCTGGATTTGCTCGGCTGCATGTCCATGGGGAATTCGGAGACGATGGCCCCGGATCCGTTTTCGATTTGGTCGGCGAGCGGGCGGTTTTCGGCGGGGTAGAGGCGGTTGATGCCGGAGCCGAGGATGGCGAGGGTGCGGCCGCGTGCCTCAAGGGCTCCGAGGTGGGCTGCGCTGTCGATGCCCCGGGCGAGGCCCGAGATGACGGTGATTCCGGTGTCGGCGAGTTCCCGGGCGAAGCGGCGGGCCTGCTGGTGGCCGTAGTGGGTGGCGAGGCGGGAGCCGACGATGGCGATGGAGGCGGCGCCGTCCTGTTCGTTCCATTGTCCGCGCGAGTAGAGGACGATGGGCGGGTCGTACATGGAGCGTAGGGCGGAGGGGTAGTCGTCGTCAAAGAGGGTGGTGATGCGCGTGCCGCAGGCTTCGGCGAGGGATAGTTCTTTGTCGAGGCTGGTGCATTGCCGCCAAGAGGCGATGGCCCGGCTGGTGGCAGAGCCGATGCCGGGGATTCTGCCGAGGTGTTCGACGGGCGCTTCGAGGATGAGTTCGGGGGCGGCGAAGTGTTCCAGCAGGGCCTGGATGCGGACGGAGCCGAGGCCCGGGATGAGGTTGAGGGTGATGAGGGCTTCGCGGGGTGTCATGGGAGGGGAGGTAGCGGGGGCGGCGTCAGGTTGTTTTTTGTTCCGGCTCCGGGATGGCGGGGAGGAGTTCGCGGTAGACGTCGAGGTGGGCGCGGATCATGTCTTCCCGGCGGTAGGGAGGGGGGATTTCCCGGGGTGTTTCGGGCGGGTAGGTGTACCACTGGGTGAGGGTGTCGACCATGACGGCGGTGTCGAGCGGGGGGACGTTGCCTTCGGGCAGGAAGACGTTGAGTTGTTCGCCGACGCCTCCGTGGCTGTAGCCCGCGACGGGGCGGCCGAGCGCGAGGGCTTCAAGGGTGGTTTTGCCGAAGGATTCGGGGACGTGGGTGAGGGATAGGGTGACGTCGCAGGCGCAGAGGACGTTGCGGAGGTCTCGGCGGTGGCCTGTCCAGGTGATGCAGGAGGCGAGGCCGGCTTTGTCGAAGGCGCGGACGAGTTCTTCCTTGTAGGCGGTTTTGCCTTTTTTGACTTCGCCTACGATGACGGCGTGGGCAGGGAGTCCGGCTTCGCGGAGGCCCTGCAGGATGGGGATGAGGTCGAGGTGGCCTTTGAGGCGGGTGATGCGGCCCGGGAGGCAGAGGGTGTATTTGCCGGCGAGTTCCGGGTACATTGTGTGCCATTCGCGGAGCCATGCGTCGGAGGGGCGGTAGCCGTAGCGGTCGAGGGCGGGGTCGATGGTGTTGGGGATGACGCGGATGATGTCGGCCGGGGTACGGGGATATTTTTCGAGGATGTGGTCGCGCATGCAGCCGGATACGGCGATGATGCGCTGGCCCCGGGTCATGATTTTCGAGTAGGCGTTGACGGAGTAGAATCCGTGGAAGGTGGTGACGAGGCCGGGCCTTTGGTCGGCGGGGATCATTTTCCACGCGAGGTAGCCGACCCATGCGGGTACGCGGGAGTGGAGGTGGAGGATGTCCGGACGTTCCTTGAGGATGAGGCGTTTCATGCGCGGGACTTCGCGCAGGGTGAAGAGGCTTTTTTTGCCGATGGAGCGTGCGTAGTGGATGGAACCCTGTTCTTTGAGTTTCGGGACCATGGAGCCGCCGGAGGAGACGACGATGTTGCGGACTCCTTGTGCGGAGAGTCCTTCACCGAGTTCGAGGACGACTTGTTCGACTCCGCCCGAGTGGAGGGAGGGCAGGAGGTGCATGACGGTGAGGGGGGCGGGCATGGCGGTGAGTCGGGTTCAGGGTTGCCGGTGGTGCAGCAGGGCCGGGTAGCGGTCGAGGATGCAGGAGGCGATGCGTTCCGCTTCGAGGAGCGGGGCGTGGGTGGTGGAGAGTCGGTGGCTGCGCGCCCATGTGCGGTATGGGGTGACGCGGTTTTCTTCGATGAGCATACGGAGGCCCTGGGCAACGCGGGAGGGCGTTTTGCTGCGAGGGGGCATGTCGAGGATGCCGACGGGGGCACCGGAGCCGAGGGATTCGTAGACCATGGAGACGCTGTCCTGCGAGACCCAGATGTCGCGAGCGGCTGCCAGATGGGCAGGTACCCATGCGGCATCCGTTTCTTCGACGGGGACGATGCGGATGCCGGGGCAAGCCTGCCGGAGGTCGGGTACGAAGTTTTGGGGGGTGCGGCGGGAGGTGGTGAGGACGAGGGGGATGTCGTTGTGCCGGGTGATGTCCGCCAGCTGGTTGATGAGGGTGTCTTCGTCCCAGTCGAATTCTTTGCTGGGGCCGCCGATGAGGATGAGGGTGTGTTTTTTCGGCGTTTCGGGGCTGGGTTTGATGCCGTGGAGGGCGCCGACGGTGGGGAGGATGCTGCTGCCGGTTTGCTGTTTGCCGATGAGGTCGTGGCGGGGGATGAGGCAGAGGTCGAACATGGTGGCCGGGAGGCTGGGTTTCATGCAGACGATGCCGAGGGCTTTGTAGTGCCGGGCCATGTGCAGGAGCGGGATGTGTGTGCCGTGGCCCGCTCCGAGGATGAGGTCGGGCGTGGGCAGGTCGAGTTCCTTGCCGAGGTAGAAGAGGCGTGCGGTCCGCGATTTGCCTTCGACGCTGACGACGAAGTATTCGTGGTTGCCGTCCGGTTGTCTCTGTCGGGCTTCCTCGATGAGTTCCCGAGCCAGGCCTTGTGTCTGGTTGAGGTGGCCTCGTTTGCCGTCGCTGACGATCCAGATGGTCATGCTTCAGTGATGTTGATGACGCGCCCGTGAAGGGTTGTGCCGAGGAGGGGGGTGTTTTCGGTGCGAGCCTGCAGCATGGCCGGGGTGACTTCGGTGGTGCCTTCGGGATCGAAGAGGATGAAGTCGGCGGCGGAGCCTTCGCGGAGTTCCGGTACGTCGAGGCCGAGGAGCTGGCGGGGGCGGACGGCGCAGGCCTGCAGGAGTTTTTGCCAGCCGATGTGGCCGGGGCGGACGAGGCTGGTGTAGAGGGCCGGGAGGTAGGTGTCGAGGGCGATCATGCCGTGCGGCGCGGAGCAGAAGTCCTGTTTTTTGGCGAAGGGGATGCGGGGGGTGTGGTCGCTGACGATGCAGTCGATGGTGCCGTCGTTGATGGCGGCGATGAGGGCTTCGCAGTCCGAGCGGTCGCGGAGGGGGGGGAGGGTTTTGAAGTTGGTGTCGTAGTCGCCGATGTTCTCGTGCGTGTAGATGAGGTGGTGGAGGGCAGCTTCGGCGGTGATGCGCTGGCCTTCGTTTTTGGCTCGGCGGATGATTTCCGTGCCTCCGGCGGTGCTGACGGTTTGGACGTGGATGGCGGCTCCGGCATCTCCGGCGAGGCGGATGATGGTTTCGATGCCGATTTCTTCGGCGCAGGAGGGTGTGCCGTGGAGGCCGAGGCGGTAGGAGGTGACGCTGGGATGGGCGTAGGTTTTTTCCGTGAGCTGCGGGAGGTCGCCGCGGAGGGCGAAGGTGAGGCCGAGTTCGCAGGCGTATTTCATGGCTCGGTAGAGCATGAGGAGGTTGTGCGGGATGTGGTCGGCATCGGTGATGAATTTGACTCCTTTGCAGCGCAGGGTGTCGTAGGGGGCCTGCTGTTCGCCTTCGCAGTTTTGCGAGATGCACCCGGCGGGGACGATGGAGATGCCGGGTTGTGCTGCGGCGATGTCCATGAGGCTGGTGATTTGCGCTCCGTTGTCGAGGACGGCGGAGGTGTTGGGCATGCACTGGAAGCCGGTGATGCCGCCCTGGCGGGCTGCTGCCGCAGCTGCGGCGACGCAGTACCCGGTTTCCTTGCCGGTGATGGAGATGTGGGTGTGCAGGTCGAAGAGGCCGGGGAGGATGTACAGACCCGTGGCATCGATGGTTCTGGCTCCTTCCGGGGCGGTGAGGGTGCCTGCGCTGCCGCAGGCGATGACGGTGCCGTCCGCGATGCAGAGGTCGATTTCCCGGCCTGAGGCGATGTCGGTGGCCTGCGAGATGAAGAGGATGATTTCAGGCTTCATGGCTTTGGGTCTGAGGTGTCAGATGGTAGAGGATGGACATGCGGGCGGCGATGCCGTTTTCGACCTGCTGGTTGATGAGGCAGTTGCGGTAGTCCATGGCGAGGTCGCAGATTTCGACGCCCCGGTTGACGGGGCCGGGGTGCATGATGGAGAGGTCGAGGTCGTCGATGCGTTTGAGGCGTTCTTCGGTGACTCCGTAGATGCGGTGGTATTCTTTGGCGTTGGGGAAGAAGGGTGAGTCCATGCGTTCGTTCTGGACGCGCAGGAGGTAGATGACGTCGGGTTTCCACGCGAAGGCGTCATCGAAGTTCGTGAAGCGGGGGATGCCGGTGTGGCGTTCCTGCGGGACGAGGGAGCCGGGGCCGAGGTAGGCGACTTCGGCTCCGAGCCGTTTGAGGATGAGTGAGGTGGAGCGGGCGACGCGGGAGTGGAGGATGTCTCCGATGATGACGATGCGTTTGCCGGAGATGTCGCCGTATTTTTCACGGATGGTGAAGGCGTCGAGGAAGGCCTGGGAGGGGTGGGCGTGCGCGCCGTCTCCGGCGTTGATGACGGAGGCTTTGGTGTGGCGGGCGATGACGGCAGGGATGCCGCTGTTTTTGTGGCGCACGATGATGTAGTCCATCTTCATGGCCTGGAGGGTGTCGATGGTGTCGTGGACGCTTTCTCCCTTGACGACGGAGGAGGTGGAGACGGTGAAGCTGGTGACGTCCGCCGAGAGGCGGTTGGCTGCCACTTCGAAGGAGGAGTGGGTGCGGGTGCTGGGCTCATAAAAAAGCGTCAAAACGGATTTTCCCTTGAGGGCCGGTACCTTTTTGACGCTTTTGGTGAAGAGTTCCTTCATGGCTGTGGCGGAGTCGAGGATGGTGCGTATGTCCTCGTCGCTCAGGGAGCCGATGGTGAGAAGATCCTTGCGTGGCTTCATGGCGTGGTGTGTGTGTTATCCGATGGTGACGGCGTCGAATCCTTCGGATTCGCAGAGGTGAACCTTGATTTTCTGTTCCGGTTCGGAAAGGGTGTGGCCGACGTAGTCGGGCTGGATGGGTACTTCGCGACCTCCGCGGTCGATGAGGCAGGCGAGTTCGACGCGCGCGGGGCGGCCGTAGTCGAAGATGGCGTTGAGGGCGGCGCGGACGGTGCGGCCTGTGTAGAGGACGTCGTCGACGAGGACGAGGCGCATGCCATCCGTGGAGAAGGGGAGGTTCGAGGAGCGGAGGGAGGGGCGTGCCTCAAGTGTGTAGATGTCGTCGCGGTAGAGGGAAATGTCGATGTCTCCGCAGAGGACTTCGAGGCCGAGGGTGCGAAGGCGGTCGGCAAGGCGGTAGGCGATGATGTCGCCCTTGCTGAGGAGGCCGACGAGGGCGAGGGGTTCGCCTGCGCGGCTCGACGCAATGGCACGGGCCATTGCGTCGAGTGACTGGTCGATTCCCGCCTGGTCGAGAATGATGGGAGCATCCGTATTCATGAGGTGCGGGAAGGTGAAGGTGTTACTTTTCGGCCAGCTTGAGGATGCGGTGGGCTGCCATGGCTGCATTGACGGGGGTCTTCTTGTGAAGGCCGACGCTGGTGCAGGGTACTCCGCCGGGTACTTGCGTGATGGCGAGCAGGGCATCGATGCCGTTCAGGGGGCCGCCGGGTACCGGGACGCCGATGACGGGCAGGGAGCAGCTCATGACGACGACGCCGGGGAGGGCTGCGGAGAGGCCTGCAACGGCGAGGATGACGGCTTTTTCATCGCTGGCTTCGAGGTCTTCGAGGTATTTGACGAGTTCCGGAAGGTTGCGGTGAGCCGAGTAGACGACTTCTTCATGTTCAACGTTGTTCGCGGCGAAGTATTCGCGTGCGGGTTCCATGAAGGGAAGGTCGCTCTGGCTGCCGTAGATGGTGATCACTTTCATGCGGCGTGTATTCTGCCACAGAGGGGGAGTATCATCAAGGCGAAATAAGGGGTATGGATGAAAACGCGGGGTTTCGGATGATCTTCGTTCAGACGAGGGGCTGAAAGGGGAAATAATTTGTGTATTCATCAGGTTTCTATCAATCAATGCTTGACGGTTTGGTAGAATATGGGTATTTTTGCCATAGATGAAAAACTACTACTATGCCAAACAGGGCGAGGATGCACAGGGGCCTTTTTCGACGGACGCTTTGAAGAAGTTGTTGAGCGATGGCGCGATTGCCGCCGAGGATATGGTTTGCGAAGAGGGGGCGGAGGAGTGGCGAACGCTTGCATCAGTCTTTCCACCTGAAAAGAAATGGAAGGAGTGGATGGACAGAAAAGTTGTCGTGACGGGGATAGTTGCTTTGCTGATTGGCTGCGGTATCGGTTATGCCCTGCATCCTGCTGGTACGGCGTCGGGAAAGGCCGGAATAGCTAAAAACGGGATTCCTGTCGAATTGAAATCGGAAAAGGCGAGGGAGTTGTACAAGAAGGCGATGAAAGGCGATCCAGAGGCTCAGTGTGACTTGGGTGCGTTATATAAGGATGGCGAAGATGTGGATCAATCATATCCGAAATCTGTCATGTGGTATAAGAAAGCCGCCGAGCAAAATTATGTTCGGGGTTTGAAATGTATGGCGTGGTTTCATCAGAAGGGGTTTGGCGTCAAACTTGATTGGGAAAAAGCCCATGAGTATGTTTTGCGTGCTGCCCAATTGGGGGATAGTGAGGCCATGTATGATGTCGCTGTTGATTACCGTATCGGTTGGGGTGCTGATGAGAATAACGAGGAATTTATCAAATGGGCGACGAAAGCCGCAGACGCAGGGAATTCAGAAGCCATGCTTAATTTGGCCGAATGCTATGTTATAGGTATGTCCGGTGTATCCGAAAATTTGGATTTGGCTGAACAATGGGCTAGGAAAGCGCAGGAGGGGGGGCAGAAAGATGCAGGAAAGGTTCTTGATGATGTGCAGCGTGCAAGGGATCGGAAGGTAAGTGACGCGGAAATGCAAAAATCGTTAGATAAATTGCGAGAGATTTCTAATGATTTAAAAGAAGATCGGGATTGATTATCAGCCTGATGACGAATATGAAAATATTGTATTATGTGCCGTTTCTGCTGGTTACTGCCTGTGGGAGTAATGAAGAGCATTCTATTGCGGACGTGTCTCCGCCAGGCTGGAGCGGTGGGGCTCTCACTCTGGATTTCAAGGATGCGGTGGTGTCGCAGGACGACCATACGTGGAGTTCGGCGAGGGAAGGTGAGGTGCCTTCGACGGTTGTGTTGCGCCGGGACGATCCCGGCTTGTTTGTCAAGGAGGTGGGTGGGAATGTGACGATTGTAGCCTTCCGTGAAGCGGTGAATCCAGTGACCCGGGTTATGCCCAATGTGGAAGAGGTGGAGGAACAGATTCTTGGTGATGGATACAAGGATGTCATGCAAATTGTCTGGACGGAGAAGGGTAAGGGTGTTCTTTATCATTTTACGCCGCGTTTGGTGAGTCACCGTGAGAATTTTATATGGAATGCGAAGCTTGTGGCTGGCGTGAAGGTATCGACAGGTTGCGAAAGCAATGTACAAGAAGAGGTCGTTCCTTTGGCTCCGAAAGAGTTGAAGAATGTGACAATTGAGTTTGACGATTCGGGGGCAATCGGATGGGATTCGCTGTTTTATTCGTCCCAAGGCAAGGATCGATCGGGGTACTGGTGGTGGAGGAAACAGATGAAGAGAGAGTGTTCCGATATTCATTTGGGGGAATCCGTCGCTGTTGTCCAATGTCCGTACAGAAGAAGCAGTACATTCATGCTGGAACTTGTTTATCGTCAGATTTCGCCTCATGCTGCCGCGCTGGTGATGTCCGAGGACTCTTTGGGTCGCGATGACGAGTACAAGGATCAATATTTGCTTGTTTTCACGGCTCCTGATAAAGGTGTTGCCGTTCGTACCGTGTCGAATTATGCAGGAGAATCTTACGTGACCAATATCGCTTTCAGAATACGAAAAGATGGGGAGAAAAAACAGGATGTCCGGGATTCGTCATGCGAACCGCATGTGTGAACGGGGCTCCGATGGATGTGATGAATCACGCGATGTTGTGAAAATGTTTGGCCGGGGTGTGTTTCATGCAGAGCATGGTGAGGATACGGAGGAGGATGGTCATGTTCCGTTTTCTGGCGGTGTGACGCATTTCTGGCTGACAGGGGGCGGTGTTTTCTGCTAGAATGCGCCGCGTGAAGTGTTTGTTGCCGTTGTTGTGTGCCGTGGCTCTGCTGTTGGCAGGGTGCGATACGCGTTCTTCGGTGGAGAAGGCGGATGAGGAGGGGGTGTTGCTGGTGGGGAACGGGTTCGAGCCTCAGAGTTTCGATCCGCATAAGGCGACGGCGGTGGCGGACTGGCATATTATCGGTACGCTGCTGGAGGGGCTGGTGCGCGGCGATGCGATGGAGGATGACAAGGTGCATCCCGGCGTGGCGGAGTCGTGGGAGGCGAATGAGGCGAAGGATGTGTGGACGTTCCGTTTGCGGGAGGATGCCCGATGGAGTGATGGGAGGCCTGTGACGGCGCATGATTTCGTGTATGCCTATCATCGTTTGCTGCATCCCCTTTTTGGAGGGAAGTATGCTGATATGCTGTTTCCGCTGAAGAATGCGGAGGCGTATAATAAGGATTGGCTGAGGAAGGAGTTGGGCGGCGAGGGCGATTTGTGGGAGAAGGCCGGGGTGGGTGTGGAGGCTGTGGGTGAGCGGACGCTGAGGCTGACGCTGCGCGAGCCGACGCCGCATTTGCCGCTGCTTCTGCTGCATTATACGTGGTTCCCGGTGCCTGCGCATGCGGTGGAGGCGAACGGGGGTATGCTTGACCGGAGCAGCGAGTGGACGAAGCCCGGGAAGTGGGTGGGGAACGGTGCGTTTGTGTTGGCGGAGTATCGGTTCAATGATTTTGTGGAGGTGCGCCGGAATCCGCAGTATTGGAGAGCCGGAGCGGTGGCGCTGAATGCGGTGCGTTTTCTTCCGGTGGTGAATGCGTTTACGGAGACGCGGATGTTTTTCGACGGGAAGTTGCATGTGACGAATAATGTGCCGCCGGAGATGCTGGCGTATGCGAAGGGGAAGGCTCCCGATGCGTTTTGCCGGGATGCGTATTATTGTTCGTTTTTTTATCGGTTGAATACGACGCGCAAGCCGCTGGACGATGTGCGGGTGCGGATGGCGCTGGCTCTCGGGGTGGATCGGGATGCCTTGGTGGATAAGGTGGTGCGCGATGCGGGGACTCCGGCGACGGGGTTTACGCCTCCGGGGGCGGGGTATGAGACTCCGGATATGTTCAAGGATGCGGGGGCGACGCAGGCGGAGCGGGTGCAGACGGCGCGCCGTTTGCTGGCCGAGGCCGGGTTTCCGGGCGGGAAGGGTTTCCCGACGCTGGAGATTATGACGACTTCGCGTGAGGTGCAGAAGGTGATGGCGGAGGCGATTCAGGCGATGTGGCTGGAGAATCTCGGAATTCATGTGGAGATCCGTTCGTGCGAGTGGACGGCGTATAAGGATGCGCAGCAGAAGTTGCAGTACGATATTTCGTCGTCGTCATGGTCGGGGGATTATCTGGATCCGGCGACTTTTGTGGAGATGTGGAGCGGAGGCAGCGGGAATAATGCGACGGGGTGGTCAAACGGGAGGTTCGATGCGGCGGTGCGCCGGGCCCATTCTTCCGGGAAGGTGGAGGAGCGGCTGGCGGCTTTGCGCGAGGCGGAGGAGACGATGCTGAAGGAGGCTCCGGTAGTGCCTTTGTACTGGGCGTACCGTACGTATTTGAAGAGGCCGGAGGTGAAGGGGTGGCACGGGCTGCTGCTGGATGCGCATCCGTATGATGCGGTGTATGTGGAGAAGGAGGGCAAGAGGGATGATTAAGATGCTGCTGAAGAGGCTGGGGCAGGGCGTGGTGGTGATTTTCGTGCTGGAGACGATTACGTTTTTCCTGATCCGCCTGTTGCCGGGGCATCCTTTCCTCGGCGAGAAGAAGCTGCCGGAGCATGTGCTGGCGCAGTTGCAGAGTGCGTACGGGCTGGATCAGCCGTCGTGGGTGCAGTATTTGCATTATTGGGAGGGTGTTTTGTTCCGTGGGGATTTCGGCCCTTCGCTGGTGAAGGAGGGGGTGCAGGTGTCGGATTTGATTGCGCAGGCGTTTCCGGTGTCGCTGCTGCTGGGTGTGGTAGGGATGGCGGTTGCGGTGGTTGTGGGTATTCCGGCGGGGATGGTGGCGGCTTTCCGCAAGAATAGGTGGCCGGATGCGGCGATGATGTTTCTGGCGATGCTGGGTATTTGTATTCCGGCGTTCGTGATTGCTCCGCTGGTGGGTGTGTGGTTGGGGATGCATGTGCCGGGGCTGAGTGTGGCGGGGTGGGATGATTGGGGATGCGTGGTTCTTCCGGCGTTGACTTTGGGGCTGATCAATGCTGCATATTTGGCGCGGTTGACGCGCGGGGGGATGCTGGAGGTGCTTTCCCAGGATTTCGTGCGTACGGCGAGGGCGAAGGGTGCGGGGCCTGTGCGGCTGCTGGTGTGCCATGCGTTGCGGGGCGGTTTGCTGCCTGCGGTTTCGTATTTGGGGCCTGCGTTTGCGGCGTTGATTACGGGTTCGTTTGTGGTAGAGACGTGTTTTCAGGTGCCGGGTATGGGGCTGCATTTCGTGAATGCGACGACGGGGCGCGATTATTTCCTGATTCAGGGGCTGGTGCTGTGCTACGGGGTGCTGATTGTGGGGGTGAATATTGCGGTCGATTTCGTGCAACTTTTGATGAATCCGCGGCTGCGCGCCGCTTCCTGATATGGCTACCATGAATGGTTTCTCCGGCAATAAGGCTCTGGCTGGCAATTCTCTTTGGAAGGATGCCCGGCTTCGGCTGTGCCGCAATAGGGCGGCAATGGTGTCGCTGTTTTTCCTGCTGGCAATGGTGGCGGCGTGTTATGTGCTGCCTGCGACTCCGTGGGTGGAGGCTCCGAATCGGATGGATTTGACGAATATTACGGCTGGGCCGTCGTGGGAGCATCCGTTCGGGACGGATCAGCTGGGGCGCGATTTGCTTGCCCGCGTGTTGTACGGCGGCCGTATTTCTCTGCTGGTGGGGCTGGTGGCGACAGCTGTTTCGCTGGTGATCGGGTTGACGTTCGGGCTGGTTTCGGGATACGCGGGAGGGCGGACGGATAGTGTGATGATGCGGGCGGTGGATGTGTTGTTCGCCCTGCCGTTTATCGTGCTGGTGATTGTGTTTTCGTTGAGTATCGAGGAGCCTTCGCGCGAGTTGACGGATTGGCTGGTGGGGGCGACGGGCTGGGCGAGGGAGGATGTGGCTCCAATGACGAGTCTGGTGCCGCTTTTCGTGGCGATCGGTGCGCTGGGGTGGCTGACTTTGGCCCGTATTGTGCGGACGCAGACGATGGAGATCAAGGGACAGGATTATGTTGTGGCGGCGCGGTCGCTGGGGCTTGGGCATTTGAGGATTCTTTTTTCCCATATCGCGCCGAATTTGTTCGGTACGGTGGTGGTGTATACGACGCTGGCCGTGCCGGGCATTATGCTGCTGGAGTCGGTGCTTTCGTTCCTCGGTCTTGGGGTGAAGGCTCCGAATTCTTCATGGGGTACGCTGATTAAGGAGGGTGCGGATCGGATGGAGGTGAGTCCGGAGCTGCTGTTGTTTCCGGCGCTGTTTTTCTCGCTGACGCTTCTGGCGCTGAATTTCCTCGGCGACGGGCTGCGGGATGCGATCGATCCGCGGGCGTCGAAGGATTAAGGGGAGGCCGGCGAGGGGTCAGGCCGGGATGGTGAGGATGAAGCAGGCGCCGGTGAGGCTGGAGCTTTCGAGGCTGAGGTCTCCGCCGATGGATTTGGCGATGTCGCGCGAGAGGGTGAGTCCGAGGCCGATGCCGGGCTGTTTGCCTGCGTTGGCTTTGGCGGAGCGGCTGAAGGCGGTGAAGAGGGTGCGGCGGGTTTCGAAGGCGATGCCGGGGCCGTTGTCCCGGAAGCGGATGAGGACACGGCGAGGGAGGAGCTGGACGGTGATCTGGATGGCGGGTTTTTCGTTGCCTTTGCCGTATTTGATGGCGTTGTCGGCGAGGTTGCCGAGGATTTGTTCGAGGGAGATGATGTCGGTACGGATGGGGAGGATGCGTGCCTGCGGGGCGATGGCGAGGCTGACGGTGAAGCCTGCTTCTTCAAGGCGCGGGCGGATTTTGTCGACGACCTGGTTGAAGATGTTTTCCCCGGTGTCGCAGTCCTGCCTGCCGCGCAGTTTGCCGCGCGTGAGCTTGGAGAAGGCGAGGACGTTTTCCACGAGGCGTGAGAGGCGGGTGCTTTCTTTGTAGAGGGAGGTGTAGTATTCGTGTTTTTTGGAGTCGGGCACCATGTTGTGCTCAAGCATTTCGGCGTAGAGGGTGATGGAGGTGAGGGGGGTGCGTAGTTCGTGGGTGATGGTGGAGACGAAGTCGTCTCTCCGGCGAACGAGGCGGCTATAGAAGATGAGGAGGCCGATGACGAGGACGGCAGCGATGCCGGGGATGAGGTAGATGGAGAGGATGGCGCTGTTGAGGGCGCGGGTGCGCGCTGTCATGTCGGGTAGGATGATTTCCGGACCCGGTGCTAGGGTGATCGGGAGGCGGTTGATGTTGCCTGCGCCGAGGGTGTGTTCTGCGTTGAGGGCGGGTTTGGGGAGGTGTTTGTCCACCAGAGGGAGGAGGAGTTTTTCGAGGGTTTGTTTTTCGACGATGAAGCCTTGCGTGTAGTATCCGTGGGTGGTGCGGATGCCGCGCATGAAGATGAGGTTGTTTTTGTACCACCATGCGAAGAAGCTCCCATGGGGCAGGGAGGCTACGACGGGGATGTAGGGGTCAGTTTCGAATTGTTCGGTGATGGAGATAGTGCCGATGCTGTTTGTGGGGCGAGGCGGCGTTTCACCGGGGATGACGACAGGGGCGGAGGGGTTTTCCGCCTTGTTGTACATGTTGGAAAGGAGGCCGGGCGTTTCCTTGATCCATGAGAGGATTTGCTTGTCCTGTGCGGGGGTGTTCAGTTTTCTGTCCGGGGTGATCATGAAGTATCCCTTGATCCAGCCGGGAGTTTGCGTTTGGAGTGGGGATGGTGCCAGCGGATGGGAGGTGCGGGTGTTGTTCAGCCGTTTTTCTTCAGGGAGGCCGGGTGCGTAGGTTTCATGGTATTCGTAGAAGGGGCGGTCGATTTCCGGTTGAAGGAGGCGGCCGAGTTCGGTGTTGACGGTTTCGAGGGATATTTGGAGCAGGCGTTCTGTTTGCGCTTTCCTGTCGAGGCTGGCAAAGCGTTTTTCCAGTGTTTTCGCTTCATACGCGAGCCACGCCATGCCCCCGAGGACGAGGGTGACGATGATGGCGATGATCCAGGGGAGGCGCAGTTTCATGCCTAAATGACGGGAGGTGTCCAGCTGTATCCGATGCCGCGCATGTTTTCAAAGCCCCGGGTGAGGGCGGAGTCGCTGCCGAGTTTTTCGCGGAGGCGGGCTAGGGTGACGGGGATGGTGCGGGTTTGCGAGGGTTTGGCTGATTTTCCCCAGACGCGGATGAGGAGTTCTTCTTGTGCGATGATGCGGTTCGGGTGGCGGAGGAAGTAGACGAGGAGGTCGAATTCCTTTTCCGAGAGGGCGACGGTGCGTCCGTCGTCGAAGATGACGGTTCGGGCGGAAGGGTCGATCGTTCCGCCGGGGAAGGAGGGGATGGCTGGCATTTTGGGGCGTTCGGGCGAGCGGCGGAGGACGGCCGTGATGCGGGCCATGAGTTCGAGGATGCTGAAGGGTTTGACGACATAATCGTCCGCGCCGAGTTGCAGTCCTTTGATGCGGTCGGTTTCTTCGCCTCGGGCGGTGAGCATGATGGCGGGGATGCCCGGGCATTCTTTTTCCATGATGGCCAGTACTTTGAAGCCGTCCGCCTCGGGCATGTTGACGTCGAGCAGGGCGAGGTCAATATGCTGGGTGAAGAGGATTTCGAGGGCCTTGCGGCCGTCGCCCGCTTCATGGACGGTGTAGCCGGTTCCGGTGAGGGCGTCGGCCAGAGCCTGACGGATGGATGCGTCGTCTTCCGCGATGAGGATGCAGCGGTTATTCATGCATTCAGGATAGCACGGATGGGCCGCTTTTCAAGCAAGAGTTCTGCAACAAGAGTGTAACAGGTTCGTTCGCGTGTTTTCATCGAGCTGTTTGTTCTTGCCTTGCGTGCCGGTCTCCTATAGAGTGAAGGGAACCGGAAGCAGGGAGCTTCCCGTTCATAGACTGTTGCCTGATGAAGAATGCGCGCATGACTGGTGTGTTGTTGCCTCTGTTTTCCCTTCGCCGGAAGAATGATCACGGTATTGGGGATTTGGCGGCATTGAAGGAATGGATCGATTGGGCCGCCGATCACGGTGTCGGTTTTTTGCAGCTTTTGCCTGTGAATGCTCTGGGTGAGGGGGAGGCTCCGTCTCCGTATTCAGCCGTCAGTTCCGTGGCTTTGGAGCCGATGTATCTAGCTTTGGAGCCGGAGTGGGTTCCGGGGTTGCCGGAGCTGGCGCAGCCTTCGGAGATCGGGATGGATGCTCTGCATCCGGCGAGCGATCCGGCGCTGGTGGATTATGCTCGCGTGCGGGCATGGAAGGCGGTGATGCTGAAGCGTGCGTGGGATGTTTTCCGGGATGGAGAGGCTTTCGAAGGCAGACGCAGGGATTTTCAGGATTGGGTGCTGTTGCAGGATGCTTGGCTGGACGATTTCGCGTGTTTCCGCGTGATGTCTCGCCTGTTCGGTTCCTGCGAGTGGTGGAAGTGGCCGGAGCAGGATCCCGATCGTGTGCGGTTGATGTCGGAGGAGTATGGCGATGCCATGCTGTATGAGAAGTGGCTGCAGTGGCTGGCTTTCATGCAGTGGGATGATGTGCGGCGGTATGCGGATAGCCGGGGTGTGGCTTTGATGGGCGATATTCCGATCGGGGTGGCGATGGCCAGTGCGGATGTGTTTTTCGAGCGCCGGAATTTCGATGTTTCGTGGTCGGGCGGTGCTCCTGCCGAGGGGGATTTTGCGGATGATCCGTTTACGGCGAAGTGGGGGCAGAACTGGGGGATTCCCCTGTACCGCTGGGAGGAGATGGCGGAGGACGGTTTTGCCTGGTGGAAGCGGCGCATCCGGATGACGACGCGTATTTTCAGGATGTACCGCGTGGATCATATTCTGGGGTTTTACCGTATTTATGCTTTCCCGTGGATTCCGGAGGAGAATCCCGTGTATCTTTCTCTGACGCCGGATGAAGCGGCAGCGCGTTGCGGCGGACGGCGACCCGGTTTCCAGCCGAGACCGGACTGGACGGAGGAGGATCGGAAGTTGAATCTGGCGCAGGGCGACAGGTTGCTGCGCGTGCTGCTGGAGGCCGATCCTTCGGCGGTGGTGATAGGGGAGGATCTGGGCTGTGTGCCGGATTACGTGCGGCCCGATTTGCAGTTGCTCCGGATTGCCGGGTTCAAGATTCCCCACTGGGAGATTCGGGAAGACGGGCATATTGTGATGGGTGATGCGTATCATCCCTGTTCGTTTGCGGTGTATGCGACGCACGATTTTCCGCCGATTGTGGATACATGGAATGAGTGTTGGGAGAAGGTGAAAGCCTTTCGCGGTGCGGAAGCGGCGCAGCCCGTCCCCGGCAAGGAGGAGATGGATGCCTTGAAGGCGGGGTACGAGGACGGAAGGCGCGTTCTGATGTGTTTCGCCGAGTTTTGCGGCATGAACGAGGAGACGGTGCTGGCCGCCTGGAATCCGCAGATCAAGAATGCGATGTTCGATGCCTTGCTGGCGTGCCGTTCGCGCTATGTGGCGATGATGTGGACGGAGCTGTTCGATGACGGTCGCCGCCTGAATGTTCCGGGTACGGTGGGAGGCATCAACTGGCGGCCCCGGATGGGTTTTACGGCGGAAGAGGCGGCTGGGATGGAGCAGAGCAGATGGCTGGCAGGCCTTGCGGAGAAGAACGGGCGGGTATGATATGCTGAGTAGGGCTTGACTTAACACGTGTTTTTGTATATTTCATTGCATCTCCATGCAATGAACAGTCCTGCTCCCTCCTATATCCACTCTACCTATTTTCCCCATATTGACGGGTTGCGGGCGCTGGCCGTGATTCCTGTGCTTCTGTACCATTTGTCTCCGGCGATTTGTTCCGGCGGCTATACCGGGGTGGATGTGTTTTTCGTGATTTCCGGGTATTTGATTACTCGTGGCATTCTGTCGAGCGTGCGTTCCGGAACGTTTACGGTGCAGGATTTCTACAAGAAGCGCATCAAGCGTATTTTTCCCGCTTATTTCGGTCTGATTCTGGGCGTTTTCCTGATAGGATTATGCCTGTTTTCGGCCAGTTTGCTGATGTATTGGGCCGGAGCTGCGCAGAGTTCCTGTTTTTTTCTGAGCAATTTCTATTTCTGGAATGAAGGCGGCTATTTCGCCTCCCGATGCCATAGTAATCCGTTGTTGAATTTATGGTCCCTGAGTGTGGAGGAGCAGTTTTATGTGTTTGTGCCCATTCTGATATGGGCGCTGTACAAGTATATCAGGCCGCTGATGGTGCCCGTGCTGTTTTTATTGACGTTCGCATCCCTGTATCTGGCTTGGGCGGCGATGGAGCAGGGTGATGCAAAATCGGCGTTTTATCTGCTGCAATACAGGAGCTGGGAGTTGATGGCGGGAGGGTTGCTGGCGTTTGTGCCTGCGATGTCTCGGGATCAGTTGCGGAGATGGCATGATTGGCCTGCACTGGCCGGGTTGATGCTGATTGTTTATCCCTATTTGTTTTATACGCCGACTACGGCTTTTCCCGGTTTGGCTGCTCTGCCTTCCGTGGCCGGGGCTTTGCTGGTGCTGAGGTATGGGGGTGTGGGGTGTGTCGGAGGGATGTTGCGTTCTTCTCCGTTCGTTTTTGTCGGCAAAATTTCCTATTCGCTGTATCTCTGGCACTGGCCCGTGATCGTTTTCTGGAAGTATGTGCGGTTTGCCGATGTTTTGTCTCCCAGTCCGTTGTTCTGGTGGGAATATATGGGTATGTTTGCCGTTTCCTGTTTGATGGCGTGTTTGTCGTGGAAGTTTTTGGAGTTGCCTTTCCGCGTGTCCGATTGGAAGCCGTCGCGTTATTTTCTGCTGGCCGGTACGGGGATGTGTTTGACGACGGTTTTGTGCGTGGCGACGCTGGCCAGTGATGGCTGGCGCGATGTGGTGCATCCTCAGGCCAATGCGAGTGCGCCTAACGGGCGGTTCGCATCCGACGCTTTTACCGCGCGCTGGAAGTTCCATGCCGGGATGTGGCAACAGCGATTAGACGGTTGGAAGCATCGCGAGCAGAGCGTGTTCGAGAAGCAGTTGCAGCAGACGGTCGGTACGGTGGGCGGTTTGGGCCGTTGGGGCGCGAACCGCGAGAATCCGGCGTTCCGGCTGTATTCACAGGCTCCGCTGACGGAGTTGTATTATATCGGCGATACCAGGTATTCTCCTTCGTTTTTGATGATTGGAGATAGCCATACGGGGCATTTTGAACATGGTTTGGATGCTGTTTGCAAGCAGAACGGTCTTTCGGGCGTGCTCGTGGTTCAGAATGCGCATGTGACGCATGATTTTCAGGACGATTTGCAGGATCCTCAGGGCCGTTTCCTGAAGCAGTTGGTGGAGTATGTGAAGTTGTCGGGTATTCGTGTGGTGATGATTTCGAGGAACTTGCATGCAGACGATGCGAATGTGTATTCGTTCCTGTCGCGCCTGACTCGGGTGCTGGGCCAATCCGGGGCGCAGTGTTATGTGTTGTCTCAGACTCCGGTGATTCGCGATGCACAGATTGCGCCCGATGAGTTGTATCCGACGGAGCTGTATGCCCGTTCGTTGATTGTCGGTTCTTCGGGGAACGATTGGGCTGCAAGGCTGGCCGTTCCCCGCGAGCGTTATTTGAAGGAGACGGCATATGCGCGTGAGGCGTTCAGGCGTTTGGAGGAGGAAGGGCTGGCTAAGGTTTTGCGTGTTGAGGAGGTGCTGCGGCAAGGGGATGTGTTTCCGATCGTGAATCCGAAAACGGGGGCGTCGTGGTATACGGATGACGATCATCTGGATGATGACGCTGCACGGGTGATCGGGAATTATCTGCTTCCGTACCTTCGGGAAGAGAAGGTGAAGAAGAGAGGCGTGTCCGGCGGTACGGGTTTATGACGATTGCCGCATGCGCTCGGGGAGCGGAGTGCATTGGGCAGGGTTGCCGCAGGCGAGGTGTGCCGGGGGGACGTCGCGCGTGACGACGGTTCCTGCTGCAATAACGGCTCCGTCGCCGATGGTGACTCCTTTGAGGATGATGGCACGCGCGCCGATGAAGCAGTTGGCGCCGATGGTGATGGGGCGGCCGTGTTTTTTTTGGGTGAGGGTGGAGATCCAGCCCGGACGGGTGTCCGGCAGGTGGGCGTCGTTGTCGAGGATGAGGGCGTCTGCCCCGATGATGGAGTTTTCCCCGATGACGATGCGGGATGTGCAGACGATGCAGGCGCCGCTGATGCCTGCGCCTTTTTTCAGGATGAGTTCGGCTCCGTCCGCATTGGCGGCCAGAGTGGCTCGCGTGGTGAGGACGGGGTTCATGCCGCGCAGGGAGTGAACGGTGGTTCCTTCTTCAAGGATGAGGGTGGCTCCCCGGCGTACTTTGATGTGGGGAAATCCGGTGATGAGGGCGGTGGGGGCGATTTGAGCCCCGTGTATGCGGCACCATGCCCGCGAGAGGGAGGCAAGGATGCGGAAGATGGTTTTTTTGACGGGGTTCATGCCGTGTGCGATGCTTGTTGAAGCGCGAGGCGGTAGCTGTCGAGCGTGTTGCGGGCCGCTTTTTCCCATGTGAAGAGGGAAAGTCGGTCTGTTCCCTGCGAGATCATTTCCTGCCGTTTGTCCTGGTCGCGGATGGTGGAGAGGACGGTTTCACCGATGGAGTTTTCATCGTGGGGGTCGAAGTAGAGGCTGGCATCACCGCCTATTTCGGGGAAGCAACTGGCACGGGCGCAGAGGACGGGCGCACCGCAGGCGAAGGCTTCAAGGATGGGGAGGCCGAAGCCTTCGTAGTAGGAAGGGAAGATGAAGGCCAGCGCGTGGTGGTAGAGGAGGGCGAGCCGGGTGTCGTCGGCATATTGCTGGTGTATTTGCAAGGCGATGTCCAGCGTGCGGATGCGTTCCTGTTCCTGCTGTGTCCACGGTGTGCCTCCGATACAGAGGAGGTGGAGGGTGCGGTCGTTGCGGAGGATAGGGGCCAGGCCCGCGAGCATGCGGTCGAAGTTTTTGTAGGCGGTGCGGTGTCCGACGAAGAGCAGGTAGCGGTCGGGGCGGTCGCAGGGGATGAGTTCGGGCTGGTCGGGCAGTGTGAGGGAGTTGCCGTGGTGGACGACGTCGATTTTGTCCGGCGAGATATGCAGGATGTCAATGATGTCCTGTTTGGTTTTTTCCGAGATGGCGATGATGCGTCCGGCCCGGTCGGCGAAGAGTTTTTTGCGGGCTGCCGTGGGGTCGTTTGCCGGGAAGGCTTCAGGCAGGATTTCATGGATCATGTCGTGGATGGTGATGACCATCGGCGTGTTGCCCGCGTAGTCCAGGAGGCTGAGTTCGTTGGTGTGGGTAGGGTGGATGAGGTTGTAGTTGCCGCGGCGGAAGGCCTTGCGGGCGGTTTCCCTCATCAGGTGTTTGTCGAAGGCGTCTTTTTTGGAGGTGCGGCGTCCGATGGCGTGCAGGAGCCGTGCGGAGATCGGGGCTTGCGGGGTTTCTCCCGAGGTGCGGGGGAAGAAGGTTGTTTTGGGAAGGTAGCCGTTGTCCGTATGGCGGAGCGGCAAGCCGAAGCGTATGCCCATGCGCTCGAATTCGTCCAGCAGGGAGCAGATGTAGCGCGAGATGCCGGTGTATTTGCCCATGGAGAAGACTCCGGGGTGGTAAAAGACGGACGGTACGTTCGAGGTAGACATAAGAGAGAGAGAAAAAGCCCGCTCCACGTGGTCGCAGAACGGGCTTGAGGAATAGGTTTTACTTGTTGTTGACGCGGCTGAACTGCTTCAGACGGAGGCCGTTGAGGGCGATGAAGCCGGTGGCGTCGTTCTGGTTGTAGAGTTCTTCGTAGCCGCCTTCCATGGTGGCGATTTCTTCGCTGTACAGGGAGTTCGGGGAGCGGCGTCCGGCCTGCATGACGTTGCCCTTGTAGAGTTTGAGGCGGACTTCTCCGTTGACTGTTTCCTGCGTTTTGGTGACGAGGGCCTGGATGGCTTCGCGTTCGGGAGCGAACCAGAAGCCGTTGTAGACCATGGCTGCGTATTCGGGGATGAGGCTGTCGCGCACTTTCTGGGCTTCGCGGTCGACGGTGAGCGTTTCGAGGTCGCGGTGGGCGGCGAGGAGGATGGTGCCGCCGGGGGTTTCGTAGACGCCGCGGCTTTTCATGCCGACGAAGCGGTTTTCAACGATGTCGATGCGACCGATGCCGTGTTTGCCGCCGAGGGTGTTGAGGACCATCATGACGCCATAGGGGGAGAGGAGGGTGTATTCTCCGCGGGTGCCTTCGGCGGTGACGCCCGTTTCTTTCATGATGTCTTCGATCCCTTCGGTGGCGAGGCCGATGACGTTGCCCTTTTCAAAGAGGAGCTGGACGTACTGGGGTGTGTCGGGAGCTTCTTCCGGAGAGACGGAGAGGACGTACATGGCACGGTCTTTTTCCGTGGTGGCGTCGTACCAAATGTCTTCGAGCATGCCGGCTTCGAAGGAGATGTGCAGGAGGTTGCGGTCCATGGAGTAGGGTTTTTTCATGGACTGGCGGATGGGGATGCCGTGGGATTCGGCATAGGCGATCATTTCGCTGCGGCCCGGGAATTGTTTGCGGAATTCGTCGTCGCGCCACGGGGCGATGACTTTGAGCTGCGGGGCGAGTGCGTTGGCTGCGAGTTCAAAGCGCACTTGGTCATTGCCTTTGCCGGTGGCACCGTGGGCGATGGCATCGGCGCCTTCCTTGATGGCGATGTCGATCATGTCTTTGGTGATGCAGGGGCGGGCGATGGAGGTGCCGAGGAGGTAGCGGCCTTCATAGAGGGCATTGGCCTGGAACATCGGGTAGATGTAGTCGCGGGCGAAGGTTTCCTTGAGGTCGCCGATGTAGCATTTGGAGGCGCCGGTGGCGAGGGCTTTGGCTTCGAGGCCGTCGAGTTCGTCGGCCTGGCCTACGTCTGCGCAGTAGGCGATGATTTCTGCATTGTACTTTTCCTTGAGCCACTTCAACAGTACGGAAGTGTCAAGGCCACCGGAGTAAGCGACGACAATTTTCATAGATCCTTTTGGATGGGTTTAACCGGGCATGAGAATGCAGCAAAATGGCCTGCAAGTGAAGTCCAAAGTGCGGCTTAAGTGCGTTTTCCGGTTTGAATGCCCGGAGGGGATGCCCGGTTCAGGCTTCGGCTGGAGTTTCTTCCGGGATGGGGTCGTCCCGGTATTCCATGCCGAGGAGGCAGATGTCGTCCGAGAGCTGGGAGCATCCGGTGAAGTGTCCGGCGCATTTGAGGGCGCCGAGGATCATGGTTTTGATGTCCTGCGGGGCGAGCTGTTCCAGTTCGTCCATGACGCGTCCGGCTCCGAGTTCGTCTCCTTCCTTGTTGGCGGCTTCGGTGAGGCCGTCGGTGTAGAGCATGAGTTTGCTGCCTGATTCGAGGTGGAGTTCGGTGTTGTGGTAGAGGGTGGTTTCGAGGAGGCCGAGAGCCATGGAGCGGGGCAGGGCGGGCATGGTCGCCTTGCCTTCGGGCGAGAGGAGGATGGGGGCCGGGTGTCCGGCGGAGGAGAGGGTGAGTGTGCCTGTGCTGAGGTCCATGTAGGCATACATGGCGGAGGCGAACATGGTGACGTTGGCCCGGACGAGGATGCGGGTGAGCTGGCGGTTGAGCGAGGCGAGGAATTGCGCGGGGTCGCTGCCGAGGCCGGAGAGTTGTTCCATGAGGCCGCGGAGCATGGAGGCGATGAGGGCGGCGCGGATGCCGTGGCCCATGACGTCGCAGATCATGGCGCCGACGCCTGTGTCGCCGACGGAGAAGACTTCGAAGCAGTCGCCCGCAACGCCTTCGGAGGGGGCGAAGATGTGGTGGAAGTTCGCGCTGCGCAGGCGGGACGGGGTGTCCGGAGTTTGCCAGGCGCGGGAGGGGATGGAGTAGGGGAGGAGGGAGAGCTGGATTTCGCGTGCGAGGTCGACTTCTTTTTCGAGGGCCTGGTTGCGGCGGTCGAGGATGTCGGCGGCCATTTGGGCTTTTTGTTCGGCCTGGACGAGTTTGGTGACGTCCGAGGAGATGCCGACGATGCCTTTGAGGTGGCCTTCACGGTCGTACCACGGGAATTTGGTGATCTGGCTCCAGGTTTCCTCCTTGTCTTTCCAGACTTCATGGTGGATGCGGGAGGAGAAGGGGCGGCCCGTTTCCATGATTTCGAGTTCTTCACGGCGGGAGATGTCGGACATTTCCTTGCCGAAGAAGTGTTCGTCTTTCATGCCGATGAGGTCGGAGGGGGTGGAGACTCCGAGTTTGCGGGCGGTGGCGGAGTTCGCCATGACGAAGCGGGATTCGCGGTTTTTGAAGTAGATGTTGTCGGGGATGTGTTCGATGAGGGTGCGGAAGAGGTCGCGTTCTTCCTGTGCGCGCTGGTCGGATGTTTTGCGGCGGGAGATGTCGACCCAGACTCCGACGAGGCGGGTGGGCCGGTGGTGTTCGTCGCGGTCGGCAAGGCCGTTGACGCGTATCCATCGCCATGCGCGGGAGGTTTGGCTGAGGAGGCGGATTTCGATGCGCATGGGCAGGTGGGTGTGCCCGTTGAGGTAGCGCTGGAGTTCGTGTCGGAAGAAGGAGAGATCTTCCGGGTGGATGGTTTGCTCCGGGTTGGTGAAGATGTTGGGCGCCACTTCGTGGTGATGGAGTCCCATCATGGTGAGGCAGCGGTCGGTGTAGTGGATGACTTCCTTGTCGATTTCCCAGCAGTAGACGCCTTCTTCGGCTGCTTTGAGCGCCAGTTGTACGGTATCCCAGTTGAATACGTCGGGCGCTGTTTTTCTATAACCTTCGGAGTCCATACTTAACGCTTTTATTGAACATGATCTCACGGTTTTTTTCAAGGCTCAATTTCATTCGTTCCGCTTTTTTAGGGCGATTCGGGCGGATGCCCGGTGCGTGTGTGCGGCCGCGGCGGTTGCAGCCGGTGCCGGAGCGGGTGTTTCGTCCTTTCGTTGCGGAGGTTTAGCGTTGATATGGCGGGGTGTCTGGGGTATGATTCCGCCGATGCTTCCTGTCGTTCATTTCTGCCAACGTTGCGGCGCCTGTTGCCGCTGGGAGGGTGATGTGTGTATCGAAGATGCGGAGGTGGAGGCGATCGCCGCTTTTCTCGGGATGGAGACAGAGGCGTTCGTGAACGAGTGCTGCCGCCTGCGGGCGAACCGGCAGGGGCTTTCGATCAGGGAGGGCGAGGATGGGGCCTGTATGATGCTGGAGGAGGGCGGGTGCCGTATTCAGGCGGTGAAGCCTGCGCAGTGTTCGGCATTCCCCCGGCAGTGGAATTTCCCCGGCTGGGAGGAGCTTTGCCCGGGAGCGGGGAAGTGCGGTGTTGAAGGAGGAGGGGCGGAAGCATGAGCGAGATTCCATCTTTCATTCCGAGGTTGCGCCGCAGGATTCTGGCATGGCAGTCAGCCGTTTGGAGGCTGCTGGGCGGTTCTCCGGCATGGTGGAGGAGGCAGGAGGAGTCCGACCGGGCGCACGCGGCGACGGTGGTGGATCTGTTTGCTTCGATTCTGGCGAGGCAGCTTTATATCAGCGCGGGGGATGCGGATGCGGCTCTGGATATTCTGCGGTACAATTTCCCGGATGTGGAGCATAGCTGGCTGGCGCGGCGGTTCGAGAGGTCGCTGCAGTCGCAGTACAGTCTGGAGGATGCTTTGGGGGTGGCTGCGGCCGGGCGGTCGGATGCGGAGAGGGTTTCTCTGGCGCTGGAGGTGCTGGCGCTGATTCGTACGGCGGGCGACCGGATGTCGGAGAAGGAGTTGTTCGAGGAGGTGACGTTCGGCCTGATGTTGCCGGGGATGGCGCCGCTGCTGGAGCGGCTGCTTGATTCGCCCGATGCGCGGGCGGAGCCTCCGGTGGAGAGTGTGAGTTTTTCGTCTCTGCGCGGGCAGGCCGAGGTGGCCTTGCCTCCGGTGGACGACGGTGTGCGGTTCCGCGTGCTGCGGTGCCTGAAGCTGATGCTGGTGATCAATGACGGCGATGTGCCGTTCATGGTGCGCGGGCGTACGCTGTTTCGCGGCAGGATGGTGCCGCTTTCCACGGGGCAGTTCGTGGTGCTTCCTTCGGGGCCGGTGGGCTACGGGCAGTTCGAGTTTTATTTGCAGGCGAAGCGTTCCGGGGTGCGCGTGGTGTATTATCTGCATCTGGAGCAGGGGAGTTTGCAGGTTTCGCGTTTCCGTTCGCGCGGCAGCGATGTGCGGATGAAGCTGGGACTCGATTGCGAGCTGGAGGTGCTGAGGCACGATGCGGAGTGCAGGGTGGGTACGGTGCCGGTGCATCAGGGCGAGCCGGTGCGTATTTCGTATTTCGATCCTTTTACCCTGAAGGGTGAAGGTCCTTTCGTGATGGCAGAGATCCGCAATGCGACACGCGATACGGGCAATAGCTTTTTGCTGGATCCCGGTACGAGGAAGATCCGGGTGACGAATCTTCCTCACCGCGTGCAGCATGGGGATTTGCTGTTGACTCCCGGCCTGTCTCCCGGTGTGCTGTTCGAGGTGGTGTTTTCGAAGGGGACGAATACGGGGATGCTGCATGTGATCGAGTCGTCGGCGAATATGACGGTTCGCGATCTTCCGGTGCGTGCGGAGATGCTTTTGAAGGACGGAGATTTGATCCGCCTCAGCCCGTACCAGTCGTTGCGATGCCATTTTTCCCTCGGTGTGCTGGACGAGGAGTCGAATACGATCAGTACGCTGGCGGTGGAGGGGCTGACGAAGGATTTTTCCCGTGCCGGGCGCGTGGTGGATAATATCGATTTTACGGCTTCGCGCGGTGAGATGACTTGTATTCTGGGGCCGAGCGGTTCCGGCAAGAGTACGCTGCTCGCCCTGCTTGCCGGGCATTTGCCGCCGACGCGCGGACGCATCCGCTATAATGACGAGTTGCTTTCGCGGCAGACGGATAAATTGCGTAGGTATATCGCCTATATTCCCCGGGAGGATATTCTCGATGAGGCGATGACGGTGGAGGAGCATATTTACCAGGCTTCGATTATCAGGCGTCCGCGCTTGAGCCGCCTTGACCGCCGCCGCCGCGTGCAGGCGATTCTGAATTATATCGGCCTCGGCCATCTGGCATCGCGCCGCGTGGGCCGTGCGGGTGAGCGTATTATTTCGGACGGTGAGCGTACGCGGCTGAATCTCGGCCTCGATTTGACGGGGGCTGCCGATGTGTTCCTCGTGGATGAGCCGATCAGCGGTCTGGCATCGGGCGATGCGGAGCGGGTGATCGATACGCTGGAGACGATGACTCGTGATAAGGTGGTGATTGTGACGCTGCACCGCCCGAGTCCGGGGCTGCTGCAGCGGTTCGATAAGGTGCTGGTGCTCGATCATGGCGGGCAGATGGCGTACTGGGGTGATCCTGCGGGGATGATGGAGTATTTCCGCCGTGCGGCGCAGGAGATGGGGATTGCCGTTTCACCGGAGACTCAGCGTTCCGGTGGGGCCGATTATGTGTTCGAGGTGCTGGAAGCGCCGTTGAAGTGGCTTGATATGCGCCGCCGGCAGAGTCCCCGCTTCTGGCAGGAGCGGTATGAGGGCTATGTGTACCGCAAGCTGATCAACGGGCGCGAGATGCCGCCTCCGGCTTCGTCCGTGAAGCAGAAGGGGCGGGAGCTGGCTGAGGTGCAGCCGCGTACGGCGAAGGAGCTTTGGCGGCTTTCCCGCATTTGGATGATTCGTACGTTCCTCGGGCGCGTGCGGAGCCGCATGGGGCTGTATACGATGATTCTCGAAGGGCCGGTGCTGGCTCTGCTGATTGCGACGACGTTGCGTGCCTCGTCGACTCCGGAATATATTTTCAAGTCCGCGCTGCATATTCCTCCCTATTTGTTCCTGTCAATCGTGGTGGCGATGTTTTTCGGGTTGACGGATTCCGCCAGCGAGATTCTGAAGGATCGCCCCGTACTGAAGCGCGAGAGCAATTACCGGCCTTTCATTACGGGGTATCTGGGGGCGAAGGTGCTCGTGCTGACGGGGATTTCCGCCTTTCAGTGCGCGCTGTATCTTTTGGTAGGCAATACCGTGCTGGGCATCAGCGATATGTTCGAGCAGTACTGGCTGGTGATGGTGCTTACGTCTTTTGTCGGCATTGCCTTGTCGCTGATGGTTTCCGCCTTTGTGCGTACGGAACGCACGGCTTTGAATATCGTGCCGCTGCTGCTTGTGCCGCAGATTCTGCTGGCGGGGGCGATGATTCCGTTCAATGAGATGAACCAGTTCCTGCCGTGGTCGGCCCATCGTGCGGATGAGAACGGCCGATTGAAGCCGGGACGCGTGCCTCTGGTGGCGGAGTTGTGTCCTCTGCGCTATGCCTACGAGATGCTTGTGGTGACGCAGGCGACGGGCAATCCGTGGGAGGTCGAGCGGCGCAAGGTGCATGCGCGCGTGGAGGAGCTGAAGAAGAAGCCCGGTGTGCTTTCCACGGCGGAGAATACGGAACTGCGCCGTCTGCTCCGCGCGCTGGCGGCGATGTCTTCCATGGAAGCTGTTGATGAGAAGGAAGCGAAGTTGCGTATCCGCGCGATTCGCCGTGAGGCTCTGGGCGGTACGGGCCAGAAGGCGTTCGATGCTTTGCTTGAAGAGTTCGAGCAGCCGAAGGAAGGGTCGATTCCCATGGCCGATTATTATGTGAATGACCGTATTCTCGGTATTTTCGAACTGGCCGAGGCGCAGCGGCAGAGCCGCAACGAGCATGAGCGGCCGGGCATTTTCCTGGCGGAGCGCCAGCCCGTGGCATTCATGGGAGACGGGTTGAATCCGGATGATCCGGGCTACAGTGCGGATCACGGGACTGTGTCCACGCTGCAGAGGGACGGTTTTTATCTGGCGATCATGGGGCTGATTCCCCTGCTTCTGGCCGGGTGGCGCATTCGTGTCATGGTGTCGGGCCGTTCCCGGTGAGGCGGAGAGGCATGCCGCATTCATGGGGCTTACTGACATTTCTTTTCAGGAAAAGGCATAGATTGAGATAGACTTCCCCTTTCAAATGCGTAGACTTGTTCAGAACGACGCGTCCGGCTTTGCGGCATGAGGTGCGTTTACCCCAATTCAAGACAAGATTTTGTATATGAAGATGACGATGTTTAATTGGACTCGCAAGCTGGTATTGTCCGCCATGTCGGTTGCGGCCTTTGCTTCCTGTACGGTGCAGGCTGCCCCGGATTTCGATCAGATCGGCAAGCAGTTTTCTCTGATGCTGCAGAATGCCCATTTCTCCCATGCCGAGTTCAATGATGAAATGTCGCAGAAGTTTCTGCTGAGCTACCTCAAGGAGGTGGACCCGGCGCGCATTTATTTTACCAAGAAGGATGTGGATGCGCTGATGAAGAAGTATGGGACGGAGATCGACGATTATCTTCTCGGCAATGAGACGAGCAGGTTGGCCCAGGAGTTGTATGATGCATACAGCAGCCGTGCGCTGAAGCGTATTTCGCGTGCCCGCCAGTTGATTGACCAGAACGATATGACGTTCACGGGAGACGAGAAGATTGCCCGCTCCCGCAAGACGGTCGACTGGGCCAAGGACGAGCAGGAGCTTGATGCGCTCTGGAGAAATCTGATTGCAGACCAGCTTCTTTCGGAAACGCTTCGCCGCGAAAGTATTGCCAAACTGGCCAAGGAACAGGGCAAGCCCGATCCTTCCCTGAAGGAAAAATCCCCCAAGGATAAGCTTCACGCCCGCTATGAGCGTTTGCAGCGTACCGTCGGAGAAGCGGATATGGAGGATATGGCTTCGTCTCTACTGGGTGCTGTGTCCCACGTGTACGATCCGCATACGGATTACATGAGCGCTCGCGAAGAGGAAAAATTCATGGCGGCCATGACGACATCCATGGTGGGTATCGGCGCTTTGCTGACAGCAGAAGACGACGGTTCGACGAAGATTGCCGGGATCGTGAAGGGTGGCCCTGCCGAGAAGTCCGGAGAGTTGAAGCTGGATGACCGCATCGTGGCTGTCGACTCGACCAACAGCGGGGAGATGACCGATATTCTCTATATGGGGATCGACAAGGTAGTTGACCTTGTGCGGGGCAAGGTGGGTGTGCCCGTGCGCCTGAAGGTGGAGCCTGCCGATAATCCCGGCCACGTGAAGATCGTGACGATCGTGCGCCAGAAGGTGGAGATGAAGGATGAGATGGCTTCCGGCAAGATTATCGATCTGAAAGGCAAGGACGGCAAGGTGACGCGCCTCGGCATTCTGACTCTGCCCGCTTTCTATTCCGACCTCAAGGAAGGCGATGTGAAGTGTGCGGCGGACGTGAAAAAGATTCTCCAGCGCATGAGCAAGGAGAATGTTGAAGGCCTCGTGGTCGATCTTCGCAACAACGGCGGCGGGTCTCTGGAAGAAGTCCGCAAGATGGTCGGGTTCTTTACCGGAGCCGGTCCCGTGGTGCAGATCAAGGATTTCCGGGGCAATGTCGATTGCAAGACCGTGAGCGGCAAGCCTATTTTCACGGGACCGGTCGTCGTGCTGTGCAACAAGCTGAGTGCGTCCGCCTCCGAGATTTTTGCGGCGGCTCTGGCCGATTACGGCCGTGCCGTGATCGTGGGTGATACGACGAGTTTCGGCAAGGGTACGGTGCAGGTGCCGCTCTCCGTGGGCGATTATTTGCCGTATTTCGCTTCCCGCGAACGTGCGGGGATGCTGAAGGTGACGGTGCAGAAGTTCTACCGTATCGCAGGCGGCTCCACGCAGCTGAAAGGCGTAGCCAGCGATATCGTGCTGCCGACGGCTTCCGCTGCTTTTGAAGTCGGTGAAGGCGTGCTCGATTACGCCATGCCGTACGATGAAATTCCCAAGGCTCCCCACTATACGAAGTCCAAGGATGTGGACAAGATGCTTCCCGTGCTGAAGGCACGGAGCGAAAGCCGCGTGTCCAAGGATAAGGATATGCAGTACATGAAGGAGGATATCGCCCGCTTCCGCGAACGTACGCTGAAGAACTCCGTTTCCCTGAACAAGGCCGAGCGTGTGAAGGAAAACGACGAACTCCTTGCCCGCAAGAAGAGTATCGATACGGAACGCAAAGTCCGCTATGCCGACATGGCCAAGGACGATGAGGAAACGATGGCGATTTTCCGCCTCAATCTGGAAGACGTGAAGAAGGACGGTTTGCAGAAGGCTTCCATCGAAAAGGATAAGAACGATTTCATGATCATGTCGGAAGATCCGACAAGCGACCTCGACGAGGCTCCCGATTATCCTTCGGGCCTTGATCCCGAATTGAGGGAGTCGCTGAATATCGTCAACGATATGATCGACTTGAAAAAGGTTTGAGGGCCTCTCCCGTTTATTGAATCAACCCCGGTTTTCATCGGAAAACCGGGGTTGTCATTTTTTTTTTGATGAGGAGATGAAAGAAGTGTATTGTTTTTCACGTATTAATAAAGATGAAGATACGAGATTTTTGCTGTTTGTTGTGGTGTTTTTTGTCAATTGCCTGTTGCTGTTTCGCCGCCGAATCGCAAAAACCGAATATCATTTTGGTACTGGTGGATGACATGGGCTGGGGCGATCTGGGCATCTACCAGAACGACCGTTTGAAGAAGGGACTTCCTGCCATGCAGAATCCCAATCTTGACAAGCTGGCGAATGAGGGGATGCTTCTGAAGCGCCATTATACATCCTGTCCCGTATGCGCCCCCGCACGGGCTTCCCTGTTTTCCGGAGTCCATCAGGGGCATGCCAAGGTCATCAGGGACCGTTCGTTCGATATGCCGCTCGAGAATAATCATACGCTGGCTACTGTTTTGAAGGAAGCAGGATATGCGACGGCGATGATCGGCAAGTGGGGGCTTGCCGGAGGGCAAGAGATGCAGGGATCTCCTGCGACTTCTTCCGCCTATCCGACAAAGAGGGGGTTCGATTACTATTTCGGATATCTGGATCATGTGACGGGGCACAAGCATTATCCCAAGGAGGATAAGGCTGCTCCGCAGGTCAAATCGAAGGTTAACGGTATTTGGGATGGAGAAACTCTGATTACAGGCCAGTGCGACAAGGCCTATTCGACGGATTTGCTGACGGCGCGCGCCAAGAAATGGATAGTCGACACGCATCGGCAGGATCCTGCAAAGCCCTTTTTTCTGGCCTTGACCTATATCGCTCCCCATTCGGAACTGGAAATTCCGACAGGGCCTTATCCTGCAGGTGGCGGCCTTCGGGGCGGCATGCAGTGGCTCGGCGAACCGCATCGTTTGATCAATACGGCGCAGGGTAAGATCAATTCATGGATTTATCCCCGTTACGCCAAGAAGGACTGGCCGATGGCGGAAAAACGGTATGCCACGATGGTGGCGCGTGTGGATGATGGCATCGGCGATTTGGTTCAATTGCTGAAGGATCTCGGCATCGACAGGAATACGGTCATCGTGTTTACATCCGACAACGGTCCGCATGACGAAGGAGGTCAGAATCCGCAGTTCTTTCGGAATTACGGTCCGTTCGACGGCGTTAAGCAGGATATTTGGGAAGGCGGCTGCCGCGTGCCGACGATCGTGCGCTGGCCCGGCAGGATTCCTTCTGGCAAAAGCAGCGATTTGCCGTGCCAGTTCCAGGACTGGATGGCTACATTTTCGAATATGGCGGGGCGAAGCGCGCCCTGGCGCTGCGATGGAGTATCTCTGCTGCCGACTCTCACCGGGAAGGGGAAGCAGGCTGCAAGCCCGGTCTATATCGAATATTGCGCCAAAAAGTCCGCATCCAGGCTGAAAACTCCTGGATATGCGGATTTCGCCCCGCAGCGTCGCCGTGCAGAACGGGGTGAGATGCAGTGTATCTACTTGGGTAAATACAAGGGCGTTCGCTCGAATATTCAGAGCCACGAGGATGCTTTCGAGATTTATGATACACTGAAGGATCCGGGTGAACGCCGCAATCTGGCCGATACGGCCGAAGGCAGCAAAATGCAGCGGCAAATGCACGAGCAGGTGCTCCGCATGCGCCGGATTTACGATTACTGCCATCCGACCCGGGGGCGTTGCGCGGAACGCCCCTATGACAGTGTGCCGGTGCCTTCCGTCGCTGTTCCCGGAAAGGATGAGCTGTCGGTCGATGCTCGCGGGGAAAACCATGTGTTTTATATTCATATTCCGGAGGATGGCGAATATAAGTTCCGCCTCCGTCTCGACGGCAAGGATGCCCGGGGCTTCGTACGGTTGTGGGATATGCAGTTGGTCGACGCCGATTTCAATTATGACGGCAAGTCGGAAGCGACTTCGTCCATGGCGGAAGGTACGACGGAAGGCGATGCCCGGAAGAGCGGCAAGCGCGGTATTCTTCTGCAGGCCGGTTATCACCGGGTGACCGTTTCCTGTACGAAGGGGACCGGGTTCCATTTGTACCGCGATCCGGGCGGCGAGGAGTTGGTGCCTCTGAACAAAGAGGGGTGAGAGGCAGGTGTGCACCGGATGAAAACCGGGTGAAAAATGAAGCGAAATTTCTCTTGAAAATCCCCATGAATGGGGCGCTGGAGAGAAATTTCGCGTCATTTTGCAAAAAGAGTTGGATTTTTCTTTTGCGCCGTGTATAGTCGCTGCCGCGCGAGTCATTAAAACCCGGCCGTCGGTCCTTCGGATTTCTTTGGAAATGAGAGCTCGCTCGAAGGGGAACCCGGTCACTCACATACCATGTCGGAAACAGAAAAGAAAGACACCAAGGACGCCATTCAATTGGCCCGCTTCGAGATCCCTAGCCGTCTTGAACGCATCGAAGATCCCGCCAACCCGAACCATGTCACGTTCGTCGCAGAACCGATCGAAACGGGTTTCGGTCATACGCTGGGCAATTCCCTGCGCCGCGTCCTCCTCAGCTCCCTTGAAGGCGCTGCCATTACCTCCGTCCGCATCGCCGGTGCGCAGCACGAGTTCACCTCCCTTCCGGGCGTGGTGGAAGATGTGACGGAAATCGTCCTGAACCTCAAGAAGGTCAAGTTCGTCCACCATGGCAAGGAGCCCCGCACCCTGTCCCTTCGTGTTACGAAGCAGGGCGTTGTGACTGCCGGAGACATTCAGGAAGATACGATGTATGAAGTGGTCAATAAGGATCAGGTGATCTGCACGCTCGACCAGAACACGATTCTCGACTGCGATTTCGAAGTCAACGTGGGCCGCGGTTTCCACACCAGTGAAGAAAACAAGGTGAAGGATCGCCCGATCGGAGTGATCCCGATCGACTCCATTTTCTCCCCAGTTGTCCGTGTGAAGTACGGCGTCGAAAACGCCCGTGTCGGCCAGATGACAGAATACGACAAGCTGATCATGGAAGTGTGGACAGACGGTCGCATTTCTCCGAACGACGCAATGCTTCAGGCTTCTGCCATCCTTCGCCACCATCTCGATGTGTTCGTCGAAAGCGATGAACGCCAGGTGACGTTCGAACAGGCTTCTTCGGATTCCCAGGACGGCAATACCGCACAGCTGCGTAAACTCCTCAACATGAGCGTGAACGAAATCGAACTTTCCGTCCGCGCCGCGAACTGTCTCAACAACGCCAACATCACGACGGTCGGCCAGCTCGCCATGAAGACGGAAAGCGAAATGCTCAAGTACCGCAATTTCGGCAAGAAGTCCCTCAACGAAATCAAGGACAAGCTCGTGCAGCATGGCCTTTCCCTCGGCATGCAGTTCGATCCGAAGCTTCTTTCCGGACCGGCCCCGGCTCCGAAGATGCGTGCGGAATCCGACGATGTGCGCGCTGCGGACATTCACGCCCTGATTTCCCACAATATCGAAGCCTACGACGACGACGAGGTTTAATTTCAACAATATATACATCAAACAGAATAGAATACCATGAGACACGGAGTAAAAAAATCCAAGCTTCAGCGCAAGGCTTCCCACCGCAAGGCTCTTCTTGCCAACCAGGCTTGCAGCCTGGTCACATACGGTCGCATTACGACGACCCTTGCCAAGGCCAAGGCTCTTCGCCCCTATGTCGAAAAGCTGATCACGCTTGCCAAGCGCGGTGATATTCATGCCCGCCGCCTTGTGACGGGTACCATCCATCAGGACAAGTGCGTGAAGCGCCTGTTCGACGAAATTGCCGGCCTCTGTGCTGACCGCCAAGGCGGTTACTGCCGTATCGTGAAGCTCGGACAGCGCCTGACGGACTCGGCTCCCATGGCGATCATCGAAATCATCGATATGCCGCAGATCAAGGCTCCTGAAGCTCCCGCCACGACGGAAGCGACTGCCTAAGCCCTGTTGCTTTTCATTGAAAAAACCCGCCGTTCCCGAAAGGAGCGGCGGGTTTTTTGTGTCTTGCGGACAGCCCGGATTTCAGGCTATGTGCCGGATATGGCCAAGTTGCCGATTGAACGGGGCCGGGGTACCCATCAATCCGGCATGGCGTGTCATGAATGTATCCGGCTGTTGCCGGAAGCGGGATTGCCGGAGTGCGATCCCGCGTGTTGCGGCGGAGTCCGCCAGGATTTTCAAAGGGCTGGGGGTGTTGAGTGTCTATTCGATGATCCAGTCAACGAAAATGGGCCGTTCCCGCTGGCTGGATCATGGAAGACTCAGGAGATCATGCGGGCGCGTTCGACGCGTTCCGGCAGGGTCAGTACATTATCGTTCAGGATGCTGAGTACCTTGTCCAAGTATTCCTTGGCTTTGTCGAAAGCTGCTTCTTCGGAGCCGTGTTTCAGGTCTGAGAAGTACTTGGTGATCAGATTCCCGTGGCGTTGGACGGAGACGCGCCAGCCTTGGAAGTCTGTTGTCGCATATGTGAAACGTGTGATGTTTTTGGTATACATTTCAGATTATGGGTTGGGTTTTGATTAGTAAGGTACAACGTCTGGGTGATGATGTTGATGAAGGTTAAACACGCGAGCCAGCCGAGTTGTTCAATGCTGTTTTTTATATTTTTGGAATTGTTGTAAAATATTGTTTATATCGTTCTGATGTTCAGTCTTTTAATGAAAATCTAACTAAATTAGGATGAGACGTCATGCCTGGTGTGCGGTTGCCGCGCGAGCTGCCTTGTCTGACGGAGTGCAGGAGGAGTCCCGTCAGGCCGGGGGGAGGGTGTCGTACAGTGCGTCGCGGTCGGCGGGCACATGTGGGTAATGGCTGCGCAGGATGGCGATGGCGGGCATGCCCTGGCGGTACATGCCATGCTCTTCCGCGAGTCTTTTTTCAAAGTGCTGCATGATGTGCCTGGTGGCCGTACGTGTTTCCAGATAGGCCAGCGCCCGGTGCAGCATGAGGTGGATTTCGGGGATAGGCGTGCGGGGTTCGACCGTAGCGAGCAGGAGCTTGGTCATGTAGCCTGCCAGTCTCAGTTTCGGAAAGGAGTGGCGCAGGGCGAGCCGGGGATTGAGCAGGGAGACGCTTTTGAGGTGGTCGAGGTCTCCCGTTTTGGACGTTTCCCACAGGAGTTCCGCTTCGAAGAAGAGGTCGAGACGCCCGAAAAAGTCGCCGCCGGGCTTGAGGGCGGTTCGGGCTGCCGTGCGGATGATTCCGTGGTCTGCCGTGCTCCAGACGACGATCAATCCCGTTTCGCCGAGAGGGTAGGTTTTCAGGATGATTCCCGTATCCTGCGGCATGAGTGCGGGTGGAATTAGATTCCCGTCGGAAGGAACTTCATTTGTTCCACGATGCGAAGGTAGGTTTGGAAGATGGGGGTGGAGCCGAAGATTTTTTCGGCAGTGCGGATGGATTGGATGCCTTTGCTCATGTTTTTATCCTGCAGGTAGCGGACTGCTTCCATGAAGTAGAACCGCGGCGAGTCTTCGAGGATGTCTGCTTCGGCGGCATATTTGGCGGCTTCCTGATCCTTCCCCATTTTGACGAGGCTGGCGTATATTTTGAATTTCAGGACGTTGAGCAGTTCCGGGTTGCTGTCGCCGGGGAGTGCATCGAGTATTTCACGGAAGAGTTTGATGCTGGTTTCATATTTGCCCTGAAGCATGGCCAATGTGGCGATGTTGGCCTTGTTGGTGAGGTCGTCCGGCTGGATGGCCTCCACTTTGTTGTATTCCGCGAGGGCCGTGTCGTAGGAGCCTATTTCCATGTAGCAGGAGCCACGGAGGGTGTGGATGTGGGGATTGCCTTTGTAGATTTGTTCCGCATTGTCCAGTTTTTCAAGGCAGGAGAACCAGTTTCTGGCGAAAAAGTCGTCTTTGGCCTGCTGGAACAGGGTAAGGTATTTGATGCGTTCCTTTTCGGGAAGGTTCGTGAAGCCTACCATCCATTGGGGCATGTCGTCGGGTACGGTTTTGTCTTCCGTTTGGGCTGGCGGCAGTTCCGCTGCGGCGGGTTTGCCCTGAGCAAGGGCGGCACCGGTGAAGGAGAGCAGGGGAAGGATGAGGAAGGTGGGTTTCATGACGGATGGAGGCGTTGTTGTATCCGGTCGGCGACGGCTTCCGGCGTCAGGCCGTATTTATGGTGCAGGAGGTCGGCGGTGCCGTGTTCGATGAAGGTGTCGGGCCAGCCGATGAGTTCGACGGGGCAGGTGTCCGGTTCGTCGTGCAGGGCTTCGAGGACGGCTGATCCGAAGCCGCCGGAGACGACATGGTCTTCGAGCGTGCAGAGGATCTTGCAGCGGCGTGCATACCGGAGCAGGCTGTTTTTGTCGACGGGTTTGGCGAATCGGGCGTTGATGAGGGCGACGCTGTAGCCTTGAGCTTCGAGGAGGCGCGCAGCCTGTTCCGCGAGGCCGTTCATGCTGCCGAGGGCGAAGAGGGCGATGTCCGTCCCGTCCTGAAGGGTTTCCGCGCGACCGATGGGCAGGAGTTCCGCCTGGGCGGGGATGGCTGCTCCCGTGCCCGTGCCGCGTGGGTACCGGATGGCCGTGGGGCCGTCGTTGTACGCGTTCATGGTGTGGAGCATGTTGTAGAATTCGGCTTCGTCGCGGGGTTGCATGATGACGAGTTTCGGGATGGCCCGCATCATGGCAATGTCGAAGAGTCCGTGATGGGTGGGGCCATCGTCCGGGGAGAGGCCGGCGCGGTCCATGCAGAGGCGCACGGGAAGGTCCTGCAGGGCGATGTCGTGCTGGATCATGTCGATACAGCGCTGCATGAAGGTGGAGTAGACGGCGAGGTAGGGTTTGTAGCCTTCCGAGGCCATGCCTGCCGCGAAGATGGCGGCGTGTTCTTCCGCAATGCCGACGTCGAAGAAGCGTTTCGGGTATTTTTCCCGGAAGAGGCTGAGCATGGTGCCCGTGGGCATGGCGGCGGTGATGGCGGTGACTTTGGGGTCGTCTCCAGCCATTTCCGTGAGGGTGCGGGCAAAGATTTCGGAGTAGGTGGGCGTGGCGTTTTTCTGCGTGGATCCGTCCGAGATGCTGTAGCAGCCGACACCGTGGAATTTGCTGGGGTTGTCGATGGCGGGCTGGTAGCCGCGGCCCTTTTCCGTGATGATGTGCAGGAGGGTGGGTTCGTTGCGGCGTTTGATGATACGCAGCAGTTTGATGAGCTTCGGGATGTCGTGGCCGTCCACGGGGCCGTAGTAGGAGAGCCCGAACTGGCCGAAGAGGCTGGCGGGCGAGATCATGCCCCGTGCAGTGGAGGCGAGTTTGCGGGCCTGGTAGCGTACTTCGCTGCCAGCCAGTTTTTCGATGAAGCCTTCCGTTTTGTCGCGGAGCCATGTGAAGGTTTCCGTGGCCTGGAGGGAGGCGAAGTATTTGGCGAGCGCACCGACGTTTTTGTCGATGGACCATTCGTTGTCGTTGAGGATGGTGATGAAGCGTCTGCTGGTCTGGGCGACGTTGTTGAGGGCTTCGAGCGTGGTGCCGCAGGTGAAGGCTCCGTCTCCCGCGACGGCGACGACATGGTAGTTTTCACCGTCGAGGTCTCGAGCGGCGGCCATGCCCAGCGCGGCGGAGAGGGCGGTTCCGGCATGGCCCGCGCCGAAGGCGTCGTGCGGGGATTCGGAGCGTTTCATGAAGCCCGAGATGCCTTCGAACTGGCGGATGGTGTGGAGTTTGTCCGCACGGCCGGTCAGCATTTTATGGACGTAGGACTGGTGCGAGACGTCGAAGAGGATTTTGTCTTTCGGGGAGTCGAAGACGGAGTGGAGCGCGATGCTCAGTTCGACGACGCCAAGGTTCGGGGCGAGGTGGCCGCCTGTTTTCGAGAGGGTGTCGACCAGCACGGAGCGGATTTCCTGAGCCAGCTCGGGGAGCTTGTCAGAGGGCAATGCCTTGACGTCTGCCGGGGAATGGATTTCCCGGAGCAGGGGGGGCAATTCATTGCAGGGAGAATTCATCATCGGTTTCGTGTTGTTCTGGCGATGCGTCGAGGTTGGGAGAGGCGAGGTCTCCGGTGTTGTTTTCGAGCGTTTTGATGCGGAGTTCGGCGTTTGCAAGGATGCCCCGGCAGTATCTGATCAGTTTGCTGCTTTCTTCCGAGAGGGCGATGGCCTGTTCCAGTTCCGTGTCGGTATTGTCTAGGAGGGTGAGGATTTCCTGCAGGCGTGTTATCGCCTGTTCGAAGCTCGGTGCGGCGGTGTCCTGTTTTTTTGCGGTTCGGGCAGCCATTGAGGTTACGGATGTATGGTTTGCTGGGCGTTGAAGTCTTCTGCGTAGTAGATCATGTCGACACCGTACAGGATGCTGTTGTATTTTTTATCGGTCAAGTCGAGGCGGAAGCGGCTTGAGATTGGCGCGAGCTGGTCGCATGCCGCCGAGAACGGAGCTACTTTCGTGGTTTGGCGGAGGAGGTTGCCGTCCATGACGAGGGGGGCGAAGTCGCCGTAGGTCAGGGCGATGCGGCGCATGCCGAGGGTGTCGTGCGACGAGGGGGTGATCAGGATGCCCTGCACTTTGCTGTTGCTGGTGCGCAGGATGTTTTCCAGCGCGTCGAATTCGGCAACTTTCTTGGGCATCCACAGGGCGGGACGGTCGGCATACCAGGCGACGGCCCAAGGCTGGTCGGTCATGATGACCTGGTCTTTTTTCGTCATGTCGTGCAGGGTGCCGTTCATGCCTGCGGGGAAGTAGGGCCATTTGGGCACGCCTTTGCCTTTCGTGTCGCTCATGAAGGTGAGAGCGCGGCTCAGTTCAGGGCCGAAGCGCAGGATGTACGGGCCGGCGGAGACGGCAATGATGATGAAGATGATGAAGCCTTTGGTGAAGTGGTCGCTTTTTTCCAGTTTCAGGCGGGCGATCATGATGTAGATGAAGGAGAGGCCGTACGCAGCGAAGAATGGCGTGAAGAGGAGCTGGAGCTGGGAGGAGGAGAAGGAGTCCTTGATGCCGTAGAGAGCCATGCCGACGGTGGCCATGAGCCACATGGCGAGGAGCGCCCATTTCAGGTGGTTGAGCAGGGTGTTTTTGTAGGTGTGGAAGAGGGCGATGAAGAAGAAGGGGGTGATGACGATGGAGCCGAGGTTCTGGTACAGGTTGTCCACCTGAGAGAGGGAGCTGCCGAAGAGCATGATGAGGAGGCCTTTCGTGTCCAGCGGTACGGTGCCTTGTGAGACGGCGCGCATGATGGTGTCTTCCTCTCCCATGATGCCGTTGTAGATGCTGTAGACGGAGGTGCCGAACCAGCTTCCCGTAGCGCCGTTGTTGCGCAGCAGGAAGTAGCCCGTGACGAGCAGGAGCAGGCCGACGCCGGGCAGGGCGAATGCGCCGGCGGGGCGAAAGTGGATGGCGACGAAGATCAGGAATCCGAGGAAGACCCATACGGAGAGCCAGCAGGAGAGGACCATCAGGACGAGGAGGGCGGAGGCGATGCCGATGTGTATCCAGACTTTGGGTACGATATGCTCCTCCTGTGCCTTGACGGCTGTGAGCAGGGAGTTCATGGCGAGCAGGAAGAGGGAGAGCATGAGCATCTGCGGCAGTCCGCTGGCGGCGAATTGCAGGAAGAGGTTGCTGAGGATCATCAGGACGGTGACGACGCTGGCTATGCCTTCGTCGAAGAGCCTTCTGAGGAGGTAGAAGGCAAGGCCCATGGCTACGATGAAGAAGACGGTGGAGAGCCCGGCAATGATGCGGTCGGGGCCGTAGATGTTGCTGTTGTCCGGTATGCGGGAGTTGTCGTAGCTGTCCATGCCCGTGCATTTGAGGGCGATCGCATCAATCAGTATGTTGAGGGGAGGCTGGTAGGTGTCTTTCAGCGCCAGCGCATTGAGGGATTTGCCTTGCACTTCGCTTGATGTCTGGAGGTCGATGGGGCGGATGAATTGCGTGGTGAATCCGTTGCCCCGAGCCACTTCGCGGGAGATTTGCGCCTGGTCCATGGCGTCGCGGTGTTCCAGCCCCTGGAAGGTGAAGAGGAGCTGCATCATCGACAGGAATATGAGCAAGGCGAAGATGACGACTCGGATGGCGGTATTGGACGGACGGTGTGCTTTCATGTGCTGGATGGAAAATCGGTGGCGAGCTCCGGATATTCCGCAAGCTTGCGATGGAGTGTGCGGCGGCTGATGCCGAGCAGCCGGGCGGCTTCCGAGCGGTTGCATTCCGCTATTTCGAGAGCTTTGCGGATGGTTTGCCGCTCGACCCATTGTAAATTAAGATTGGGGTGTTTTTCAAGCCTAATTGCTAGCGGTTCGGCATCCGTTCCGATGTTTTTTGCGGAAACGGTTTTTTCGGCGTCGGAACTGGAGGCGGAGAGGAAGGAAGGGAGGTCGTCCGGGCCGATTTCCCTGCCGGACGACATGACGACGCCGTGTTCGATGGCGGTGCGGAGCTGGCGTACGTTGCCGGGCCAGGAATAGTTGCGGAGGAGGCGGAGGGCCGGCTTGGTAAGGATTTTGTCGCTTTTGCCGTTTTCCCGGCAGAATTCCTTCAGGAAGGCGTGGGCCAGCAGGACGATGTCGTCCTTCCTGTTGCGGAGGGGCGGCATGTCGATCTGTACGATGTTGAGGCGGAAGTACAGGTCTTCCCGGAAGGTGCCTTCCCGTACCATGGCAGCGAGGTTTTTGTTCGTCGCGGCGATGACCCGTACGTCGATTTTGATCGGTTCGTTGGAGCCGACGCGTTCGATGGTGCGTTCGGAGAGGGTGCGCAGGAGTTTGACTTGCGTTGAGGCGTCGATTTCCCCGATTTCATCAAGGAAGATGGTGCCGCCGTCGGCCTGTTCGAATCGTCCGATGCGGCGTTGCCCGGCTCCGGTGAAGGAGCCTTTTTCATGGCCGAACAGTTCGCTTTCCAGAAGCTGGGGGGAGAGGGCGGCGCAGTTGACGGCGACGAATTTGTTTTTCGGCCTGCCGGAGAGGGCGTGGATGGCATGGGCGACGAGTTCTTTGCCCGTGCCGCTTTCCCCTTCGATGAGGACGGTGGTGCGCGTGGGGGCGACTTGCCGGATGCGGGTGAAGAGGGTTTGCATTTCCGGGGTGTCGCCGAGGATTTTTTCCAATCCGGCGGATGGTGCGAGCCGCGTTTGCAGGTCGCGGTTTTCCTCTTCGAGGGTGCGTGTGCGGTTCGCTCGCTGAAGCAGGAGGTCGACTTCGTCGAGGTTCAGGGGTTTGGTGACGAAGCTGAACGCACCCTGTTTCATGGCTTCCACGGCAGTGTCGACGGAGCCGTAGGCCGTCATGACGATGCAGTTGGGCGGGTCGTCGAGGGTTTTGCCGTATTGGAGGATGTCCATGCCGCTGTCTCCACCGAGGCGCAGGTCGGTGAGGACGAGGTCGATGGGTTCGGAGGAGAGGATGGCCTGCGCCTGAGCGAGGTTGGCAGCCGTGTAAACCTCATAGTGATCCTCCAGCGCCATGCGGAGGGCATCGCGCGTGGGTTTTTCGTCATCGACGATGAGCAGGAGCGGCTGCACCATGAGGTCGGGGGCGGAAGGCGGATTCAGATGATCCAGAGGCCTTCGGTGGGGTCGAAGCCGCAGAGGACGTTGAAGGCGTGGACTCCCTGGCCGCCGGCTCCTTTGATGACGTTGTCTTCGGCGCTCATGAGGACGATGCGGCCCGTGCGCGGGTCGTAGGCCCAGCCGATGTCCACAAAGTTGGTGCGGGTGACGTTTTTCGTGTCGGCGCATTTATTGGCTCCCAGCAGGCGGACGAACGGAGCATTCTTGTAGGCTCCTTCGAGTGTTTTCCCGATTTGGGCCGGGTCGGCTCCGGGTTTCAGTTTTGCGCTGGTGGTGGTGCAGATGCCTGTGTTGACGGGGACGAGGTGCGGTGTGAAGGAGATGACGATTTTTTCTCCGGCGGCGGCACCGAGTTCCTGTTCGATTTCGCTCAGGTGGCGGTGTTTCGGTACGCCGTAGGCACGCACGCTTTCATTGCATTCACAGAAGAGGAGGGAGATGTCGGCTTTGCGTCCGGCGCCGCTGACGCCGCTCGACGAGCAGACGACGATGCCTTCCGTTTCGAGCAGTCCGGCTTTCAGCAGAGGGATGAGCGGTAGGAGGATGCTGGTGGGATAGCAGCCGGGGGAGGCGATGAGGCGGGCTTTGCGGATTTCTTCGCCGTGCCATTCCGGCATGCCGTACACGGCTTCCTTGAGCAGGTCGAGGTCGGGATGGGGTTTGTCGTAGAATTCTTCATAGACGGCGGGGTCGCTGATGCGGAAGTCCGCGCTGAGGTCGATGACTTTGACTCCTGCATCCACAAGGCCGCGGGCATAGGCGGCGGCGACGCCGTGCGGGAGGGCGAGGAATGCGACTTCGGCCCCCGTTGCGGCGACGGCGGGTACGTCGGAATCCGTGAAGCGCAGGTCGGCTCCGGGTACGTGGCGGAAGCGGGGGAAGACGTCTTCCAGCATTTGTCCCGCATACTGGCGGGAGGTGGCGCATACAAGTTCCACACCCTGATGGCGCAAGAGAATGCGCAAGAGTTCCTGGCCGGTGTATCCACTGGCGCCGATGACTGCTACCTTGACTTGCTTCATAACGAAAATTATCTTGCCATGAAAAAAATCTATTGACAAGAGCAAAACGAGCGTGTATATTCCGCCCACGCCAATTGGCGTCCCAATTCGGGCTGTAGCGCAGTCTGGTAGCGCACCTGCATGGGGTGCAGGGGGTCGTGGGTTCGAATCCCGCTAGCCCGACCATTTCCCCATTAAAACCCTCGGAAATCCAAACGATTTCCGAGGGTTTTTGCATAGGTAGTGTGTTGGAAGGGCTATTTTGCCATTCTTCCCTTAGTTGTTGCGGTTGGCGCGAGCTGGTTCTATGCCGAGGATGATGTGATATGTTCATCTTTTTATTTAAGGGTTTTTTGGTATTTTTTTGTTATTAATCATATGGCGGTGTGACGGTATTTTGATTTAATTGCCGAAATCCTGTTTTTTGTTATTGCCAAACGAGGAGGAATTGAGTATAGGAAGGATGCTGTCTATTGATTACTTTTTATGAAACTGCATCTTCCTCTCTCCCTTCGGAGTGCATTGTTGGCTTGCTTCGCTTCTGTTTCCTCAGTTTTTGCCGCAGTTCCTGCGGTGACTCCCGGTTCGATCGCGTTTTGCGGGGATTCCATTACGCAGGCTGCCGGCGGGGGTATCGGGAACGGCTACCGGTTTCAGGTGTTCAAGAATTTCGTCGATAACGGTGTTGCCTACAATCCTGTGGGCTCCCATCAGACGAATGGGGCCGAGGGGTCGGCGGCGCTTTCCTACGCCGGGATGACTTTCAACAAGACGAATGAAGGCCACAGCGGCTGGTGGGCTTCCGATTTGACGGGAGACAGTGGAGCGGGCACTCATGGTGGCGCGATCCATTCTTCGATTGCCAATTGGACGGGGCAGAGTACGACGCAGTTCGGAACGCCGACTCCCTATACGGGAACGACGTACAATCCCGAGAAGGTGTTTATTCTGGCGGGAACGAACGATATTCTGCACATGAATAATACGACCGCTCCGGATACGGCGACGATGGTGGCCCGTATTCTGAAGTGTGCGGAGCAGTACAGGGCTGCCAATCCGAATGTGGAGGTTTATGTGGGCGCGCTGCTGCCGCAGGAGGGAGTCGGGTATAATAGCTGGAATCCGTCCGTGTACAATATGCGGGTGCGCGAGGTGAACGAGGAGTTGAAGAGGAAGGCGGCGGAGTTGGGGTATGTGTTCGTTCAGACGGATCTCGGCCTGCGGGGGGCGGGAGACGCTCCTTTGGCTGCGGCTTCGTTTACCGGGGACAATTTGCACCCGAATCGTCAGGGTGAGCTGATTATGGCTGGCAATATCGCCCGTGCTCTCGGCGTCGGCCAGCGTAGTGCGGGGCTGGCCAGAGTGGCTGTATCGGATTCGCGTTTTACATCGATGGGGCATGCGGCGCCTCCCTCCGTGCAGGGGACGGCATGGTCGGCGATGGAAGGTCAGAACGCGTTTCTCGTGCGGAGTACGGGTAGGTCGTTTTTCCAGCAGTCGTGGTCGGATGCCGGTTTCGATATGGCGAAAGGGTTTACTTGCGAGTTGAGCCTCCAGATGTTTTCGAATGCTTCGGCGAACAATCTTTTCAGTCTGCAGGTGGGGAACGGTACGGCGAACGGTTTGCTGAATATTACCGAGGATCGCATTTCCTGGGGGGCGACGATTCTGTATGTCGGTTCCAATACGGATGAGGTGGTGGATTTTCGCGTGGTGTACCATACGGGAACCGCGACGGACGGTTCATCGGTGTCTTCCGGGTATTATGTGTGGCGCAACGGCGTGCTGATCGGTGAAGCTTTGTCTTCTACCGGAGCCGGGTTTGCCGGTTTGCAGGCAGGAGCCTTGCAGGGCGGCGGCGTTCTGGTCGGGGTGACGGATCTTTCATGGAGCAATAGCGGGGCGTTTGCCGCAGATTATAAGGGGCTTGCCGCGGCGGATAAGGATGCCAAGGGGACGGAGCGTTTGTCGAATAGCAGTCTCGATTCGTCGACGGTGCCTTCGACATCGTGGGTGGTTGACTGGCCGACGGGGGCGACGGTGATTGCGAAGTCTTCCCTTGCCGATGTGCGGACGGATATCAATAATTTGGGGACGACCGTGAATGCGAGGGTGACGGGCGAGGTGCTGAACGGGGCTTCTTCTGCGACGGCGTCGTTCATTACGTCGACGACGGCTTCGAGCGCGTATATCGAGCTGGCGGGGACGTGGAAGGCTGCGGCGAATTCCAATAATTTCTTCAATGTGGCATGTTCGTCCCACGGGACGGGGAATGTGTATTTCAAGGTCGGCGAGGGGGGCAGGATCGTCAATAACAACGATTCCGCCTATTCGGGAACCGTGTTCGGCATGAATGCGATTTCGACGTTCAACGGCAATATGTATCTGGAGTTTTCCAGCAGCGCGTTGTCGATGGCGGGCGGCCAGGTTGCGGCTCTCGGCTATTACGGCTGTATTGTCGGTACGTGGAATTCGAATATCAACGGTTCTTCGACGATGGTGTTTTCGAACGGGTCGTTCGGTACTGCCGGGAGTACGGGGACGTCGGGTTTCATTATTGCGGGAGGCATGAATAACGGCGCCTCGAACCGGAATGTGACGGGGAGTACGTTTATCGAGATTTCCGGCGGTACGTTCCACAACGGGATTGCTGCGGGAGGGTATAACGGCGATGTGGCGACGAATGCGAATACGGGGACGCATGTGCTGATTTCCGGCGGTACTCTGAACGGGAATGTGTATGGCGGTTCCGCCGGGAACGGTACGGGGTTGCATGCGGGGGGTAATGTGGGGACTGCTTCGAATGCGAGCAGTACGCATTTGACGGTCGACGGTTCGAATGCAGCTTCTTCCGCTTTGGCTGTCAACGGTTCCTTGTTCGGAGGAAGCCGCGGTGCGGGTGTCGTGTTCGGCGATACGAATATTACGGTGCGGAATTTCACGGAGTCCACGCTTTCGAGTTTCGGAGCAGGGGCGGTGTTGAATGGAGGTTCCGAAGGCGGCGGCGAGGTTCGCGGGAGCCGGAATCTGACGTTCAGCAATGTGAAGGGGACTTTTGCCAATAAGCTGTCGAATTTCGATGCGTTGACGGTGAATGGCGGTGCCGATGTGCGTCTGGGGAATGTTGCGTCTTCGTCGGTCGGCCGCGTTTCTGTGGCGACTGGAGCCAGGCTTGCTGCCGGGGCGAATGTGTTGAACGGTGCGGTGTTTTCCGGAGGCGGTACGCTCGAGTTGTCCGGTGCGGGTACGTATGCGCTGCGCCTGATGCAGGCGGATGGCAAGGGTTCCCTGATCGCATCCGGTACGGGAGTGAAGGCCGATCTTGGCCTTGGTGCGGCGGAGTCGTCCGGCGGCCATGTGCGGATGGGTTCGCTGGCGCTTGGTTCCGATTCGTCACTGATGTTCGATCTCGGCAAGAATGTCGCCACATCCGCCTTCAGTTCTTTGACGGTTGATGAGATGAGTTCTGATGCGGCTGTGCGCCTGTTGTTCAATTTGTATGAATTGAGGGTCGGAGCCGGCGAGTATACGCTGATTGCGGGGGATTTGAGCAGGGTGGCGTCTTTCGATGTTTCGTCTCTCGTGCTGCCGGAGTGGCAGCATGCTTCGTGGAATACGGATACTTACAAGACGGACGGCAAACTGGTGCTGACGGTGACGGGCGATGTGCAGGATTTGAACTGGAACGGCAGGCCCGACGGGATTTGGAAGGAGAACGATGAGGCCAATAAGGTGTGGAAGGACGGTTCGGGCGCGGCAGCTGCGTTCAGGCAGAGCGATTCGGTGTTTTTCGCCGATGTGTCCGGTACGGTGACGATCGAAGGTCTGGTGCGCCCCGGCGAGATCAGCGTTTCCGGGAATAGCGGCGCTTTGGTGCTGGCGGGTTCCGGGTCGATCGGCGGTACGGCTGCGCTGGTGAAGACGGGTTCCGGTTCGTTGACGATCGAGACGGCGAATACGTATTCCGGCGGTACTACGATTGACGGCGGTACGGTGATTTTGAAGAGTAACGAGGCTCTCGGTACGGGAGCGGTCGAGATGAAGTCCGGCAGGCTTGAACTGGCTACGGTTGGAGGCGGTTCGTATGCGAACGATTGGGTGTTCAACGGTACAAGTGCCGGGAATACGGTCGTTGCAACGACGGATTCCATTCTTTCGGGCGGTGTGTCCGGTACGGGTGGTTTTACTTTGGGCGGCGGCAGGCTGGTTTTGGCCGGTACGGCATCGCAGGCCGGGGCTATCGTGGTGAACGGCGGAGCGACTCTTTCGCTGGATTCCATTTCGCTGACGGGTGCAGGCGGGATTACGTTGAATAACAATTCCTCGCTGGAGTTGCAAGGCCAGTCGGCGTCGACGGGAGCGGTCGGTATTGCTGCCGGGGTTTCCTCAACGTTGAAGGGCGCGGGTTCGCTGAATGCGACCGTGGTTTTGGGCGGGACGATGCTGGTGGGTGAAGGGAAGGATGGCGGTTCGCCGGGAATCAACCGCGTGACGACCGGAGCCAACGGTACCATTATGGCCGATTCGGCGGCGACCCGTACGTTGCGTGTGACCGGAGAGTTGACGGTTTCGGGCGTGACGTTGAATCTGGGAAGCGCCAATGCGGCCAATAGCGGCAAGATCGTGATTGACGGGAAGATGTTCATGGGGGCTGCGAATAATGCTCTTCGCGTTTTCTCGGATGCCGTGGTGAAGGATTTGACTGCCGGAGGGTATGCCAGTACGATTGAGGTGGCCGACGGCAAGACGCTGACGGCTATTGATCGCAGTTCCCAATCCAATAACGCGGCAACGATTACGAAGACGGGAACCGGGCGTTTCGTGATGCAGAACTGGTCGGCCGCGACGAAGAGCAATGTGACGATCAATGCCGGGACGTTCGAATTTGCTCCTTCCGGCGATTTGACCTATGGTTCCGTGATCGGCGGTGCGGGCAAGTTTGCCAAATCCGGTGCGGGACGCCTGATTCTGACCGGCAACAATACGTTTACGGGCGGCACGGAGTTGAAGGAAGGCGTGCTGAGGGCAGGAAACGCCAATGCACTGGCGGGAAGAGCGCTTGCCGTGACCGGGAATTCGACGCTGGAGCTCGGGATGAACAATGCCGCGCTGGCTTTGTCGCTGAATTCCCTGTCTGTGGCAGCAGGATCCAATCTGAATGTGCTGATGGATATCGGTGCGACGCAGGATTCCATCAATATGGGTGGGGGTTCGATCACGGGTTCCGGTACGGTGCTGGTGAAGTTCGCCAATGTGACGGGGTTTGCCGCAGCAGGTTCGTATACGCTGGTGACGAATGCCAACGCGACGGCAGCTTCCCATACGGCGACCCTTGATTTCGACGGGGCCGTTCTGGGCCGGGGGCAGACGGGCGTTCTTGCATGGGACGGCGGCTCCCTGAAGCTGACGGTGGCGGGTACCGCTCAGACGGATGCCGCTTCACTGACATGGGCAGGTCCGGACGATGCCGGTATCTGGAGGGCAGGCATGGGCGATGCAGTCTGGAATACGGCCACGGCAACCGACCGTTTCTATACGGGCGACCATGTGGTGTTCGGCGCAGCGGGCGCGCATGATCTTGCCCTTGTCGGCAAGGTGTCGCCGGGCAGTATCCGCGTGGAAGGGGATCGCGATTATGCATTCGGCGGTACGGGTGAGATCGGCGGTTCCGGCAATCTGACGAAGACCGGGAATTCCACGTTGACGCTTGGAACGAATAATTCCGGCTGGTCGGGTGCGATCGCCCTGCAGCAAGGAAAGATCGCTTTTGCCGCCGGAGGTCTCGGCACAGGCGCCATTACGGCGACCGGAGGTACGACGCTTCAATGGTTGAATGGGGCTTCCGATAATATCTGGGGTCGTTTGTCGATTGTGCAGGATGCGTTGAACGGCAAGGTCGTGACGCTCGATACAGGGGTAAATAACGTGTCGGTGGCGGAGGGGCAGGCGATTGCCGGTTCCGGCAACGGGATTGTCAAGCTCGGTTCGGGCACTTTGTCTTTTGCCGGACGCAATCATTTGGCAGGAAGCCTGACGATCGGTTCCGACGATGCGGATGGCGGTACGGCCGTTTTCGGCGTGACGTCTGCTGTCGGCACGGTGCAGGGTATTGTCAACGGGGATTTGATTGTGAAGAACGGCAAGGCCGTCGTGACGAGCGATGCGAAGTCCGTTGTGGGCTGGACGGCAGGTACTCTGCTGAGCCGGATCGTGATGGAGGAGAAGGGCGTGTTCGAGTTGAACAGCGAGCAGAGTGCGCGTAGTCTTGCGCTGGTGTTCCATGGCGGTACGCTGGCGACGACGAATAACGGTGCTTTCCTGTTCATGCGCGACGGCAGCGCGCCGTTTGCGTCCATCGAGTCGCAGGCATCGGTGCAGACGGCGACGATGGAGGCCAATCTTGTGCTGAACCAGACCGGGACGACAATGACGGTCGCCAAGGGGACGACGGTGAGCGGAGTCGATCTCGTGATGTCCGGCAATCTTTCCGCCGGTACGGCGACGAATACGGTGACGAAGGAGGGGGCTGGCACGCTGCAGTTTACCGCCGGATATGGCGAATCGGGCGTGTTGACGGTGAACGGCGGCACGGTGATCGTGTCCGGCCAGAGTTTTGGAGCTTCCAAATTCGTGGTGGGTGCGCAAGGTACGTTCGTATTCGATATGGCGGGGAATGAAGGCGGTTATACCTATTCCCGCGCGCTGGAAGGCAGTGGTGTGGTCGGTGTCGGTGCAGGCAAGACGCTTGTGCTGGGAGCGGACAATAGTGCGTTCGGCGGGAGTTTTGCCGTAGGCGCCGGAGCGACGCTGACGGCCAATGCCGCCGCAGGAACGCACGCGTTTTCGACCCGGACCGGGGATGATGCTATTGTCTTGTCCGGTGTTTCGTCACGGCTGCTCTGGTCGGCGGCTTCTTCGGCGGATGTGCTTGGGCAGGTGTCCGGTACAGGAACAGTCGAGGTGTCGAACGGCACGCTGAAGCTGCTGCATGCCTCGAATGCCTATGGCGATACGCTGGTGAAAGGCGGTACGCTGGCGACTTATGCCGAGGATGGAGGCAATACGGTTTCCGGATCGCTCGGTTCGGGCCGGGTGTCGCTGGAAGGCGGTACGCTTGATCTCGGGTCGACGGCGGCTTTGGCCGGGAAAGCGGTCGATTTGTCGTCGGGTACTGTGATTTCCCATGCCGGGCAGGGTCTTGCCTCTACCACTGTGAAGGGCGACGGTTCGGTGACGCTGCAGTTGAATCTTCCGGCAGCCGGAAGCGATGTGTGGAATCTCGGTGTGCTTGGCCGTGAGGCGAGGAGTACGACGCGCGTGCTGGTCGAATCGGCGGCGGATGTGCCGTCGCTGGGTGCGACTGTGGCCGGAGATTACGGCTGGGTGTGCGAGGTGTTCTCTTCTGCCGGGAAGGCGGGCTGGTATGATGCTGCTGCCGGGCGTATCGTCTGGAAGGACGGTGAAGCGCTGACGAGCCGGACGACGGGTACGCCTGCCGATCTTGTGAGGCAGGGCGGGGCATCCCTCGGTTCGGCGGTTTCCGGCGGCAGTCTGCTGCTCGGCCGTGTGGAAGCGGATGCGGCGAATAATACGCTGATTCTGGCATCGCCGCAACAGGGCGACGGGCTGGCGCTTTCGGGCGTGCTGACCTATGAAGGTTCGACGGCAACCGGAAAGGAATTTACGGTTTCGGGCGGTTCGTTGTCAGCAGCTTCGCTGGATGTGACCGGACGGTTGACGCTGGCATCGGCTTCGACGCTGACGGGCGGACAGTCGATGATTCGCGATGCTTCCGTTCTGTCGCTGTCAGGTTCATCTTCCTTCTCGGGTATGGGAGGTCTCGGCGAGTTGTCGATTTTTGGTTCGAGTGTGTTGACGGGTGCGGATGCAGGCGGGTTGACCATTTTGCATGAGGTGAAGACGACGATCGGCAATCACGGTGTGCTGACGCTTGCCAATGGTGCGGCATCGGCGGGTTATCAGGCTGAAACACATGTTTCCGATGGCGGTACGCTTCAAATCGGAAGTGCGGGAGCCGGACGCAGCGCCGCCGTTGCCGGAAATCTCGGTTCGGCCGGGGTGGATGTTGCGAACGGAGGGTTGTTGAAGGTGAATGCAGGCAGTTCGCTCGGTTCTGCCGATGTGAGCGTGGCCAACGGCGGCCGTGTGGAGATGCTGGGCGGTGCGCTGTTCGGCAGTTCTTCCCTGTCTCTTGCCAACGGCGCGACGCTGGCTCTGCAGGGCAATGTGTCTCTGGATGGCAATACGATTTCCTCCGACAGGGGGGCGAACCCGGTTGCTACGGGGGTGATTTCCGTGTCCGGTGGGACGGCAAGCCTGATGTCTTCCGATGTGTTGCGGAATTTTGCCGGGACGCTTCAGGCGGCGACAGGCGGAACCTTCGATTTGAACGGCCATGCCCTTGCCTCGGGCACGCGTGTCTCTCTCGACGGCGGAACCGTGCAGGATCTGCATTTGACCGATGGCGTGACGCTGTCGAATGCCCGTGGTACGGCCGGGCGGCTGGGCGGTAATACGGAGCTTGCCGGAGGTACGATCGGATTTTCCATCAATCCTCTGGACAATGCTCCTTACGGATATGTGGCGGACGGCGTGCTGTCGTTTACGGGTGGTCCGGTGACGTTCGATTTCACGACGTCGGGGCAAGTCTGGAATTCCTACAAGGGTTCCAATGAGCGGACGTATGTGCTGGTTTCGGCTCAAGGGATTTCGATTCCGGCCGGGGCTGATGTCAACGATCTCGTGTCCATTCGGGGTATTGCGCTGGAGAATACGCGCTTCCAGACCAATCTGGCATGGGATGATGCGGCGGGCGCTTTTGTGCTCGGGTTCGACGGCGAGGCCGGCAATCTGCGCTGGGCACAGGCGGCGGGAGGTTCGTGGGGAATCGGAGCGGGCATGTCCCAGTGGGATATGAACGGCTCACAGACTGATTTCATGAACCACGATAATGTGCTGTTCGGGCAGTTGGACGGGACGGCGGGCCCTGTGGCGGTCGATGTCTCGACGGCCGATATGTTCGTCGGCAATATGACGTTTGAAGGCGGTACGGATTATACGTTTACGGGGGCAGGCAGTCTTCAGGCCGGGGCGGAACAGAGTACGTTGTCCAAGACGGGCAGCGGTACGTTGACGATGGGTATCGTAAATACGAATTACCACGGTTCCGTGCAGCTGGACGGCGGTACGGTGAATGCCGTGTCGCAGGATGCTCTCGGCACGGGAAACCGGATCGTCGTGAACGGTTCTGTCTTGAATGCTTCCGTGGCCAATGCTCTGGGTACGGGGGCGGGAGGCGTGCTGGTTCTGCAATCGGGTTCCGTGCATGCGGGGGCTGACGATGCGTTCGGCGATCGTACGATTTCCATGACGGGCGGTCTGCTGGATATGGGCGGCCATGTCGTTTCCAACGGCGTGACGATGTCCGGCGGTGCGCTGGCGAATGCCTGGCGGTATGACGGAGCGTTGAGGGCCGATGCCTCGGCTTCCGGTTTGTCGCTGGGCGGCGTCGATGCTGCACGAGTGACCGATCTGATGGTTGGAAACGGGCATGCGGTGTCCGATCTGGCGGCAGGTTCCCGCCTGGTTTTGGCGGAAAACCATTACCAATTGACGCTGAATGTAGAGAATCTCGATTCTCGCGGCGGTTCGAATCTGATTGAGTTCCGCAACGGGCAGGGGACGGTGGCCGTGGCTAACGGTGCGCCGCTGGTTCTGCTGGCCGATGACGGCGTGTATGCGGCGTTGCAGAACCTGTATCAGGGAGATATCGGCGGCAAGGCCGGGCAGATTGCAGACATGCTGCATGTGACGAACGGTACGCTTGATACCGGTTCCCTGTTGCTGGCGGACAGGAACGGCGTGGCGCTCGATCTCGATTCTCTGGAAATGTATGTGAAGGAGATCCGGAACGGCGCAGTGGTGCTTTCATGGTTCGACGTGTACAAGTCTTCCAACGGCGCGATCAACAGTTACGATGCGCTGCAACGTTTTGCCGGGGTCGATCTGGGCGGCGGTAGCCTGTCCGTCAATCTCGGTGCGCCGAATGCGGGTGAAACGCTGGAAATCAAGCGCCTGTCCGGTTCGAATGCTCGCGCCGTGCTGTCGTTGAACGGCACTTCGAATACGGCGGCCGCCTCGGTGACGCTGGTGAACAGTGCGAGCAGGCTTTGGGGCAATGGCAATCCGGATTCGCGTTTTGCCGGCAGCATCCTCGCCGCCAATACGGATATCGTGAAGAAGGGTACGGGTACGTTGACGGTGGAAGGTCGCATCGATCTGGACCGCTACAGTTCTCTTTCCATTGAAGAGGGCGGAATTTCCGGCAACAACCGGGGTACCGTATACTTGTCGGGCAATCTGAAGGTCGCGCAGGGCGGAAGGCTCGAAGCCATGGCTTTGAATATGGAATCGCGCGATGCCATGCTGACGATCGGGAACGGTGCGGTGACGTTGACGGGACTGTCCGGAAGCGGCAAGGTATCCGGTAACGGTACGCTGGCGATTTCCGGTTCGGGACAATCTTCCTCGACGGCGGATATGGGAGCCTTCAACGGCGAGATTGTCGGTCTCGGCGGTTCCCAGACGTTGACGGGCACCGGAGGTTCGCAGGTCGGCCTCCGTGCGATGAACGGCGGTGAGATGATTCTCAAATCCGTGTCTGCAGGGACGACGTACGCTTCTCTGAATGTCGCGCAGGGCGGGCGGATCGGCATCGGGCTGGATGGTTCCCTCAATTCCAATAACCGGGTGACGCTGCTGAGTGGCGGCACCGTGGCGGCCGGGGGTACGCTGGCGCTGACTCTCAATACGATGGCCGGGCTTCCCAACCCCTTCCTGCATGTGGCGGACGGGGCGACCCTGGCGATGCAGAACGGGGCAAAGGTGGTGCTGAGTGCGGCAGCCGGGCAGGAATACATCCGTGACGGAGCCGTGCCGACGACGATGGTGCTTGTGGACAGGGCTTCTCTGGAAGGCGGCTTGCAGCTCGAGTACGGCAATCTGTTCCGCAAGTATTATTCGGCGGAGAAATCGGTGGTCTTCACACGGGGCAATGAACTGGTTCTGACGACGTATGCCAGCGAAGAAGGTTTCTACGGCAATGAGAAGTACTACGGAGGCATCGGTTCTTCCACGAGCCGCGCAGGCGGAGCCTTGCTCGATGCGGCTCTGGCTTCTCTGAATCCGCAGGCGAACGACGCGGATTCCACGCTGGGCCGGGTGATGAACTACATGGATATGATGCTGGACAATACGTCCTTATCCTACAATCCGCAGGAGGCGGCTCGCCTGGCTGCGGCCGTGGCGGGAAGTACGGTGACTTCACTGGCGATGTCGCAGCACATGGCGATGCGGGACCAGCTTCTGTGGGTGCGCAATCGCGTAACGCAGATGGGCGTAGATCCCGGCGTGCAGCATGAGGATATGCCGTATCTACACATGTGGATGCAGATGAACGGGGCCAACCAGCGGCTCGACCAGAGCGGAGATGAAAGCGGCTACAAGCTGAGTTCATGGGGCGGCACGGTCGGCATGCATCTCGACCTGACTCCGGCGTGGAGTGCCGGGATGGCCTTTACGGCCGGGTATGGAGATCTGACGGCGCAGGGCGCAGATAGCCTGACCGGTGATGTGACGATGTATTACCTGAATCTTTTTGCCCGCACGCAGCAGCGGGATTGGGGACATGCCTTCATCGTGACGGGCGGCCGGAGCGATTTCTCGACAACCCGCAATGTCCGCTTCGGACAGGACGGTTACGAGGGCAAGGGCGATACGAACGGTACGAGCCTTGGAGCCATGTACGAACTGACGTACGATATTTTCCTCGATGAGGAGCGGACAAGTCTGCTGCAGCCGCTGTTCAATGCGTCGTTCGTTCACACGAAGATCGACGGTTTCGAGGAATCCGGTGCGGGTAATGCCGGGCTGAATGTGGGGTCGCAGGATATGACGACGGCGACGCTGGCTCTCGGCGCCCGCTGGATGGGGCATATCGGCCAGAATGTGTTCGGCCGCAATGCGATTGCCGAGTTCCGCCTCAATCTGGCTCAGGATATGGGCGACAGGCGCAGTTCCGCCGATGTGGCCTTCCTTGGCAACAGGGGGGCGGTGCAGGCCGTGCGGGGCGCGTCGATCGGTTCGACGGCAATTCAGGTCGGCGGCGGCATCAATGTGCCCGTGAGCCTCCAGAGCAATATTTATCTGGATGTGAACGCGGATTTGCGCAGCGGCGCGAGTTCGGTGAGCGCGAATGCCGGTTACCGCTACGATTTCTAGGAGCGAACCGGATGTTGATTTGTCCACGCCGGCGGAAACATCATTCCGTCGGCGTGTTTGCATTGCGGCTCATGGCTTGTCTGCGGTGGCTTGTTTTGATGTTGCGTTTTCCGGGGAAATGTTGTTTTATTCAAAAGGAAAGTCTTGGTCGGCAAGTAACGGTTCCGGTTAAAGGGGGCATGGTACGCATGATGCCGCCGGATCGGCTGTTGGCCGCATCACAATTTATCACGCATTTTTTATGAAACGGATTATTTCTGCTATTGCCATGTTGTGTGTATCTCTGGTTGTTCTGCCAGCCGGTCGTGCGGAGGAGCAGGCACAGGCTTCTGTTCGGGAAACACCCCGGCAGCCGGGAGCCGTGCATACGGTGTACGGTGTTGTCGGCGACGGGACGGCCATGCATTCACTGAGTCTCGTGATGCCCGACGGCGAGATGCTCTGGTTCGGCATCGGGGACGATACCGTCAAGGATCTCAAGGACGGGCTTCTGGTGGGGAAGAAGGTAGCTGTGACCTATCGGGAACCGGCCAAGGACGATGATTCGGCATGTATTATGGCTATCCGCATTGCCGATGCCTGATGGCGGCTTGCTCTGTTTTGGCAGCTGCGTGTTTTCGAGTGTGATGTGAAGGAGATGTCGCTGTGCCTTCTCTTGCCGCCTCTGGAGGGATTTTCGGCTGTTGCCATTTCGTGAATACGAAAAAGCCCTGCAAGTTCAAAACTTGCAGGGCTTTCAAATGGTTACGGGGACAGGATTTGAACCTGCGACCTTCAGGTTATGAGCCTGACGAGCTACCTGGCTGCTCCACCCCGCGATTGAATCGCTTTCTCCTTGCAGAGGGCGAGGAGAGTTTACTCCGTTTTCATTTTTTGTCAATCATTTTTTTGTCTTTTCTTTGCGAAAGTGGATAATTGGCGGTTCGGAGGGTGGCTGCAAGGTGCCGGTCGGGTGCGGGCAGGTTGCACGGAGTGTGTTTTACAGGTGAAGCATTGTGGGGTTTGTGGCAGGATTCGGTGTCCGGCATGCGTCCGGTTTTTTGCCATGAAGAGCGAATCTGATTCCATTTTGTCGTTGTGCAATGCGGCTTTGAAGCTGCTTGCCTGTCCGCCTGCCTCCTCCATGAACCCAAACGGGTCGCGAGAGGAGCGGTGCTGCTGCATGTTTTACGAGACCGTGAGGAAGGAGGTGTTGTGCGAGGTGCCGTGGCCTTTTGCCGTGAGGCGGGCGGTTCTGGAGTCGTCCGAGCCGGAAGAGTGGGGATGCCACCCTGTACCGGCCCGTGCGCATGCATTGCCTGACGATTGCCTGAAGGTGCTGCGCGTACGGGCGGACTGGTGGGTGTGCCGAGGGAGGCTGGTGTTTGCCCGCCGTTCTCCTTTGCTGTGTTCGTATGTATGTGATTGCAGGGATTTGCGGCGGTGCGATGCGCGGTTCAAGCGGGCGTTGATTTTGAAGCTGGCGTATGCGATGTCGCGGCCATTGGGGGCGGAGAGGGAGGTGCGCGAGATGTTGTTGATGAATTTCCGGCATGCAACGGAGCATTTGCGGGTTTCACATGGAGTGAAAAGTGTGAATAACTTTTTTGACGGTTTGTTTTGATGTTTTGTTGTCAATTGTTTATATTCTTTTTAACGATGTGAATAATCTGTGAACAAGGTCTGAATAAGATGGAATGGCAGTTTGAGTCTCCTGTATCGTTCCTCATGATTTTTTTGTGAACAACTCTGTGAACAAATGTCGTATCCTGCTGTTTTTTCAATGTTTTTACGATGTGAATAACTTGTGGATATATTGTGAGCAGCCTGTGCGGGAGGCGTCGGAGCGGGGGGCTTTTTTCTCGGGCCGCGGCTGTTCATCTTGCTTGACGCACCGCAGTTCTTTCTTTAGACTGGATGAAACCAGCTTTTCACCCGCAGATGTTCAAGTATTCGTACCCTTATGGCCAGGATTTTCCTTTTGTCGAGATAGAGACTTCCCAGTGTTCCGCCCGGTTGTCTTTGTACGGAGCCCAGTTGCTCGATTGGACTCCCAAGGGGCAGTTTCCGGTGCTGTGGATGAGTCCGAACGCCGAGTTTGTGGCCGGGAAGGCGATCCGGGGCGGTGTGCCTTTGTGCTGGCCGTGGTTCGGTAAGGATCCGACGGATGGCGGCAGGCCTTCGCATGGCGTGGCGCGGGTGTCACTGTGGTCGCTGGTGTCCTCCGAGGTGCTCGCGGACGGGACGGCGGTGCTGGAGCTGGCTCTGCCTGCCTCCCGGCCTGAAGATCCTTCCTCCAGGTTGCGGCTGGAGCTGGGGCAGTCTTTGGAGATGAGGTTGGTGACGGAGAACGGGACGATGCCGTTGCCATTTTCCGCCGCGTTCCACAGTTATTTTTCCGTGAGCAATTATGCGCGTACGGTGGTGACGGGGCTGAAGGATTGTCCGTTTACGGAGTTTGCTGCGGATGCGGTGCCTCACCGCGAGTCGCCCCTGCATCCTGCGGGGCATATCGACCGTATTTATTATCCGACGAAGACGGTGGTGCATGTGGCCGATCTGGAGTGGCAGCGTGTGCTGTGCCTGACGCGCAGCGGTTCCAATTCTCTTGTGGTGTGGAATCCCGGTGCCGAGTTGGCCGCCGGTATGGCGGATGTGGGGGCGGGGTTCGAGAGCGGTTTCCTGTGCGTGGAGACGGTGACGGCTCCTCAGGAGGAGGTTGTTTTGGCTCCGGGTGCGGTGCATACGATGATTTGCCGTGTGGCGGTGTCGGGCATCGGTTGTTGAGAGGAGGATGGCGATGAAGAGGGTAATGCTGCATGTGGTGGCCGGATGTTCGGCCGGGTGGAGGTTTGTTCGCCGCTGCTGGCGATGGAGACCGATGAGGTGGATGCTGGCCGGGCTGGCGGGTTGCGTGATGCTGTCGGTAGCGGTTTTCGCTGTGTCGGAGTGGTATACGTATGCGCAGTCGAAGGATCGGGCGTTCTGGTCGACGGAGGAGCTGCCCGGCGATGCCGTGGCAGTAGTGCTGGGTTGCGCCCCGAAGCTGGGGGAGCGGAATAATCTGTATTTCCTGCAGCGGATGGATGCGGCTGCCAGGCTTTGGAGGTCCGGGAAGGTGTCGGCGATGATTGTGTCGGGAGATAATAGTTCGCACGATTATAACGAGCCGGAGGCGATGAAGGCGGCGCTGGTGGCCAAGGGGGTGCCGGAGGAGCGTATCGTGTGTGATTTCGCCGGGTTGCGGACGCTGGATTCGGTGGTGCGTGCGCGGGATATTTTCGGCGTGAACCGTGTGATTTTCGTGTCGCAGGAGTTCCACAATGAGCGGGCTCTTGCGATTGCCGGGTATCTGGGGATGGATGCCTACGCTTTCAATGCCAGGAATGCGGTGGGCGATTATTACAGGCGGGCTTCGTGGATGCGGGAGCGTGCCGCCCGCGTGGCGATGATGCTTGATTTATGGGTGCTGAACCGTTCCCCGAAGTATATGGGGAAGCGGGAGCAGCTGCCGGAGTGAGTTTGCGCCTGAGGTGTGCCTCACGGCCGGTTCAGTTCCTTTTGTGCAGGAGGGCGGCATAGGCGCCGTCCGCCTGTTCCCGGTGGGGCAGGGCGAGGTGGTCCTGTACGAGGGTGCAGTCCGGATGTTCGGAGAGGTAGCGGTCGATGACGGCGCGGTTTTCTTCCGGGTCGATGGAGCAGGTGGAGTAGACGATGCGGCCTCCGGGTTTGACGGCTTTTGCGGCACAGGTGAGGATGGTGTGCTGGAGGTCAGAGAGGCGGGTGATTTCTTCCGGGGTGAGTCTCCACGGGACGTCGATGCGTTTGCGGATGACGCCCGTGTTGGAGCAAGGTACGTCGAGGATGACGGCGTCGTATGCCTGTTGCCATTCCGGAGGGCAGGGCTGCGTCCAGTCATGCGCACGGATGTCGATGTGGTCGGCTCCCTGTTTCCTGAGGTTTTCGAGGAGTTTGGGGAGGCGGTGTTCGTGCATGTCGGTGGAGGTGAGGATGGCCTTGCCGCCGGTAGCAGAGAGGATGGCGGCGGATTTCCCGCCGGGTGCGGCGCAGGCGTCGAGGATGCGTTCGCCGGGCTGCGGTGCGAGGAGGCCGATGCAGTAGCGGGTGGAGGGGTCGGCGATGTAGAGGCTGCCGTTTTCAACGGCAGCGCGCGGGATGGCTCCGGTGAGGGTGTACCAGCCGGGGATGCCTTCGAGGGGTACGAGGGTGTCCGGTACGGTGTCGAGCGGGCGCAGGGCGTTGCCGCGGGCATGCAGAACAGGTGGGCGGTTGTTCCAGGCGAGCATGGCGGCGGTTTCGGGTTTGCCGTAAGTGGCTTGCCATCTGCGGACAAGCCATTCGGGTATGGAGTAGCGGACGGGGAGCGGGAGTGTGTCCCTCTCGCGGATGAGTTCCTGTTTGCGGCGCGCAGCGTTGCGCAGGATGCCGTTGACGACGCCGCGGACGCGTTGCGGGACGAGTTTGACGGTTTCGCTGACGGCGATGTGGTCCGCCTGCCCGAGGATGAAGATTTGGCTGAGGCCGACGAGGGTGAGGATGTGGAGCGGGGTGTCGAGCGGAGAGGGGCGCAGGGTGCGGATGATGTGTTCGAGCCATGTTTTGTTGCGGAGTGTGCCGTAAACGATGGCCTGGACGAGTGCTCGGTCGGAGGGGCCGAGTCCGGCGTCGGCGGTGTGCCGTGCGACGAGGGTTTCGGCGAAGGCGTGGCCGGTCGACCATCGGGAGAGGCATTCGGCGGCGATTTGACGGGCGCCGGTTCGCGGTGCGTTTTTCATTAGCAGGGGCGGTTGGGGTGGCGGTCGCGCCGCTGGTCGCGGCGGTCTTCGTAGTTGCGGATTTTTTCGCGCGTTTTGCGTTTGTTGACGCGTTCGAGGGTCATTTGGCGTTTTTCACTGCGGCGGACGAGTTCTTCGATTTCTTCGTCGAGGCGCATGTAGTGTTCGTAGCGTTCCTGGGAGAGTGTGCCGTTTCCGACGGCGGCGCGGATGGCGCATCCGGCGTCTTTGCCGTGGCTGCAGTCGGCGAATTTGCACTGTGCGGCGAGTTCCGACAAGTCGGCGAAGTTGGCGCGGAGGGTTTCGGCATCGGTCCACATCTGGATTTCGCGCATGCCGGGGTTGTCGATGAGGCAGCCGCCGTCCGGCAGGATGACGAGTTCGCGGGCGACGGTGGTGTGGCGGCCTTTGCCGGTGACGGCGTTGACGTCTCCGGTGTCGAGCCATTCTTCACCGAGGAGGGAGTTGACCAAGGTGGATTTACCGACGCCGGAGGAGCCGACGATGGTGATGGTGAGGCCGGAGGGGACGAGGGCGAGGATGTCCGGGTAGCCTTTGCGTTTGCGTGCGGATATGGGGTGGACGGGGAGGTTCGGAGCCAGTGACCGGAGGCTGTCGACGGCTTCCTGCAGGATGCCTTTCGGCGTTTGGTCCGCTTTGTTGATGAGGACGATGGGGTCCGCTCCGCTTTTACGGACGAGGGTGAGGTAGCGTTCGATGCGGCGCGGGTTGAAGTCTTCTCCGGCATCGGTGACGATGACGACGATGTCGATGTTGGCTCCGATGACTTGTTCGGCGGTGCTTTTGCCGGGAGCTTTGCGGGAGAAGCAGGTTTTGCGCGGCAGGCGCGCGCGGATGACGGGGATGTCCCCTTCCTGTCCGGGGTCGACGGCGACCCAGTCGCCTACGGCGGGCAGGTCGGCATCCGAGTCGGCATCGTTCCAGACTTTGCCGCTGAGTACGACGTCATGATCTCCCGTGCCTTGGCCGATGACGGTGTAGTTGATTTTCGTTTCGCGGATAATGCGGGCCGGGTACCAGCCGGGCTGCGCCAGTTGCCGGAAGGCTTCTTCGAAGCGGCTGTCCCAGCCGAGGTTGTCGAGGGTGACGGTCATTGCCGGTTTTCGGGCTCGTGCATCCGGGCAGTTATCGTGAAGTTGCCGTTTTTGCGTGCGATACAGAAGTCGAAGTGCTGGAGGATGTCCATGCCGATTTGTCCCGGGGCTCCGGGGGCTGCTATCCATGGGCGGATGTTTTTGAGTACGAGGCCGCCGCCAAGGTCGAGGTCCATGGGTTTGCCGCGTTGCATTTTGTCTGTGGATGCGGAGTTGATGTCCGCCGATTTCATGTGTGTTGCCTGTTCGGCGTCGGGTTCCCATGTGCCGTGCGGGACGATGGTGATGGAGGATCCGGTGTCGAGCAGCAGGGGGATGTCTTTGCCTCCGGCTTTGGCCATGGAGATGAAGCGCATGTTGTCGTCGAAGCTTCCCCGCATGGCGCAGGGGAAAGCGGGGTATTTTTTGCTCCAGCAGACTTTAGCGTTTTTCGCAGAGAAGATGAACGGTAGCGGGTTTTGCAGGAAGGTCGTCGTGCCGAGGATTCCGGCAATGGGTTTTTCCATCATCGTGTTGACCGGTTTGAGGCTGGTGACGAAGAGGGGGAAGTGCTGGAAGTGCATGGGGCCGAGGTCGATGCTGCCGAACATGATTTTCTGCCCGTTTTTGACGTTGGTCGATCCCTGTATCTGGACGGGCACCAGTTCGGCCTGCGGCATTTTTTCGGCTACGTATTCGGAAGCGAGGGTGGTGTGGGTCGCTCCCGTGTCGATGATGTAGCGCCCTTCAATGCCGTCGATTTTGGCCGTGGTGATGAATTGGTTCGTGGAGCGGTTGATTTCGATGGGCAGATGGTCTTCGATGACGGCCGTTTTGTCCACGAGGACGGTGGCTGCGGTTTCCGTGGCCGTGTAGGGTTTTTCTTCGGCGGCGAAGGTGGGGATTCCCGCGCAGGCGACGCAGGCTGCGGTGGTGAGGATGGTGCGGATCATTTGGCTGGTTGATGTGGGATGATGCCGCTGGCGCGGCTGATGATTTCCATGGCAATGTGTTCCTTGGTGTCCTTGGGAAGGGGTTCTGCGCCGTCGGCCGTGATGAGGAGGACTTCGTTTTGCGAGCTGTCGAATCCGATGTCTTTGCGGGAGACGTCGTTGGCGACGATGAGGTCGCATTGTTTGCGGATGAGTTTGTCGTGCGCGTATTGTTCGATGTTTTGCGTTTCGGCGGCGAAGCCGACGAGGATGCCGGTGTAGCCGAAGTCGCTGCGCATGGAGCCGAGGATGTCGGGCGTTTTTTCGAGTTCGAGGGTGAGTTTGTCACCAGTTTTTTTGATTTTCTGGTCGGCTACGGCAATGGGGCGGTAGTCTGCGACTGCCGCACAGAGGATGGCTATGTCCGTTCGGTCGCAGAGGGAGCGGACGGTGTCGTACATTTCCTGAGCCGTTTCGACGGGGATGAAGTCAACGCCGGGCGGGACATCCAGCGAGGTGGGGCCGGAGACGAGTATCACATGGTGGCCTTCGTGCGCGGCGGCTCCGGCAAGGGCATAGCCCATGCGACCGGAGGAGCGGTTCGTGATGTAACGCACGGGGTCGATGGGTTCCCGGGTGGGACCCGCTGTGACGAGGATTCTCATAACGCGCGGTATGATAGCAGGAAGGGAGGGGCTTGGAAAGTTCTATTTGCGAGCGTCCGGTCTGGTCGCCGGGATGATGCGGGTGGCGGGCAGAGGCTTACAGTCTGTTGAGGACGCGTACTTTGAGGCTGCCCGGTGCGCGGGTGATGCGGGTGCTCTGGCCGCTTTCGTGGGTGCCGGAGTAGTCGCCGTCCATTTCGTAGGGTACGGGAGCGGCGGATTCGATGGAGGCGGATTCGATACGGAGGTAGGTGTATTCCGCACAGTGCCTGTCCGGGTGCAGTCCCCGGAAGAGGAGGGATTTGACGATCTGGTAGACCATGCTGGCGCTGTCGCTGTGGAAGACGATGGCGTCAAGGATGCCGTCGCTGTTGGTGGCGTGGCGGAAGAGTTTCATGGATCCTCCGTACAGGGAGCCGTTGCCGAGGAGGATGGCATGGCCGCGGCAGGCGCTGCCGTCCGGCAGGCGAAGGGTGAGTTCCGGGTGGTGTTCCATGCAGGCTTTGAGGCCGGAGAAGCCGTAGGCGAGAGGGCCCCATTTGCGTTTGGTGTGCGGGGTGGTGAGCTGGACGGCTCGGGCATCGGGGCCGAAGCCTGCCATTTGGATGAAGGGCGTGCCGTTGATTTCGAAGATGTCGATTTCCCGGGTTTCTCCCTGCCGGATGGCGGCAAGGGCGGCGTCGAAGTTGTGGGAGCCGATGCCGATTTCACGGGCGAAGACGTTCATGGTGCCGGAGGGCATGACGGCGAGTTCCGTTGCCGTGCCGGCCAGTCCCTGCGCTGCGCGGGCGAGTGTGCCGTCTCCCCCGGCAACGGCGATGAGCGGGGTGCCTTCTCGGGCGAGGCGGGAGCAGTAGTCGCTCATTTCTTCGGGGCTGCCGGGCCGGATGATTTGGAAGGCTTTGTGGTTGTTGTCCAGCCACGCATGGAAGGCTCCCTTTTTGGAGATGCGCGCAGCGGCATTCACGAGGAGCGGGATGGGTTTCATGATTGCTGGCGAAGCATTTCAGGAGAGATGTAGATGAGCTGGACGGCGGTGTCCGTAGGCTGGACGTCGAGGGTGGCGATGGGGTCGGCGTCTTTCTTTTCCTTGACGATGAGTTTGTATTTGCCGATGCGTGGCAGGGAGAAGCGGAGGAAGGCGCGCATGTCCGCTTCGTTGTCCGGCGTATAGCCTTCTTCGAGGATTTCTCCGTTTTCGCGAGTGAGGATGACGTAGAGCGGCGCCCGTTTCGCCATGGGCGAGGGTGCGATGCGGGAGTCGATGAAGAGGCGCTGCTGTTCTTTCGAGAGGCCGGCTTTTTCGTACCAGTCGCGCGCCAGTTTGACGTAGCGTTCGGAGACGTCGACTCCGGGGACGAATCGGGAGCCTTCCGGGAAGTGGAGTCCTCCGAGGGCTGGAGCGTAACGGGCTTTCCATATCATCGGGAAGAAGAGGGTGTCTTTCTTTTCCCATGAAGTGGCGATGAGTTTGTGCTCGAAGGAGGAGGTGTCGAGCATGCCGATGTTTTCCATGACCCACGGCGTGTTGAATTCCTTTTCGTTGAATTCGATCATGTGCCACTGGCCGTCGAACCATGCTTCGGTCCATGTGTGGTTGCCCATGATGTGGCTCCACAGGGTGATGCCGACAAGGCGGGAGGGTATGCCGACTGAGCGCAGGGCGGCGGCCAGCAGGGTGCTTTGGCCGGTACAGGAGACTTTCTGTTCCTGCAGTGCTTCCGAGGGCGACATGTTGGGCTTGCGGCGTTCTGCGGAGTAGAAGACGCCTGTGTCCCTGGTCATGTTGGCCGCGATGCGGAGGACGGCTTCGCGGGCGGTTTTGCACTCTGCGACGATGGGGCGGTATTTGGCTTCCAGCGCTGTGCGCCAGTCGCTGCGCGTTTCATCCGTGAAGGCGTAGGGAAGGACGTTGTTGCGGTAGATTTCCCATGGCGCCGTTTTGCCCCATGGATAGAAGCCGCGGGCTTGCAGGGCTGCCTGTACGTCTTTGCGGACGAAGTCCCGGGTGACGGAATCCCTATCCATGGCGGGACGGTTGTTCCAGACGAAATCGACGGCTTCGTTTTCCAGTGATGGTGAGACCGCCTGTGCGGAGAGGCTTGGTACGCCGAGAGCCGGAATCAGTATGCAGAGGCTGAGAGGATGCATCGCGTTGCTACGACAGAGTAGCATGACGGTGAGCGGAAAAGCAAGTGTTTTTCAGGTATGTTCCAAGGTGTAAAAGGACGGCATCCATCAGGTGATGGATGCCGTGTGCAAAGAGGATGGAACGATGGGCTTCGGATGGCCATGTGGTCCGTCAGTGCTTGCGGTAGAGATAGAAGCCGCTGGGTTGTTTGATGTAGGTTTCTTCTCCCCATTTGTCCCAATGGACGGTGATGCTGTCGGATGTGAAGGAGAGGACGTTGGCATGGTCGTCACGCGTGATGCGGGTTGCCCGGTTTCCGGTGATTTGCAGGAGGTCGTGCCATTCGGGGTGGTGCAGTTCGAGGATGTGTTCGTGGTTGGCCGGATCTGTGGATACGGAGCGGTTGCGCACGATGAATTGCTGGTCGAGCAGGCCGCCTCTCATGACGGATTTGTTGCTTTTCTGGACGATGATGTGAGGATGCGGGCAGTGTTGCCGGACGTATTCGGCACGGTTGTTGCATCCGGCTTCTTCCATCAAAATGTGGTACAGATGGTCTTCAGCAAAGCCGAATTTCGTCCGTTTCACATGCGGGTTGCGGGCCAGTATTTTCGGGATTTCCTGTTCGGGCGCAGCCTCGCATTGCAGCAGGTTTTGCATGACTTTTTTTCCGAGTACCATGGAGGCTCCGAAGACCGTGTAGTTGACGATTCTGAAACAGACATGGCCTTTTTCCTCATAACGGATGGGGCTGAGCGAAGCATAATAGCTGCTGTTGCCTGCGGGGATGGTGTTGTGATAGTCGTTGACCGTTTTAAGGTAATCCCTGCTATAGAAGTCGTCGTCGTCGATTTTGGCAAAGAGGTCGTATTCCGAGATGTCGATGTCCCTGATGGTGTCGATGAAGTTGGAGAGCTGGTTTTTATTGGGGTAATGGCGCATGGTGATGCGGCCTTCTTCGATCCAGTGGCGGAAGTTCGGCAGGATGGTGTTGATGTAGGCCCATTCGCTGATGCCTTTGACGGCGACGAAGAGATGATGATTTTCATAGCTTTGGGCCATGATGGCGTAGATTTGCCGTTGCAGGTCCTCATAACGTTTGTAGGAGGTGAGGCAGACGGCGATTCTGTGTTGCCGGGGTATCCGGGGTGTTTGCTTTGCCGTGCGTTTTTTCTGGTAGAAGTAGTCGTGTTTTGCAACCCGTATGTTCAACTCGTTGTTCGACTGGGCCATTTCCAATGTGGTGTCGATGGGCAGGCGGCAGGAGATGAAGAGTTCGGCGACTTTACGGCGTGAGCGGGCAGGCACAATGAGGGCATGGGTACCCCAGACGTAGGAGTTGTGCAGTGTTTTCTCTCCGGTGCGGTACGGTTCGAAGGTGGGTTGTTCGATGTTCGGAGGTATGGAAACAGGATTCGTCTGGAGGCGGTGGAAGAGCCGGATGATATCGGTTTCGGGATGGTTTTCCAGTTCCTGACTGACGATTTTCGAGAGCGTGAAGGCATCAATGAGAGGGGTGGAGTCGCTTTCTCCGAAGATGATGAGGTCGTCGTCATCCCATGAGGGGTCAAGGAGCATGTTGGCGAATGATTGGCGTAAGGAGCGTACGTGTCGACGTTCGCATGTGGCGGGCGCCCTGCCAAGAAAAGAGGTGAATTCATCTTCCCGTGTGTCGGTGAGGTTCTGTTCCGGAGAGACGGGGTAGTGGGAGATTTCATAGCCGAGATGTTCGAGTTCGGTTTGTCCTTCCATGTTTTCATTCGGAGCGATCAGGAAGACGCATTTCATCGTTTTGCGGTCAAGGTTGGGTTTGACTGCTTCGATGCAGGTGGTTTCGATGCGGTTGAAGTCGGGGCCGAGCTGGCGGTTGCGCTGTTCGATGCCGCGCATGTGGGGGTGGGATGATTCTCCGAGTCTTTGTTCACAGGCTTCGAAGCCGATGGAGTGCAGGATGGCGAGCATGGTGTCTTTCGTCCAGATGGCTTTGTGTCCGTGTTTGGTGACGATGGATGCCAGCGCGCTGCCGGGCGAGCCGTCCCCCCATCCGTGGGATTGCAGGAAGCGGATGTATTGCGGTGTTGATTCGCGCGCGATTCGGAGCAGATCCGGGAAGGCGAGCCGGAGGATGCCTCCGGGTTTGAGGGTGCGCCATGCTTCTTTCATGAAGGCGTAGGCCTGGTTTGAGGGAATGTGTTCGATGACGTGTTCCAGGAAGAGGGCATCGATGCTTTGATCGTTCCAGGGCAATGGCTTGGTGATGTCGAAAACGGGCATGTCCAGATTCATCCAACCCGGCAGGCGATTGATGCCGCAACCGAGCTGGATGTAGAGTGGTTTTTCGATGGCGGAGGCATCGCAAGCGGGTTCGTTTGCATGAAGTGTGCCGGAGAGAGGGGTGAGGACGATTTTGTTTCCGGTGTAGGTGCCATTGAGGCAGGCAAGGTTTTCTTCGGGCCAGTCGAACCAGTGGAGCGCGAGGTGCATGCCGTTTTCGAGGCGGTAGGTGCCGCTGCATCCTGCAGCCGTGCGGCGATAGTATCCCCCCGGATAGAAGTGCAGGGTGTCGTTCCAGTGGGAATGGCGGCCATGGAAGGATGCCGAGGGCGAAGTACGGTAGAAGGCATCGATGGCTTTCAGGCGTTCCGGTCCGCACCAGTGGGCGGTGACCATGTCATTGTCTGGAAGAGGGTAGCGTTTGTTGCTGAGGTACAGGCGTTCGGTGGCATGGGGTCGGGCTCCGAGCTTTATGGCCTGTTGCCCGATGATGATATCTTCGGCTCCGGTCGGAGGAATGGTTCCTTCCTTGACGATTTTTTCGACCATTTGGCGGGAGAGCATGTATCCGGCTCCGCCGCTGGGTGCATTGCGCTTTCGGAGCAGGTGGTCGCCGATGAGGTCGCAGTCGGGACGGATGATGGAGGGCAGCCGGTCGAGGGCGACGTATGTGTCGTCATCGCATTTGAAGAGCCAGTCGAATTCTTCGTTTTCCAGTGCATGGCACAGGAAGGCGAATGTTTTTTGAGGCAGGTGTTTGTAGCTGTCGTTGACGGGGAGGGCGACGGTGTCCGGTTCGGGCGCGCTGGCATCCGGGGTGTTGCCCATAAAGAATAGGCAACGGATGCCGTCCGGAATGTGGCGGAGCCATGTGTCGCGTACGGCGTCTCTGCGTTCGGCGTGTGCTGCACACGTGCAGATGCCGACGAGGATGCGGGGCTGTTGGATGGTTTCCGTGGAGGAAATGGCGGAGCCGCTAACGTGAGAGGCGGATGCGGGGTTTGGGATGGAGTTCATGTGTGTTTTTATTCGGGAAGTTGTTGTATTTTTTCGAAGGTTTCGGACCAGCTGGCAATGGATGCGTCCATTCCTCCGAGCAGGAGGCCGCGTTCTCTGGCTGCGGCGGCCATGTCGTCGCGCAGGTTGGGTTCGTAGGCCATTTTGCTGGCGTAGTAGATGAAGTCCTGCGGTGTTTTGCAGAGCCACCCCGTTTTGCCGTGCTCGATAAGCCGTTGCCAGCCTCCTCGGTCATTGACGATGAGTACGCTGCCGCTGGACATGGCTTCGAAGCCGACGCGCGGCCAGTTTTCATGCGTGTCTGTGGGCTGCAGGATGATGCGGCTGTGCCTGTAGAAATCCTGCTGGCTGAGAGAACGGTGGTCTCGGACGGTTCGTATCCATGGAAATGGTTTGCCGATTTTCTGTTCGCTGCGTTCGTCGAAACCGAGGAAGATGGCTCGTTTCGGCCGGGGGGAGACGAAGTATTCGTAGATGTGCAGGGTGAGGCGGGAGAATTTGTCGGGGTTCTGGCGGGAGATGCGGCCGCAGCCGAATATGTCGTCGGGGCGTTCTTCGATGTAGGGGAAGTTGTCGTGGTGGAAGTAGGGGGTGAAGGTGTGGAAGACGGCCTTGCTGTCCGGGTTGAGCCCCCGCAGAATGGGCATGTTTTGTTGGCGTACATCTTCATTCTGGTAGAGGAACATGGCGATTTCGTTGTTGAGCATGGCTTCCTTTTCGCGAGGGAAGAGCCAGGTCATGCAGTTGACGAAGACGGTTCTGTTCGTTTGTGTTTTGATGTGAGGGAGGCTTTGGAGGAAGGCGGCATTGCAGAATCCGAAGACGGGGTCACCCGGAGAAATGCTGCTCCAGTCATTAGGTGCATGGATGCGGACTCCCCGGGCGAGCATTTCCCGGTGCATGGGGTCGTCGGGAGGGAGGCTGCGGGAGGGGATGAGATGGACTTCCATTCCCATGTGGAGCCAGAGGATGATCTGATGGTGGAGTTCCGTTCCGGCTCCACCGTAGAATCCGGGGAATCCGTGGACGTAGAGTTTTTTGAGCGATGATGGCATGGCTGTGATGAGGGTTGCGGGTGCGCATGTATCCGGGACGGCTTGTGCCGCGAGGGATGCGTGGCTTCTATCTTCCATGGGTTGCGGCGCGAAACAAGGTTCATGTTTTTCATTTCCTGCCATTGCCGGATTCTGTTTCGGAAGGTATAGAAGCGATTAAATATGTTGTATTTTAACTTTTTACATCTTTTTATATTTGCATTTACTATCATTGGTGATATCATTCTTAAAAGAATGATAGCGGGTGCGACATGAGCTTGGGAGATTCATGTCAATAGTATATCTGGAACAACAATTATCTATTGTCGATGTTTGTCGAATTAATAATCAAACCTATTAAAATTGAATGATGAAAGCATTATTTTTTGGATTTTGTCTTACTTCTCTTTGTGTTGCGGTTTCGACGGATGGAAAAATACAGGCGTGTCATTTCGCTTTTAAAGCTGCTGTTCCAGTCTCGATTTTATCAAAAAATAAAACAGGAGATATTGAACATGACGGTTGTTCCGCAGCAGAAGACAAAAACAAAAACAAAGACAGAGATCATGATGCCAATGTACATGGTAAATATGGAGGTAATGCGTTACTCTCTATGATGGATTCCATGATGGTTGCGATGGATCAAGCTCGGTCAAATGTTTCGGTAGAAGCGGATTTTTTGAGCCAGATGGTTGCTCATCATCAAGGTGCGATTGATATGGCTCAGTATGAAATCGCGAACGGTAAAAATTTTGAGATGATTCAGCTGGCGAAAAGCATTGTTGCTGAACAGCAAATTGAAATCGAAAAAATGCTGTTTTTACTCGCCCATTGTGAAAAAATGCAGATACCCGTTGGTTATGGAGCTGCCATGACTCAAACTATGACTGATATGATGGACGTCACACCTGGGGATAATGTGCAATACGATTCTGTCGATCATGCTTTTGCAGCGATTATGTTGCCGCATCACCAAGCAGCGGTTGATATGGCCATGGTGCTGCTCAAATACGGTAAAGATCCAAGAATTGCCAATGTTGCTGCTCAAATCATCGCTGAACAACAAGTGGAAATTGAACAGATGCAGATGTTTCTCAAGCTAAATAAAGGAAAGTAACAGACTATGAATAAAATACTTTTTTTGATTGTATTTGTATTAACGGTTTTTTGTGATGTAAAAGCATCCGAACAGTATGCGCTTGATCGGGTTTATACCGGCAATCAAGTTTCCAATACGGTTTCCGTGATTGCCCCAGCTACCAATGTTCTGTTGGGTGAAATTATTCTAGGCAAACCCTATCCGAATGTTCTTTCCCCTCTTTACAAAGGGGCCTCTTTGGTGCATGGCCTGCGTTATGACGAAGGTCGCAAGATTCTTGCGGTTGTTTCCATTGGTTCCAATTCGGTCACTTTCATATCGACGTTGGACAACAAAGTGTTGAAAACGGTTTATGTAGGACGAGCCCCGCACGAACCGACCTTTACACCGGACGGCAAAGAAATCTGGGTGACGGTTCGCGGTGAAGCGTATTTGAGTGTGATTAATATGGACACATTAACAGAAACCACAAGAGTTCCGGTGGCTGATGGACCCGGTATGATTGCGTTTTCACAAGATGGCAAATATGCCTATGTCTGCTCGAGCTTTACCCCCGAGGTAGATGTGGTGGACAAAACTACTTACCGAGTTATCAAAAAAATTCCGGTTATTAGTCCATTTTCGCCCAATATTTACACCAGTCCTGATGGTAAATTGGTTGCATTAACTCACAAAGATGTTGGTAAAGTCACCGTTATTGATACTTCAAGAAATGAAGTGATCAAGGTGTTTTCAACGGGAGCCATTACCAATCATGTCTCTTTTGCTCAGACGGGCGAAAGATTGTTGCTGGCAGTGACGGTAGGCGGTGAAAATTGCGTAAAATTTTTTGATGTTGCTGATGATTACAAACAAATTGCCACTATTCCGGTTGATGTGTTGCCGCACGGTTTGTGGCCGTCTCCAGATGGTAGACGTCTCTATGTCGGACTGGAATATAGTGATATGGTTCAGGTGATTAATTTGGAGAATATGACGGTGTCGGCATCAATCAAAATCGGACAAAGCCCTCAAGCCTTGGTTTATGCGCAAAATGCTGTGAATAGTCCACGAGATTCGAACAATTTGTCCAACCCGCGTGATCCATTAACAGCGCAAGTTATTGTGTTGAAGCCAATAAATGCCGAAGATGCTGCGTTCGGTCAGTTGTCGGTTCGCCAAATTGGGCGTACGAAATTAATCGAGCAGCTTTTTCTGAAACTGAAACCGGACACGTCTTATACGCTTGCTTTCTCCAAAAGCCTTTCCAAGTTGCAAGCGGATTATGAAATCAATGCATTTCAAACCGAGTCTAACGGAAAATATGCTGCACAGTCCGATGCATTATTGCAAAACGCTGGCGGCGTGGACTACGAATGTGTGGTTCTTCGTGATGATACTACTGGGCAAATCGTGATGGTGGGTGAAAGTGTCCAATGAAACAATAGCCTTGTTTATCGTCTACATGGTTTTGTCTCGCTTGCAGAGTGGTCGGAGGTGTGGTAAGATTCGGGCATGAATGAAGGGAGCTTGCCCGATGCTGAACAGTTGCGCGCTTTGCTGGCGGAGATCGCCGGGATGCATATGCCGTTCGGCATGTATGGCCCGGCGAAGTATCCGCCGAAGGGCTGCCCGATCATGGATTTGCCCGAGGAGTATCTCGGCTGGTTCCAGCAGCGCGGTTTCCCCAAGGGGAAGCTGGGGCAGTTGATGGAGCAGTGCTGGGAGCTTCGTTCCAATGGCATGGACCATTTGTTCCAGCCGTTCCGCGCGGCACGGGGCGGGCGGACTTCTTCGAGGGGCCGCCGCCGCAGTTACGATTTTCCTGAATCATGAATACGTTTGTTTCTTTTTTGCTTGCCGCTCGTCCGAAGACTCTTCCTGCCGGGATCGTTCCGGTGTGGGCCGGTTGTATGATCGTTTGGAAGATGCGTGGCTTTTGGGATATGCGTTTGGCGGCGCTGACGCTTGCGAGTGCGCTGTGTATTCAGATTGCCTGCAATTTTTTCAACGATGCGATCGATTTTCGCAAGTCGGCCGATACGGCGAAGCGGCAGGGGCCGAAGCGCATGACGGCGTCGGGGCAGTTGTCCGCCCGGACGGTGCAGGTGGTCGGTGCGCTTTTTTTGCTGGGCGCCTGCGTAGCGGCATGGCCTTTGATCGAGTTGCGCGGCTGGCCGATGCTGGCAATCGGTATTCCTTCCCTGTTTTTTGCCTACGGTTATACGGGGGGGCCTTGGCCGCTGGCGTACAAGGGGCTGGCCGAGGTGTTCGTGGTGCTGTTTTTCGGGCTGGTAGCGGTGATGGGTACAGTGTTTGTGCAGGTGGGTTGGTCGAGCGGAGATGCGATGTTGTATGCGGCTGCCGGGATGGTGGGGGTGCAATGCGGACTGCTTTCCGCCGTGATGGTGAGTGTGAACAATATCCGTGACAGGGCCGAAGATGCTTCATCCGGCAAGAGGACTTTGGCTGTGCGGCTGGGCGATGCGAAGTCCCGGCGTCTGGCCTGTTCGTTTATCGTGGCGACGTATGTGACGATGCCGCATGTGAGCAAGGCTTTGGGCGGGATTCAGTTGTCATGGTATTGGCTGCCGCTGATTCTGCTGGCCGGGGTGCTGATGCTGAAGATTCTCCGCACGCCCGCCGATAAGCGGATGAACGGGGTGCTTGCCTTGGCGGCTCTGCATTTGGTAGCCTTTGTGGCGACGCTGGCGTGTTCCTGAATCAGTGTTGACCGAGTACTTGCAAGACTGCGTTTTCAAATCTTTCCGGATTGACTGTCAGATTGCCCGTATTGTTGTTTTCTTCAACACGCAATTTTTCGCCATAGCTTCTGTCGATGAGGACATTGTAATGAGACTGATTCGCAGCACTCATGATGCGAAAACTGGGGAAGAACCATGCGCTGCTTTGTATTTCAAGGATATGTGGCGACATGGTGCTCCAGAGCGCATTGGCTAATCCTGCTCCATGGGGACCAATGATCAAGGAGGCTTCCCGAAATAGTTGGAGTTGTTCTTGAACGCTGCGTGGAATATCGTCAATAAATTCGATACCATATGGGCGAATGCGTTCATACAGTTTGTGTTCGTCGTTTAAACGGCGGCTGCCTTTGCGGCTGATGAATAGAGCGCGTTTTCCCATGGCGGGCCCGGGCCTCTTGCCGATTAATGCATGGCGCATGCGATTTATGTCACTCGGGCCAAGCCAGAATGCCGAATGAGCGTTGACTGTGACAGCTGTGCCATTTTTACTGAGTCCGAAATTTTCCGTCAAGGTATCGATTTGTCTGTCTCTGGAAATGCCGAGGAGTTCCATGTATTCCCGTGACCAGTTTCCGCAAGAATACGGCAATGCGACACATGTCATGGATTTTTCTTGAGGTGTAAGGATGGAGAGGGCACGGCAAACGCGCGGCATGACACACATGCACCAGTCGCCATAGCTCATGAATGTATGAGGCCATGGAGCTACAATTAAATCTTCTCTGCGTATATTCCATGGTTTTTTGGGTATGAGAGCTCCCAAACGTGCTACATGGTTATTGATTCCCGTATGTAGAGCTTTGCCTCGGGGCAGGACAATCGTTCCGAATTTTCTTACACAATCCTTGTGAGTAGCATAGTCTAATTTCAAGACAAAAGCAGGATCGAAATTGGCCTCAAAACCTTCGAGTATCTGTTTGTCTGGTGTATTTAAATCCTGTGTGCTCGGTATGGAGACGGTTTCTTTGGCGTGTATAGAAAATACTTCAATACCGTATTTTTGTAAATCGTCTTCAACCCAAAGATCTTTGCCTCCACAACATTTGAAAAGGCGCGGAATTAGTGTTTGTTTGATATATTGACGATGATTGAAAGGCATTGTAGAAATAGTGTGAATGTCCGTAGTATAGAAATCTGCGACTTCTTTGTCAAGGGAGAGGAGAAGAAGGTAAAGCAATTGTTGATTACTGGTTGAACATGCTTGATGGCAGGCGTTTTGGAGTTGGGAAGGATTGATGAAAGTGTTTTCTGATAGGCTATGGTTTTGGTTCAATACAACTTTAGAGTGTGCATATAAAATATGGGCTACTATTTATGAATGAAAAAACATGTACATATTTCATTCGCTCATTTCAGCGCGTCAATTTCGAGACGTTATTAGGATCAGGACTCATTAATTAAGATAAAAGATCACCGAGCAAGCAAGGCAGATAGCTGAAAAGAAGGCATGGGCACATCGGTCATATCTCATCGCAATACGCCGCCAATCCTTTCATCTCCCAAACATGATTTCCTCCTTGTGTCTTTGTTTGTAAAGCTCCTTGTCATAGGAAACAGTGATTGTACGGTTTCTTCCGGAAGGAATGCACGGAGTCATTCCTCTGGCAATCAATGACAGCCGAAACCAGTCGGCATCATAGCCGCGATCGGCCAGCAGAAACGGACTTTGAGGAAGATCGTTCAACAGCAGGGACGCCCCCTTGTAGTCACTCACTTGACTGGCAGTCAATGCCAATGGCTACGTGTTTGCCGTGTTGGTTACAAACGGCATGCAGTTTCGTGTTGAGTCCACCCTTTGTTCTTCCTATACACCGGGATAGAGCCCCTTTTTAAGCAGTCTTGCAGCTGTTCTGTGTGCCTTGAGGTGGGTGGCGTCAATCATCAACTTGTCCGCAGGGCCGTTTTGCCGGGATAACTCCCTGAAGATTTTATTGAAACACCCAGGCGGCTCCATCGGATGAAGCGGTTGTAGAGTGTTTTATACGGACCGTATTCCCGAGGGGCATCTTTCCATTGAAGCCCGTTTTTGATGACATAAATGATTCCACTGACTACCTTTCTGTCATCAACCCGGCTAACCCCATGGGAAAGGGGAAAAGATGGTTGAATACGTTCCATCTGGCTTCGTGTCAAATAATAAAGGTCTGTCCTTTTTGCTCGAGGTATGCCCACTTTATCACCTTTTTGGGGCCGTTTGTCAATTAATGAGTCCTGAGCCTAGCTGCTTTTTGATAGATGTGGAAGCTTCGAAAATTGTTTTATTGATTGGTATCAGTACAAACTCTTTGAGTAAAATGCTTACAGCAGGTAGGCTTCTCCTCTTTATGATTTGTGAACAGGCGGTTCATTGCCATAAGAGTATATTCGAATGCGATGAAAAGCTATTTCGGAGCAAGAAGGGTTCGTGGAGTGCGTAGGCGACGAGGCAAAGGGAAAACCATTGTCTTTGGTATCTATGATCGAATGCGCGAAAATGTATATACAAGAGTAATTAAATGATTTGATGATAAACGATTATGGTTGTTATTTATCCTGTCGCCACATGCTTTTCAACGATTTACACGGATGGTTTTGATCTTACATTCCGTTGAAAAAGAACGGATATCTGCACCATGAAACCGTTGAACATGGGCGTAACGAATTTGCAAGGCGCGATGTATATATCAATGTCATTGAAAACTTCTGAGGGATTGGCAAGATTAGTGTGATAAAATGCAAGGCGTTTAAAATAAACAATTTTGGTCTACATTGAAAAGAATGTGCATTCAGATCAATGATCGTCATTCCAACATCTATCACTTTTTGCTTTCTTATTTTAGAAAATTCCAGATACAGTTGTATTAATTCTTTGTTTTTATCATGCGATGCGTTTCTCCGCTTGACTTTGCTGAGGGATGGCGTACAATTTGCGCCGCACTGCGTCGGTAACGCAGGTTAGAGCTATGAAGAAAGATATCCATCCCAAGTACAATCCGGTCGTTTTCCTCGACATTACCACCGGCCGCCGTTTCATTACCCGTTCCACTGCTACGTCTGCCAAGACTGAAGTGATCGACGGTGTGGAACACTATGTGATTTCCTGCGGTATTACTTCCGATTCCCACCCGTTCTTCACGGGCAAGAACCAGTTCGTGGACACGGAAGGCCGTATCGACAAGTTCCAGAAGCGTTTCGGCGCCGTTCGCCGTACGTCGAAGCCGAAGCTCGGCAAGTAATTCGGAGTTTGTTCTCTCGATTTTCCGCACCCTGCCTGATGAAGGCAGGGTGTTTTTTGTGTCCCGGTTGAGCCGGAAACGTGTGTATGTGCCAAGGAAAACGGGCAAGCCCGATAGGAGCTTGCCCGTGAAGGGGAAATGAGGTGTTAGCCTGACCGGTTACTGGATGTTCTGCTGAACGGGGGCCGGTGCGGCGACCGTGACTGCGGGTGCCAGAGCCTGTTCTTTCGTCAGTTTGTTGACGGGGATGCCGTTGAGTTTGCCCGTCTGCGCTTTCAGGAAGGAGACGATGGCGGAGACATCGCTGCGGGTCGGGTGCGGGATGCCGGATTGCGTCTGCAACATTTTAACGACTGCTTCGTCAAGAGTTTTAGCCGAGCCGTCGTGCAGGTACGGATGGGTGAGTTCGACGTTGCGGAGGTTCGGCACCTTGAAGCAAAGCTGGTCGATGTTCTTCTTGGTGGCGTCGTGGCGGCCCATGGGGGCGTTTTGCGCCAGGGTCTTGCCGTTGAAGAAGTCGGCATGTTTGCTGATGTATTCGTAACTCTGGCCGCCGAGTCCGGCTCCGGCATGGCAGGTGGCGCAACCGTATTCGATGAAGAGGTGCATGCCTTTTTTCTGTTCGGCCGTGAGGGCGTTTTTATCGCCTTTCAGGTAGAGGTCGAAGTCGCTGTCGGGGGTGACGAGGGTGTGTTCGTAAGTGGCGATTGCATCGGTGATGGTGTCTGCATTGATGCCGGCCTTCGGGTAGGCTTTGGCGAAGAGTGCGACGAGTTCGGGATCCTGCTTGATGTTCGCGACGATGGTGTTCCAGCTTTCGGGTTTGTTCTCGAAGCCCATTTCGACGGGGTTGAGGGGCGGGCCTCCCGCCTGTGCCTTGAGGTCTTTTGCGCGGCCGTCCCAAAACTGAATGAAGTTGTGGGAGGAGTTGTAGACGGAGGGAGCATTGACGCCGCCGAGCTGTTTCCGGACGCCTTCGGAGTATTGCTTGTTGTCCGTGCCGCCCTTGGTGAGGTCGTGGCAGGAGGCGCAGGAGATGGTGCCGTCCGTGGAGAGGGCGCCGCTGTTGAAGAGTTTTTGCCCGAGCAGGACGCGGTCGGGATTGAGCTTGCTCATGTCGACAGGCTCAATGGGCATGAAGCGCAGGTCGTTGATGAAGGGAAGGTCGAAGTAGGAGGAGAGGAGTTTCCTATCGTAGGCGTTGAGGGTGCTGCCCCAGTGCATGGCCGTGTAGGCGACGGGGGGCATGGAGTTGGCTCGCAGGACTTTATCGAGCTTGAGGGTGGCGATGCCCTGCATGCGGCGTGCATCGGGATTGGTGTCGCCGTAGAGTTCGCTCAGGCGGAAGTCGCGCTGCCCCTGTTCGACGTCGCGCTGCATGAGGCCGCCGGAGAGGGCGTTCAGCAAGGGGTTGAATTCGGGGTTGTCTCCGTGGCAGGCGGCACATTTGGTCTCCAGCAGGTTGGTGACGTTGCGCGCCAGCAGTTTTCCCGTGGGGATGTCGATGTTGTCGGAATTGCCGATTTTCATCAGGGCGAGGGTGGAGATTCCTCCCGCGACGATGATGACGGTGCCCGCGATGGCGGTAGCGAAGAAGAGGTTTTTGATCGGTTGCATGGTATGGAGGTTCGTGCTGGAATCCGCTGTTACGGTAACAGTTTTTTAGAACTTTTCAAGAATAAAATGTATAGAAGGTACCGGTTCCGGAGGCGGGCGGTGGTTATGCCTCTCCGCGTTTGGCGAGTTCTTCGTTGATGGCGTCGAGTACGTCTTCCTCCGGGCGGAAGTTGGCCGCATGGTAGGAGCTGCGGATAAGCGGTGCGGAGGCGACGTGGCGGAAGCCTTTGGAGAGGGCGATGTCGCGGTATTCGTCGAACTGCTCGGGGCGGATGTAGTCGATGACGGGGAGGTGCTTCCGGGTGGGGCGAAGATACTGGCCGATGGTGAGGACGGTGACGCCGTGGGCGCGCAGGTCATCCATGGACTGCAGGATTTCTTCTTTCGTTTCGCCGAGTCCGAGCATCAGGCCGCTTTTGGTGGCGACTTTGCCTTGAGCGAGGTCCAGCGCATTTTGCAGGACCTGAAGGGAGCGGCGGTACTGGGCGCGGAAGCGGACGAGCGGGGAGAGTCGTTCGACGGTTTCGAGGTTGTGGTTGAAGATGTGCGGAATGGCTTCCATGACGGAGCGCAGGGAGTCTTCCTTGCCGTTGAAGTCGGAAGTGAGTACTTCAATGATGGTGGACGGGCTGGTTTTGCGGATGGCTCGGATGACGGAGGCGATGTGGCCTGCCGCGCCGTCCGGCTGGTCGTCCCGGGTGACCATGGTGATGACGGCATGCGTGAGCTTCATGTGGGCGACCGCTTCGGCGATGCGCTGGGGCTCTTCGGGGTCGAGGGGCAGGGGCTTGGCGGTTTTGACGGCGCAGAATCCGCAGGCACGGGTGCAGACGTCTCCACAGGCCATGAAGGTGGCGGTGCCGTGGCTCCAGCATTCGTACCGGTTGGGGCAGTGGGCTTCTTCGCAGACGGTGTAGAGCTTTTTGCCCTCGACCATGTGTTTGACATCCCAGAATTCGCGCCCGTGAGGGAGGCGGACTTTCAGCCACGAGGGTTTGGCTTCACGGGGTTCGTTGCCGTCGTCTTGTTGCTTGCATCCCATAACGCGGGCTAGTCTGCCTGTTCATCGCCTGTTGGTCAATCAAATTCACCCGGAGCGGCGGAATCTCCATTGGAGGAACCATTCGAACAGGAAGCACAGGGCCATGATGCCGATCAGGATGGCGACGAGCAGAGGTGTTTCGACATACAGGCTGACGAGGTAGCCGATGAACATGGCGAGCATGGAGAAGAATCCGAGGATGATCCACAGCGGGTGGGCATGCGTGTTTTTCCTGAGTTTCCAGTGGGCGATGTAGACGGCCAGATAGCTGATGAGGAAGGTGGCGCCTGCGATTTTGGCCGTTTCTCCGAGGTTGAAGATGTAGGCGATGAGGAGGATGAGGACGATGCTGAGAACGTAGCCCCACGAGCCGTTTTTCCAGGCGCGGATGGTGAAGAGTTTGCCGAGTTCCTTCTGGGCTGCCAACCCCTGGGCGATGCGGATGGTGCTGAAGAAGGTGGCGTTGATGGCGGAGCTGGTGGCGATGAGTGCGGCGAAGGATACGGCGATGTATCCGGCCTTGCCGAGGATGGGGGCTGCCGCTTGTGCGACGGCTGTGTCGGCGTGCTCGGCCAGTTCCTGCGGGCTGACTTGGTGCATGATGACGATGGAGAGGACGACGTACAGGGCCATGACGATGCCGATGGCGAGGAAGATGGCGCGGGGCAGTTCTTTTTTGGCATTGATGAGGTTGGCCGAGGCATTGGCCATCATTCCGTAGCCGGAGTAGGCGAAGAAGGTGAGGCCGACGCTTCCGAAGAGGCCGAGCAGGGGCGTGTCTCCGATGCCGGCGGAGAAGTGCGAGGAATGGATGGAAGGTATGCCCGCCATGATGAGGATGACGAGGATGCCGAGCTTGATGCAGACGAGGGTGACTTCCGCCCTGCCGACAAGTCCTGCGTTGAGCATGTTGAGGACTCCGAGGACGACGATGGCGAGGGAGGAAAGGATGGCGGGAGGAATGCCGGGCATGCCGAGGATGGCACAGAGGGATGCGCCGTATGCGCCGAAGGCCTGCGCGACCATGGCAATGGTGATGACGAGGGTGGCGCAGTAGACGAGTGAGAGCCCGCCCGAGAGGGTGCCGATGCCGAAGGCGGTGTTGAAGTAGTCGATGATGCCGCCGGAGGATGGGTAGCGAACGCCGAGGTGCGCATAGGTGAGTCCTGAGAGGAAGGCGATGATCCCGCCGATGAGGAAGGATATGTAAACGGCGTTGCCGGCTTCGATGGCCGCCTGTCCCATGAGGGAAAAAATACCGGCTCCTACCATGGAGCCGATGCCCAGCGCGGCAACGCTCCATATCCGCATGTTTTTGACAGGCCTCGGGGAATCCATGGCTTTTTCTTGCTCTCTAACAGGGTTTTGGGCAAGCTTTTAATGCGGCTTCGGCGTCCGGAACCATAACTGTTCGGCCTGTTGGCTGCAGAAAGGCGATGCAGGCAACCCGCATCAACGGTTTTTCGGGAAGTTGCCTTTTGATGCGAAATGCAGGAGGATGTCGAACCGTTCTGTATGGGTTGAGGTCGTCAGTCATGGTTTCCTTCAGTCGTTTTGGAGGGGCGGGTAGAACGTGTCATCCCCTTCTTCAACTGCTCGTCGAGCATGCGGGCGAGGGGGCGGACGTCGTAGGACGGATTGTCCGCAATGAAGTAGGCTGCCGTGTTGCCTCTCATGAAATACACCGCCGATTTCTCGCTGCCTTCCACGAGGGCTCCTTCCCAGTTGAAGCGGGGCTTGGTGCAGAGGTCGAAGTCTCCGACCCATCCGGGGCGGACGTTCATGTTGTCGATGGCTGCCTGCATGGTGAAGTCGCCGGGTTTCTCGACGATGCGGGGCGTTCCTCGTTCGTCGGCGTACATGTTCCAGGCGAAGAGTGTTTGCCGCGTGTCGACGGGGTTGAAAGCGTGGTAGATGCAGTATCGGATGGATGTTTTCTTGTCCTTGAGTGTGGCGGTCATCTGATAGTTGCCGCCTTTGCGAGTGGTGAGCTGGAAACCTTTTTGGATGAGTTCGGCGAGGAAGGGTTCACAGCCGACGCCTGTGTTGACGTTGGGGATGGTGTTGATGTAAGGCAATGGTTCCAGTTTCAACAGTTGCTCGATACCTGAACCATAGTTGGCGTTGTCCCAGAAGATGCGTGTGAATTGGTGCGGTTCCTGTTTGCTGAGTTCTCCCCATGTTTTAAGTGTGTGGAGCGGAGTATTTCGTGCTTGGGTACGTATGATCTGATCCATGAGTTGTGTATGCAGGGTTTTTCGTCTATCTGCTTCTCTAAGATCAATATTTGCAGGAATTCGTCCTTCCTGTGTATCAATCCATTGATGTAATATATGCAGCATGTCAGTGGGCGGTAGATCGGATTCATCAAGATAGATAATGAATGAATAATTGTTCAGAATGGCAAACGCCAAAGCATTGTGCGACGGTTTTATATATTGACCTGATTGTGAAGATTGGAACGCAATGGGTGAACCATAACCGATCGTTTGATTGTGGTTTGTTTGAATTTCTAAAGATTCAAACCACCCTTCTTCCTGAATGCCGCTACGATTATTGCGTAGTTTATCAATTGTTTTTATTTTCAATGTATCGTGTGATGGGTGATATTGCAGATTGAATTGGCATATCTGCCATCCTTGAGAATTCAGTATTCGGAATACATGAGTATATTTACCATTTTTTTCAACTCTATCTATGCATAAATCATTTATTATAACTGAATTGTAATTTACATAATGTTCTTCTTCGTTGACTGATGTAATACTATCTTGATTTTTATATAAGTATTTAGTGTCGTATATATTTGGTTGTGAAGATATACCAACTGCAGGTAAAAAGAATAATGTGAAGACAAAGGCATTAATGTAATTGAGCATATGTAGATTCATTTAGAGTTATTTAATATGAATATAAGGAATATTAATTTCTTTTTTATATAAATTTGTATCGAATTGATATGGAATTCCTTTTTTAACATACTAGTCCTTGCTCTAGCTACATCTCCCATAAAACGGGAAGTCAAAACTTTTAAGGTATCTTCCTCGACGAGCACGGTGTCAAGGAGGAGTGATGCCGCATTCGTCTGCCTTGACGGGTATTTTTTCTTGTGCGCTGGATGTTTTTTCGAGTCCCTTTTTCAGTTTTTCGTCGAGCATGCGGGCGAGGGGGCGGACATCGTAGGACGGGTTGTCGGCGATGAAGTAGGCTGCCGTGTTGCCCCGCATGAAGTAGACGGCTGATTTTTCGCTGCCTTCTACAAGGGCTCCTTCCCAGTTGAAGCGGGGTTTGGTGCAGATGTCGAAGTCTCCGACCCATCCGGGGCGGACGTTCATGTTGTCGATGGCTGCCTGCATGGTGAAGTCGCCGGGGTTCTCGACGATGCGGGGCGTTCCTCGTTCGTCGGCGTACATGTTCCAGGCGAAGAGTGTTTGCCGCGTGTCGACGGGGTTGAAAGCGTGGTAGATGCAGTAGCGGATGGATGTTTTCTTGTCCTTGAGTGTGGCGGTCATCAGGTAGTTGCCGCCTTTGCGTGCGGTGAGCTGGAAACCTTTTTGGATGAGTTCTGCGAGGAAGGGTTCGCAGCCGACGCCCGTGTTGACGTTGGGTATGGTGTTGCGTTCGGGGATGTCTTCGAGTTTGAGGATTCTTTCGATGCCCCTGCCGTAGTTGGCGTTGTCCCAGAAGATGCGTGTGAATTGGCGCGGTTCTTCATGAGCGATGCGATTCCATTCTTTTTGGGCGTATTCCGTCGTATTTTTTTCCAGTTCGTGCCATCGGTTTTCACTCAGTTGGGAATAAAGTTTCTGTCGACGTTCGATTTCGGCATCATCATGTTGCACGGGAATTTCGCCCTTGCATACGGCGATGAAACGTTTGAACAAGGCCAGTTCTTCTTCCGGTGTCGCGGGAGTGGTGCGGTCATAGGCCGTGTAGTTCTCGATGCCATAACCGTCATGGATGTAGAGGAGCAGAGATTTCTTTTTAGGATATTTTTGGAACTGAGGCATTATTTCAAATTCTCCAGGCATAAATCCACTGAGTACGAGACCATCTTGATTATTGCTGTAGGTGGCTGCTTGCATATGAGTGCGTCGAGTCTGTGCAATACTTGGATTTCCGCCGCCGTCCATATAATTTTTTATCATGTATGCTTTCAGATAGTCTGTATCGTGGTGTCTGTAGACAGAAATGGAGTATAAGAATTCACCGTTTTTATTATAAATGTTGTAAGTTTGCGAGTGCCATGTATATGCAGGATCTACCTTTCCTCGAACCCATGCCAGATCATCCAGAAGAAAAGAATTCGGAAGGGACGTATCTTGTAGAGGTGGCGCTATGTTATGATATTCTGGATTCCAGATAATATCCTTATAAATAAGCTGATCTTGTTTTTCCGATTTGGATGCTTGATCGGCAAATGATGAAAAGATTGTTGTAAAAATGATACAACTAACAGTAAGAAATGGCATTTTCATGGATTTTTAATGGATAAGAAATTTGAGTGTAGTTGAACGGTTCGTTGGTGGATCTGGTTCTGTTTCTCTGCCCGAATGATTTGCCGTTGGGCTATCATATGTGCGTTGTTTTAATTCTGGTTTGTTTGGGTCGTCTCGTCGATGAGGGGTTGCATCATAAATTCTATTTCCTAGCATGTTGTATTCATGATCATTGATATTCGATTTTGGGTCAGGGCGATGCGCCCGGCATGTAATGATATTGCTATATCCGCAAATGCGTGGAAGGGATGCCAAACAGTAGGCGGCTTCGGCACAGATCACATCAGCATCATGATTGGCGCTCATATCGGCGATCAATTTTGATAAGTAGATTCTGTTGGGCTGTCCCCATTCGATATAATTTCCGATCCATTTGATCATATTTTTATCCTTTTCGTCTACAACTTTTGCATCCGGTTTGAACGATGTGAAAAACCATTGCCCGAAAGTCAGGCATGCCATGATGTCTCGAGCGTTGACGTTTCCATTATCTATATGATAACCAGTCAATTTCATGCGGTGCCTGACTGTGGTTCCGACAACCTGCGTTGTCAATACATCCAAGGCATCCCTCCATACGAGTACGGCATTGTTGTAGGGAGTCGCCATATCGGCGATGACTCCGCTTTTCGGCCATGTGGAGTCTCCGAAGATGGTGTAGATTTCCGTCATGTCCGTATGGTCGATGTATTTGCGGTAGGCTCCCTTGCGCAAGACCCAGAGGTGCTTCATGTTCCCGTAGCGGATGCACGGTGTCAAGGAGTAATCCTGCTGTACGTCCACTTCGTAAAGGAAGTAGCGGCCCGGTTTTTCCGGGGAGGCGAAGGTGATGGATTTCGTCAGCGAGCGGCAGCCGGTCTGCCTGACGGTTTGCGCGAGGTTTTCCCTGGTGTAGGCGTAGTAGGTTCCTTCATCGGAGGTGATGGGGTTCATGGGTTCCGGTTCGGCCATGAGGGTCCATTGTCCGTCGATGTCTTCCCGGACGGCGACGAGGAGGCGATACTTGAGGCCGGAGGCTCCCGCGCGGAAGGCGGCGGGGGATTGCAGGGCAGCTGCTTCCAGCCGCACGCCGGAGTCGGGTCCCTGCCATGCGTAGGAAGCTTCCTGCGTTTGCGGGTCGGTGCGGAAGGTGTAGTTGCTGCGGGCGATGCGGCTGTATTCGGCACGGTCGACGCGCTGCTGGAGGTCTTGCTCCAGGGTGGAGTTGGACTGGTAGGTTTTGGTGACGGTGATGCCATCGGAGGCGGAGGATTTGTCTTTCCAGTCGCATGCGATGGCGAGGATGACGAAGTCTCCGTCCTGCCGGGTGGCGAGGCCATCCGAGAGGATGACGGCTTTGGCCAGAGCCGTGGTTTGATCCGTTTCTTCCGTGCCTTTCTGGTGTACTTTGGCGACGAAGGGGACGAGGTGGACTTCCGGAGGGGTGGGAGGCTCAGGGCGTGGAGGGTCGGTTATGACGCCGGCATCTTTCAGGATTGCCCGGTAGAATGCCGTCGATGAGAATTCGACGGTTCCGGTTGCTCCCGGCGTGTCGATGCTGAGGGGGACTTTCATGTTCCGGATTTCCTGCGGGACGATATAGGTTTTCGGGAAGTCTTTGACTATTCTCTCCGCATCTTTCAGGTAGAGGAGGCCGTCGTATTGGCCTGCGGTTTCGTTGAGGGTTTTGGCGAATTCCTGTTCCCATGCGATTTGGCCGGTCAGTTGCGTGAACTGTTCCTGCCGCTGTTGGAAGAGGCTCCAGTCCGCCAGCCACCAGAAGAGGAGGGGGGCGGTGCGTTCGAGGTTGGCATGAGCCGCCCATTCCTGACTGACCCATGTGCTGCGGACGGTGTCGGAGAGTGTGCCGGGTTCCGGGCCGCACCCTGCGAGGTAGTGGTTGAGCATGGCGTTCCATAGGTCGTTTTCGGTGAGGTTCCGGAAGTCCCGGGTGGCGCCTGCCTTCATTTCCTTCATGATGGGCGAGCGCTGGGCGGGGTAGGCATCCGGAGCCCATTTGTCGAGAAGGTAGGAGTAGATGAGCAGGTTGGTGCGCTGCGCAGCGAGGTTTTTGAGTGTCGTGTCGTCAGGATGAGACTCCAGGAGGGTTTTGATGTGTGCGTGGGTTTCCCGGATTTTTTGTTCTGGAGACAGGGTGAGGGTTTTTTCACCTGTGAAGCCGGTGCATGTGCGCTGTACCCATACGGGCATGCTGCTCCACCACTGGGTGAAGTCGATTTGGACTTTGGGGCGGTCTCCTGCCTTTTCCGGCGGCAGGGTGGGGTGGGTGCAGGAGTAGAAGGCGGTGGAGGGACGCCGCCAGAATTGCGGCACTGCGTTGTGGTACAAGTGGTCGAGGGTTCCCCAGACGCATTCCCACTCGCGCAAGGGCGCCTCCTGCCGTTCGACGATGTTGTAGGGGCGGACGAGGAGGACGGCCGCGCCCTGCAGGGTGGCGACGGGGTCGTCTCCCTGTACGGGGGCGTAGAAGAGCTGGGCTCCGTCGAGCGTGGCGGGGTCGGCGAGGTAGTCGGAGGGTTCGACTTCATAGAGGAGGTCGGGGGTGAGGGAGACGAAGTGCGGCGGCCATGTGTCCGGATGCGCGGGCGGAGGGCTTTGCGCCTGCAGCGGAAGGGCTGCCGCGAGGGAGGTCAGGAGTGTGGCGGTGAGGGGGCGGAGTGCGGGTTTCATGGTTGTGTGCGGCGGGCGGCTTGTTGTTTGAGTTGTTCGAGGGTGGGGGCAGGCGTGCCTTTGAAGGTGGGGCGGTATTGTTTCCAGTCGATGCCCTGCCGCTGGGCGTAGCGGAGTTCTTCGATGCTGAGGGGGACGGTTCCGGGGCTGTATGGCCGCCATTGGCGGGAGCGGGCGTAGGGGTAGTTTTTCTGGATTTCGGCCCATGCGGCGTTGATCTGGTCGTTGTAGGTTTTTTCGCTTTCGGGTGTCCAGAGGGCGAGCGCGCGCTGCCATGAGGCTGCGAGTGCGGGGCTGCTGCGGCTGCCCATGAAGCGGTAGCAGGCGAGGGCGTAGAGGCGGGCCATGCTGCGGTGGCCGGGGGCAAGGAGTTCGGGGCGGCGCGTTTTGCTCCAGAGGCGCATGGCGGCATCCGGGAAGCGGCTGCCGGCGGAGAGCTGGACGGGGGCGAGTTCGGGCTTTTCCGGCATGGCATAGGCGGATGGGAACGGCCGGGTGCCGGGCGGTGTGTCCATGGAGGAGAGGAAGACGCCGTTGAGGATGGTGTTGAAGGAGTTGTTGCGGCAGATGCGGAGGTAGCAGGTGTGGGGCCCCCGGACGATGAAGTTTTTCCAGCAGCCGCTGCCTGCGAAGTCGAAGATGCGGGTGCGTGCCAGGACGGGGGATTGTTCGATGAGCCGGGGGATGTTTTCCTGTGTGAGGTTCGGTTGCGCGGTGCGGAGTTCGATGAGGTAGTCGCGGTAGCCGCTGCGGCGGACGTGGCCGTTGGGGTTGTAGAAGTAGAGGGAGAGGAGGTGGGTGCCTTCGGGGATGCTGATGCGGGCCCAGACGTCGGGGCCGTCCTGGCTCATGGGGTATTCTTCTCCGTGGTCGTCCCATTCGGCTTCGGTGCGGGTTCCTGCCTCGGGGTTCCAGAGGACGTTGGGGTTGGCATGGTCGTGGCCGGTATGGAGCCAGTGGCGGAGGTAGTCGCTTTTTTTTCGCTGGGGGCCGATCATGCCGGTGATCCATGTGGGCGGGATGGTGTTGTCGAAGCGGATGTCGACGTTTTCCGGGGCGGCGGCGGCGCAGAGTATGGCTGCGCTGAGGCCGTAGCGGTCGCACCAGTTGCCGCGCGTGAGCCAGTCTTCATGCCAGTAGAAGGCAGGGTCTTCGGCTGGTTTGCCTGATTCCAGTTTGGCAAGCATGGCGGCGATTTCCTTTTCCGTAGGGATGGAGGGCAGGTAGGGGTGAGCAGGGTGTTGTTTTTTTGTGAGGGCGGGGGCGGGCAAGGCCGGGAGGTCGGCTATTTTGCGGATGCCTCCGCCATAGGTTGCGGCATAGAGGGCGCCGCCCGGGAGGCGGACGAATTGGCGTACCCATTTGGCGCGGGGGTCTTTTGCCTTGTTGAAGTCTCCGGGTTGTGCTGGTTGCGGTTCGAGGGTGTCGGGGTCGAGGAGTTGGACGCCCTGTTCCCGGTAGCCTGCCCAGAGGCCCTGTTCGCAGGGGTAGAGGGCGGTGGCGTAGTCTTCGAGGAGGAGTTGTTCGCGCGGCGGCGCGGTGGTGCCGGGAGGGGGTGTTGCGGGCGGAAGGCTGCCTTTGTTTTTGGCTTCGTAGTCCCGGCCACGCCGGTAGTGCCATGTTTTGCCGTCTCCCCGGGCGATGCCGCAGGTGGTGGCGCAGTAGGTGTATGGCCCATACGTGGCAATGGCGTTGCCGAGGTTGGAGGGGAGTCCGGTTCCGGTGGCGGTGAGGGGTTGCCTGATGGTTTGGCGGGGCGAGTGGGTCCATGCGGCTTGCATGTTTTTCCAGACGGGAGTTCCCGAGGCGGGGAGTACTCCGATGCCGCCGCAGGCATAGGCTGCCCAGAGGTTGCCCTGTGCATCGAAGGAGAGGGAGGAGGCTATATCGTCCGCCATGCCGTCTGCGCGGGTGTGATGGTTCCATGTGCGGTCTTTGTAGAGGGAGATGCCGCCGGAGGTGGCGACGGCGATTTGGCTGCGGTGTGCGGCGATGGAGTAGATGCGTTCTCCGGCGAGGCCGTGTTCGCGGGCGATGTGTTTCCAGTTCGTGCCGTTCCAGACGGCAATGCCCCGGTTGTCCGTGCCGACCCAGACGGCTCCGGTGCCATCCTGTGCGAGGGCATAGGCATTGAGGGTGGGAGGGTAGCCGGGCTTGGTGTGCATGGGCTGCCATGTTTTGCCGTCGGTGCAGCGGTAGATGCCTTTTCCTTCCGTGGCGATCCAGACGGAGCCGTCTGCGGTGGCAAGGGCTGCCGTGAGGTAGGGATCGGGTGCGGGAGGAAGTGTGTTTTCCACGGCTGCGCGTGAAGCGGGCAGGAGGGACGGAAGTGTGATGATGGAGATCGATATGTAGAGGTAGCGGAGCATATATTTTATTGATATACTATCGCTGTTTTGATGTAAAGAATATTTTGTGTAACAAATGTGTTACAAGTTTTGTTGGTATTTTGTTATTTTTATGTTAGATTTTGCCGGGAGAGGGGTTCATCTGCTGCAGGAGTGTGTGGAGCCATGAGGCGGCTCAGCAACGGGGGCGGCAGGGTCAGCGGCGGATTCCGCTGCGTTTCCTCACTTCTTCGATGCGGACATCTTTTTTCAGGAGGGAGGCGAGCCACGGGTTGTAGCCGATGCGGGGGGCGCGGTCGAAGTTTTCCGGGCGGGTGATGCGGGTGAAGATGACGCGCCGGATGCGGTTTTTCGGGATGGTTTTGAGGCCGTAGCCGCCGGGGGTGTTGGATGACCAGAAGGTGACGGTGTCGCCTCCGTCTTTGACGAGGAGGGTGAGGTGGCCGTGTTCGCGTTTTCCGAGTTTGTCGGTCCAGAAGATTTTCATCCAGTCGCCGGGGCGTGCGTGGCTCCAGTTTTCAAAGCTGTATCCGGCGCCGAGTTCGTGAATGAGGACGGCGAGGCCCGGGCCGTTCGCATTGGCCCAGCCCCATGGGTGTTCGCCGTCGTGCTGGTTTTCGCGGGGGACGAGGTGTTGCCATGCGTGAGGGCTGATGCGGGGGGAGGGGTTGCCCCGGTCCCAGTTTTTCAATGACTGAAGGAGGAGGAGGTAGGTGGCCGAGGAGCAGTAGGAGGGGGTGGCTTCGTGCGGGCGCAGGTCGGGTGCGTGCTGCGCGGCGTTCCACCGGCCGGCGCTGCGGCAGAGGTTGAGGGTGGCTGTGCGGGATGTGGCGTAGCCGCCTCCGCGGCGGAAGGTGGGGATGGATTGCTGGAGGGCAAGTGTCCATGCTGTATTTCCCGTGTTCGAGGGGGCAGCAGTTGCTGCCGGTTCCAGCAGCCGGGGGGCGTCGTAGCTCGTGCATCCGGGGAGGAGGATGGCGAGGGCTGCGAGGCAGAGGGCGGCGTATGGGGTGCCGGATGAGGGTTGGCGGCGCATGGCGATGCGGTCAGGGCGCAGGCGGGGTTTCTGCGGTGCGCCTGAGGCGGAGCTGGCCGCAGGCGGCGTCGATGCTGTGCCCTTTTTCGTAGCGCATGGTGACGGGGATGCGTTCGTTGACGAGGATCTGGCAGAAGGTTTTGCAATGGGTTTCCGTGGGGCGCTGCCAGGGGAGGCCTTCGACGGTGTTGTAGGGGATGAGGTTGACCTTGGCATTCAGGTCGCGGGCGATGCGGGCGAGTTTGGAGGCTTCTCCGAGGTCGGAGTTTATTCCCTCGATGAGGATGTATTCGAGGGTGATCATGTGTTTGCGTTCGCGTACCCAGTCCTGAAGGGCGGGGATGAGGTCGCCGAGGGGCCATTTTTTGTTGACGGGCATGACTCGGGAGCGTACTTCGTCGGAGGCTCCGTGAAGGGAGATGGCGAGGCGAATGGGTTTGTCGTAGGCGGCGAGTTTTTTGAGGCCTTCGACGTGGCCGGAGGTGGAGATGGTGATGTGGCGCGCGCCGATGTTGAGGCCGAGGTGCGACATGATGAGGTCGAGGGCGGCGCGCAGGTTGTCGAAGTTGGCGAGGGGTTCCCCCATGCCCATGAAGACGAGGTTGTCGACGCGTTTGCCGGTGATGTCTTCCGCTGCGAGGATTTGCCCGAGGATTTCGGCGGTGGTGAGGTCGCGGGTGAAGCCGAGGAGGCCGGAGGCGCAGAATTTGCAGCCGAAGGCGCAGCCTACCTGCGAGGAGACGCAGAGGGTGGTGCGTTCGGCCCGGCGGCCGTCTGCGCTGTAGGCGGCGGGGATGATGACGGATTCGACGAGATGCCCGTCCTGCATGCGCGAGAGGAATTTGCGCGTGCTGCCTTTGGGGCCCATGATTTCGACGATTTCGAGGGGGCGGATGATGTATTCAGCAGCGAGGGTTTCGCGGAGTGCGGGGGGGAGGTTGGTCATGGATTCAAAGTCGGAGACTTTGTGTTTCCAGAGCCATTCCATGATTTGTTTGGCGCGGTAGGCGGGGTGGCCTTTTTCCTTGAGGATGCCGATGAGTTGTTGTTCCGTGCAGGAGAGGAGGGAGGGTTTCATGGGCATGCGGGCGGTACGGTGGTGATGAGGATGGTGGCTCCGTGTGCTCCCGCCGTGCAGGGGGCGGAGTGGGCCGGGAGGAGGAGGAAGTCTCCCTGGCAGAAGGTTTGATCTCCGCAGGAGAGGGTTCCCTGCGCCACGGTGAGGATGGCGAAGCGGGAAGGGTCGCCTGGGGTGTAAGTTTGTCCCGGAGCGAGTCGGGTTTCGATGACACGGAACCAGGGGGTGTCTGCGATGGGGTCGGGGCTGCCTGCGGGCCTGAGGCCGGGCGCGGCGATTGCGGATTGCATGCAGGCGAGGGCCTGTTCGCGGTGGAGTTCGCGGGGGGTGCCGTGTTTGTCGGTTCGCCCCCAGTCGTCGAGGCGGTAGGTGGTGTCGGCGTTTTGCTGGATTTCGTAGACGAGTCCCGGAGCGCCGAGGGCGTGGACGAGGCCGGAGGGGATGAAGATGCTGTCGCCCGCGTGCGCTTCAAGCCGCTGGAGGCGGGTGGAGACGGTGCCTTGCTCCATGGCTTCCACGAGTTCGGGAAGGGTGGTGCCGGGGAGGAATCCGGCGTAGAGTTCGGTCGGTGCGGATGCGCTGCCGGCGAAGTACCAGCATTCGTTTTTTTCTTCGCCGGGGTATTGCTTCAGGGATTCCGGGGTGGGATGTACCTGTACGGAGAGGGTTTGTTCCGGGGCGAGGATTTTGGCGAGGACGGGGAAGCGGTCGAGGTGGCCATAGCCGGGGCCGAAGAGTTCGTTACGGTGGTGTTCCCAGAGGTCATGCAGGGTGCTGCCGTGCCATGTTCCTCCTTCGACGATGCTCATGGCTTCGGAGCGGTCGCTGATTTCCCACGATTCGCCATAGGGTTCGTCGGCGAGGGGGAGGGTGCGGTTCAGGACGGTTTCGAGGGAGCGGCCTCCCCAGATGCGAGGGGCATAGACGGGGATGAAGCGGATGGGGGCATTCATGGCTGCAGGAGGATAGCGAGGGGCGGTTTACAGCAGGGAGTCGACGTAGCGGTCGCGGTCGAAGGGTTCGAGGTCGTCCGCGCCTTCGCCCGTGCCGAGGTACATGGGAGAGATGCCGAGTTCGTCTTTGATGGCGACGGCGATGCCACCTTTGCCGGAGCCGTCCAGTTTGGTGATGATGACGGAGTCGAGCGGGGTGGCTTTATGGAATTCGCGAGCCTGCATGAGGGCGTTGCCGCCGGTGGTGGCATCGACGACGAGGATGGTGGCGTGGGGCGCGGTGTCGTCCTGTTTGGCGATGGTGCGGCGGATTTTGGAGAGTTCCTCCATGAGGTTGTGCCGGGTGTGGAGTCGGCCCGCGGTGTCGCAGATGAGGTAGTCGGCCTGTTCGCGCAGTGCGCGGGTGTGGGCTTCGTAGCAGACGGAGGCGGGGTCCTGGTTGGCGTTGCCTTTGTAGAGGGGGACGGAGAGGCGGTTGGCCCAGGTTTCGAGCTGTTCGACGGCGGCGGCGCGGAAGGTGTCCGCCGCGGCAAGGAGGACGCGTTTGCCCTGTTTCTGGAGGTGGTGGGCGAGTTTGGCCGCGGAGGTTGTTTTTCCGGTGCCGTTGACCCCGACGACGATGACGACGCAGGGGCGGCCTTCTTCGGGCCGGGGCAGGGTGGGAGCCTGTACAGGGAAGGCGCTGCGGATGACGGCGCGCGTGGCGTCCACGATGGTTTCGGCGTCTACATCCTTGCGGTCCTGTAGGTCTTCGACGATGCTCATGGCGCGGCGGACTCCGAGGTCCGCCGAGATGAGGTCGGCTTCAAGTTCGTCCCAGTCGATTTTGGGCGATTTTTTGAATTTGCTGAAGATTTTGGAGAAGAATCCGGCCATGGCGGTGTGGGCTATTGTGCGGGTTGGCGGCAGGTTTTGGCGGCGGTGCCGATGATGCCGTGGATGAAGCGTGCGGATTTGGTGCCGGAGTAGGTGTCGGCGAGTGCAGTGGCTTCGGAGACGATGACGGGTACGGGGAGTTCTTCCATTTCCATCAGTTCGTAGAGGGCGATGTAGAGGATGTTTTTGTCGACGAGGTCAAGGCGGTCCGGGGAGTAGTTTTGCGTGGTGGCTGCGATGACTGCATCGAGGCTTTCTTTGCGGGCGATGATGTCCGCCGCGAATTGTTCGGCAGCAGGGCGCAGTTCGGTGAGGAGTTCCGCGTATTTCTGAACGGCGATGAGTTCGGGGCCGATCGGTTCGCGCGAGGGGAGGTCGGCCAGCGGAGCAAGCGCGATGGATTGCTTGCGGCGGCGTTCGATGATGGTGCGCAGGGGATGCAGGATGTGTTCGTAGGCGGGGTAGTCCTGCAGGCTGATGAGCAGGGGGCCGTACTGGGCCATGAGCATGGCGTTGAGCTGCAGGATGGTTTCCGCACAGCGGGCATACTGGTCGGGGGTGGCGTTGCGTTTGTCGATGCGGAGGAGGTTGAGGGCTTCGACGGCGGCGCGGAACTGGTCCGTGGTGCGGATGTGGCGTTCGAGTTCGTCGCGCAGGGTGGCGGTGGAGATGTCCTTCTGAAGGGTTTCCATGGCGCGTTCCCGGCGTTCGGTGAAGATGCGGTCGAGGTCCGCATTGCCTCGGCAGAGGTGTTCGACGGCTTTGGCACGGGCTTTGGCGAAGTCGTCGCTTTCGGTTTCGAGTGCGATGTTCCAGTAGGTGGCGTAGTCGAATTCCGAGGCGGGGCGGCCGCTTTGGTCGATGCCGTAGAGGAGCTGGAGGGTGGCCTGCCTGATTTTTTTGCGTGAGATCATGGTGTGCGGGCGGCAGGCCGGTTATTTGGGCTGTTCGATGAGTTCGAGCATGGCGGTGGCGGCGCGCGCGGCTTCGCGGCCGCGGTTGAGGGCGGAGCCGATGCAGCGGGCGAATGCCTGTTTTTCGTCGTTGACGAGGATGACTTCGTGGATGACGGGGACGAGGGTGTCGAGCGCGATTTGCTGGAGGGAGTGGGTGACGCTGGCTCCGATGAGGTCGGCGTGGTCCGTGCTTCCCTTGATGATGACGCCGAGGGCGATGACGACGCGAGGCTGTTTGTCCGCGAGGACGATGCTGCGTTTGACGGCGACGGGTACTTCGTAGGCTCCGGGTACGCGGACGATTTCGATGCGCGTTCCGGGCATGATGATGTCGAGTTCCTGTATGCAGTTTTCAATCAGGGCGTCCGTGTATTGTTCATTGTAGCGGGAGGCGACAATGGTGATGCGGGCGCTGCTCATGTACCGGCTGGGTCGTTCTGGAAGGACGGATGACATATATTCAAAGCAACGTGTCTTGCCGTTGCGGCGGAGATGATGGCGTATTTGCCGCCTGATGTCAAGGAAATCCGGGGCGCGTTTGCGCCTCGTGCGGCTATCTGGCGAGGAAGTAGTTCGCCTGCTGCGGGGAGATGGGCATGCCGAGCCGGTCCATGACGGAGAGCATGTCTTCCCAGACGGCGCGTTTGGAGCCGAGGGTGTCGTTGCGGAGGAGGTAGCTCGGGTGGTAGGTGACCCGTGCCGGGATGCCCTGGACTTCGTAGAAGCGGCCGCGCAGGGAGCTTACGGAGCCCATTTGGCCGAGGAGCCCTTTGGCGGCGGTGCCGCCGAGGCAGACGATGCAGGCGGGGCGGATGGCGCGGATTTCCGCCAGGATGAGAGGGAGGCAGGAGGCGATTTCTTCGTCGGAGGGGGGGCGGTTGCCCGTGCCCTGGTTGGGCATGGCGGGGCGGAATTTGCAGATGTTGGAGATGTAGATTTCCTCGCGGGCGATGCCCATGGCTTTGAGGATTTGGTTGAGTTTCTGCCCGGCTTTGCCGACGAAAGGTTCCTGCAGGCGTTCTTCGTCGTAGCCCGGGGCTTCGCCGACGAGCATGAGGCGTGCATGCGGGTTGCCCACGGCAAAGACCATGGTTTCCCGGAGTGTGCCGAGTTTGCGCGCGGGCTGCCATGCGGCGGCGCGTTCGCGCAGGAAAGCGAGTTTTTCTTCGACGCCGGATTCGGCTGTGGGTACGCCGTTCCCGGAAAATGCGGCACGGGGGGCGACGGCGCCGGAGGGGGCAACCGGTGCGGGTTGATGAGGGCGCCGATCGGCAGGGAGCATCCATTTTCTGAGGATGCTTCTTGCCGAATCGTCGATGGCGAGGTGGGAGACTCCGGCTTCCCGGAGGTTCCGCAGTCCTTCAAGGACGAGTTCGGCAAGGGTGGCTGCCATGTTTACCGCATGTCGATCATGGGCACGAACATGGGTTCGGAAGGCCCGGTGTATTTGGTGAGGGGGCGGTAGATGGTGTTGTCTTCGAGCTGTTCGAGGAGCTGCGCCACCCAGCCGGAGCTGCGGGCGATGGCGAAGATGGCCGTGAAGAGTTTGGTCGGGATGCCGAGGCTGTAGTAGACGGAAGCCGAGTAGAAGTCGACGTTGGCGTTGAGTTTTTTCCTTTCGCGAACGATTTTGGCGATTTTGTCGGACATGCGGATCCACTTGGGTTCGCCGATGTGCTGGCAGTTGCGGATGGCGATGCGGCGCAGGTGGGGTGCGCGGGGGTCGAGCGTGCGGTAGACGCGGTGGCCCATGCCCATGATGCGTTCTTTGCGTTCGAGTTTGCCGTCGATGTAGGATTCGACGTTTTCTTCTTCGCCGATTTCCTTGAGCATGTCGATGACCGCTTCATTGGCTCCGCCGTGCAGCGGCCCTTTAAGGGTGCCGATGGCGGTGGTGATGGCGGAGTACATGTCCGTGAGGGTGGAGATGGTGACGCGGGCCGCAAAGGTGGAGGCGTTCATGCCGTGGTCGGCATGGAGGATGAAGGAGGTGTCGAGGATTTCGGCTTCGTTGGGGTCGGGTTCGGTGCCTTTGAGGAGCCAGAGGAAGTGGGATGCTTCGTCGAGATCCGTGCGGATGGGAGGGAGGTCGAGGCCTTCGCAGATGCGATGGTAGTAGGCTACCATGACGGGGATTTTGGCGATGAGGCTGAGGCCGATTTCCTTCATCTGGCTGGGGTCCTTGGTGCGGTCGTCGTACATGCCGAGCATGGAGACGGCGGTGCGCAGTGCGGACATCGGACGGGCGGATTTGGTGGCCGTCTTGAAGAAGTCGAGGATGGGCTGGGGGAGGTCGCGGTCGTTGCGGAGGCGCTGCTGGAGTCCGGCGAGTTCTTCGACGGTGGGCAGGCGTTTGTTGAGGAGGAGGAAGATGATTTCTTCGTGCGAGCAGAGTTCGACGAGGTCTTCGATTTCGTAGCCGACGTAGAGAAGCCTGCCCTCTTCTCCACGTACGTCGCTCAGTTCGGATTCGTTGGCGATGACTCCCTTGAGTCCTTTCGTGAAGATGGGTTTGATAGGTTCTGTGTCAGGCATAATTGATTATTTTGTGAAAAAATTCCATGCGGAGCATAAAGGAAGATTTTCCGAATGTCAATCCTGCTTTTGTGGAGGAGGCAAGGACGATGGTACCGGAGGAATGCCGTGCGGGGGTGTAAGCCACACGACATCAGGGGTGGCAGGGGGCAGTCCGGGTTTTATTTTTCTGCAAAGGGGTATTGCTTGCGGCTTTCCCACGGTTTGCGTTTGGCTTCGGTGATGTGGGGCGGGCGTACGTAGATGGGGGCGGGCGGTTGTGTCAAGTGCTGTTGCCGTTTTTCCGGAGCGAGGGCGAGCCATGCAAGGATGAGCTGTTCGGCTGTGGGGATGCTGCCCCCTTGGATGCAGGTGAGCCCTTTGGCTGTGAGGTGTTCGGCCGTTTCCGTGGAGAGTACGCGGGCGGGCCGGTGTGCGAGCCGGGTGAGCAGTTCGTCCAGTGTGAGGACGTCGATGTTTCCGGGGCAGCCGTTGCCTGCATAGCGGGCGAAGGTCCAACCTCCGCGTTTGGCATCGCTGACGATCCATGTTTCTTCTTCGGGCATGGCGAAGCATGACCACGAGCAGAGGGCGGCGACGGGAGCTTGGCGTACGAGGGCGATGCCATCCGCCGCGGCGAGGGCGACTCGGACGCCGCCGTAGCTGCCGGGGCCTGCCCCGACGAGGATGAGGTCGAGGGGTGAGGTGCCGAGTTGTTCCAGTGTTTGCGCCAGTGCGGGGAAGAGGTGGGCATCGTGGTTGCGCTCGGCTTCCCATGCATGGCTGCGGGATGTGGCTGCCGGGGTTGCCGCCTGTTGGATGAGGCAGACGGAGGCGTGCGGCGTGGATGTTTCGATGGCGAGGATGTTCATCGGGCTGTCAGCGGAGTTGCAGGCGGGAGGTGGTCCATTTGCCTTTCCTGATGATGTCGAGGGCTCGGAAGCCGTGCTGTTCGGCGGCGGCGAGGGTTTCTTCCCACTGGGTGGAGAGGATGCCCGAGATGATGAGGGTACCGTTTTGCTTCATGGCTTGCCGGATGCGGGGGAAGGCGCGCTGGAGGATGGTGGAGAAGAGGTTGGCGACGACGAGGTCGGCCTGTGCTCCGGGGGCGGGTTCCCATTCGAAGATGTCTGCCTGGAAGATGTCGATGGCGGCGGCGGGGATGCCGTTGCGGTCGCGGTTTTTGAGGGAGACTTCGACGGCGGCGGGGTCGAAGTCGAAGCTGAGGGCGTGCGAAGCTCCGAGTTTGACGGCAGCGAGTGCGAGGACTCCGGTGCCGCAGCCGATGTCGGTGATGGTCCACGGCGCGTTGCCGTGTGTTTTGGCGAAGTCGCAGAGGAAGCGGAGGCAGGTGGATGTGGTGGCGTGGTCTCCGGTGCCGAAGGCCATTTCGGGCGGGATGCTGAGGAGTGCGCGGCGGGGGTATTCGCTGCGGAGTTTGGCGAGGTCGCGTTCGTCCGTGCGGTCGGTGATGACGAGGCGGTCGCGGATGCGGAGCGGGGGGCGTTTGGCCTGTGCCTGGCTGGCGACCCAGTCCTGCGTTTTGATTTCGCGTACGGAGCCGCCGAAGTGGTCGAGGAGGATGCGGGCATCGTCTTCGCTGTCGCAATAGACGGTGATGCGGATGGTTTTACCTCCCTTGACTTCGGTGATGACGGCGTTCGGGTTGCCTGCGATGCGTTCGCTCCAGGCGTCTTCCCATTGTTTGGCGGATAATTTGGACCAGCTCCACATGGCGGTTATTGTAGCGGGGCGGGGGGGCGCTGGCAAGCGCAAGTTGTCCGGCGTTGGTGCGGATGGTGCGGTTAGTCCGGTACTTCCTGTGCGGTGGGCGGTTCGTTGTCGGGGACTTCGAGGGCGTTCGGCACGGGTTCTTCCGCGTTGGGCGCTTCGTCGGAGAGGACGGGTTCGGCGGTGGGCGCGCCGTTGTCGGGGCCATTTTCTCCTACTTCTTCGGCGATGGGCGTGTGTTTGGTGCAGATTCCTTTTTCCGGGACGATGCCGGGCATGGTTTCGTAGTAGGCGGCTTTGGCGGCTTCGCATCCCGTGTGGGCGATGCAGCCGGATTCCCGGCAGAGGCGGAGGACGGCGGTGGATGTTTTCGGCGTTTTGCTGATGGTTTCCTGCGGGTAGCCGCATTTCTGGGAGGCGAGCATGATGTCTACCCAGATGGGGAGCGCGAGGGTGCCGCCGTAGCCGCGGTCGACGATGGTGCGCTGTTTGTCGAAGCCGACCCAGACGGAGGTGGTGACGCTGGAGCTGAAGCCGCAGAACCATGCGTTCATGTATTTGTTGGTGGTGCCCGTTTTGCCGCCGCAGGGGGCTTTGAAGCCGAGGCGGGCGGTTTGCCCGGCGGTGCCTCCGGGCTTGGTGATTTGCTGGAGGATGGAGGAGGTGATGTTGGCGGTGCGTTGGGTGCAGACGCGGCGGGAGACTTTGCGCGTGTTGAAGATTGGGCGTTCGCGTGTTTCGCCGTTGTGGGCTTTTTCGCTGATGGATTCGATGATGTAGGGGGAGGGGCGTACGCCGCCGTTGGCAAAGATGGTGTAGGCTCCGGCGATGTCGAGAGGGGAGGCTTCCCATGTGCCGAGGTACATGGTGGGGCTGCGGTAGATTTTGCCCTGGAATCCGGCGAGCTGGGCAAGGCCGATGACTTTGTCCAGCCCGGCGCGGTTGCCGACGCGTACGGACATGGTGTTGCGCGATTTGAGGAGGCCGTAGCTGGCGGGGCGCATGCCGTGGGACTGGCCGTCCGCATTGCGGGGGGACCATGAGCCGCCTCCGGCGATTTCTCCACGGGCGATGGGGCCGTCCGAGATGGTGGAGTCGGGGTTTCCTCCGTGTTCGAAGTAGGCGGAGTAGACGAAGGGTTTGAAGAGGGAGCCGACTTGCCTTCGGGCCTGGATGGCGCGGTTGAAGCGGGATTCTTCGCCGTCGCGCCCGCCGACGACGGCGAGGAGTGCTCCGCTGGAGTTGTCGATGACGACGGCGGCTGACTGGACGTAGTCTGGAAGTTTTTTTGCCCGTTCTTCTTTGCCGAGGGCAAGGTATTGCTGCCGGGTGGGGTGTTTGTAGCCTCGCCGCGCTTCGAGTTCGTTGAGGTGTTTGTTCATCGAGTCGATGGCGGCGTTCTGGAGGTCGAGGTCGAGGGTGGTGCGGATGATGAGGCCGCCGCGGTAGATGGTGTCGTCCTTGACTTCCTGATTCTGGGCGTCGAGTACGTCGAAGATGTGGTCGACTTCGCGGCGGATGAGGTCGAGGGCGTAGTTTTCTTCGCCTCGCTGGACGGGGCGTTTGGTGGCGATGGGTTCGGCGAGGGCGGTTTTGTATTGTTCGGAGGTGATTTTTCCTTCGTCGAGGAGGATTTTGAGGACGATGTCGCGTTTTTCCTTGGCTCCTTCCGGGTTGCGGTAGGGTGAGAATTCGTTGGGGCCGAAGATGATGCCCGCAAGCATGGCGGATTCTCCGACGGTGAGGTCGATGGGTTCTTTGTCGAAGTAGCCGTGCGCGGCCGCGGAGATGCCGAGGAAGGTGTGGCCCCAGAAGATGCGGTTGATGTAGGCCTTGAGGATTTCTTTTTTGCTGTAGGTAGCCTCGATGCGCATGGCGAGGGCTACTTCGAGGAATTTTGCCTGGATGTTGCGGTCCTGATGGTTGTAGGTTGTTTTGGCGAGCTGCATGGTCAGGGTGGAGGCTCCCTGTGTGGCCCTGTGGTGGCGGGCGACCTGCTGGACGGCACGGCCGACGCCCCACCAGTCTACGCCGCCATGTTCGAAGAAGCGTTTGTCTTCGCGCAGCATGACGGCGTCGAGGAAGACTTGCGGGACTTCGTTGAGTTCGACGATGCGGCGGTTTTCTCCGTGCAGGGTGCCGATTTCGCGGCCTTTGCGGTCGAGTACGATGGTGCGTTCCGGCATGCGGACGATCTGGCTGATGTCGTACTGTTTGGATTGGGTGCCGTAGACGATGATGAGGATGGCGGCGATGACGGCGCCGACGAAGCCGATGCTGAGTAGGGCGCGCAGGGGCCACATGATGAACCAGTGCATTTTGCGGGTCATCATGCCGATGATCTGAAAGGGCAGGAAGACGAAGAAGAAGATGGCCTTGAGAGGGGTCCATCCTTTTTTGGACGGGGCTTTGAGGTCGTCGATGACGGTGCGTTCTTCTTTGCGCCGCGAGGCTTTGCGGGCGGAGACGACGCGGCGTGAGGCGTTGTTGCCGGAGGGTTTGCGGCGTGGAGCCGGGGTGCGTTCTTCTGCGGGTGCCGGCGGCACGCTGCGCCCTGCCGAGGCGGACCAGTCGGGCTGTGCGCCTTCGTCGCGCTCGTTTTTGTAGCGTGGTGGAGCCATACGGGGGGCGTGCCGCGGGATCAGCGCACGTGGTGCAGGGCGCGGGAGATGGCGGGGAAGAGTTGTTTTTTACGGCTGACGATGTCTTTGGCAGCGAAGAGGGTGTCGTCGATGCGTTCGTATTCGAGGGCGTCGATGACTTCGGGGTCGCCTGCGACGAGGAGGAGGGAGTCGTGCCGGAGGACGTCGGTGATGAGGAGTCCGGCGAAGCGGCATTTGTCTTCCTTGACGATTTTTTTGAGTTCGTCTTCCAGAGCCTGCCTCATGCCGGTGAAGCCGAAGAGGCCGACTTCCTCGATTTGCGAGAGGCTGACGAGGCTGTTCATTTCTTCGAATTGCTTGCGGTCCATGTTGACGATTTCGTCGGCCTTCGCTCCGGTGCCGAAGACGGAGCCGATGGAGAAGAATTCCTGTGTGAAGGCTTCGGGGTCGATATGGCAGATGCCGCAGAGCCAGCGGAGCATTTCGCCGTCCGTTTCCGTGGTGGTGGGTGAGGTGAGGTTGAGGGTGTCGGAGAGGATGCCGGCGCAGAGGCAGAGGGCTGTGCCGGGCGTGGGTTCGAGGGCGCGGTGGTGGAAGCGGCGGGCTACGAGGGTGGAAGTGGAGCCGAGGGGTTCGATGACGAAGCGGATGGGGTCGCGCGAGGTGAATTGGACGCCGAGGCGGTGGTGGTCCATGACTTCGATGATTTCCGCTTCTTCGATGCCGTCCACGGCCTGGCCGAATTCGTTGTGATCGACCATGGCGACGCGCATGCGGGGCGGTTCGACGAGGTCGGTTTTGGAGAGGAGTCCGATGATTTTCTTGGAGTGTTTTTCGGCGATGGGGAAGATGTCCTGCTTTTTGCGGGCGGCTGTGACCTGAATTTCGTCGAGGGGGGTGTTCGGTTCGAAGCAGATGCAGTCGCGCTGGACGACATCGGCCACGCGGCGGGAGCATTGGATGAGTTTGCCGACGCTGGCGGTGTCCCATTTGGTGCTGAGGATGGCCGTGCCTGCGATGTTGGCGGCCTCGACGAGGTCGGCGGAGGGGCGTACGTCCGCCGTGGTGACGAGGGCACGCACGCCCGCTTCGATGGCGAAGAGCTGGACGTTCGGACGGTCGCCGCAGATGACGAGTAGTTTATGGGCCATGCCTTTGGCCTTGAAGTTGGCCAGTCGGGTGCGGATGGTCGGTTCGCTGGATGCGCCGACGAGGAGAATGATTTCGTGGTCGTGTTCGCTCAGGGGGGCGGCCGTGAGGCATTCTGCATCGATGGTCTGGGCGATGTTTTTGAGGCAGGCGACGACGGTTCGGACGCTCATGTCCGTGACCTGGGAGGGCATGAGGAGGTTGAGCAGGTCGAGGAAGCGGAGGATGCCGTGGAGTTCCCCGTTTTCATCGACGACGGGGATGGAGTTGAAGCTGTGCTTCGTCATCAGGTTGTACGCCGTGAGGAAGGTGTCGCTCGGGAGGACGGAGATGACGTTGCGGGTGCCGATGTCGGAGGCGGTGGGTGTGACGTCAGGGATGTATTCGGGGATTTCGACTCCGGCCTGTTCGAGTACCCATGCGGTGCGGGGCATGAGTTCTCCGCACCGCGCGGCCCGTGCTTCCGGGTAGCCGTGCGTGCGGAGGAATTCGGCGTTGCCGATGGCGGAGCAGATGGCATCCGTATCGGGGTTTTTGTGGCCGATGACGTAGAGCGGCATTCTGCTGCGGGAGTCGACTGTCATAAGAGGATTGTAGGCGATGTTCAGGAGAAATTCAAGCTGGTTGTCACATTGGTGCCGACTGGTTTGCCTTCGCGGTGTGCGGGATGGAATGTCCAGTGGCTCAGGATGTGATGCTTGAGGAGGGTGTCCACTTCGGGGTTGCCGCAGCTTTGGATGATGGTGACGGAGACTGGGTTGCCGGATCCGCTGACGGTGATGCGTACGCGCGCGCTGTTGGGCGTTTTGAGGTGGGGAGGCAACGATGGCATCATGGGTGTGTTTTTGTAGCGTACCTGTTCGTCGAGTTCGCTGGGGCCGTAGATGGCTTCGGTTTGAGCCAGCGCGGTGTTGGCGTGTCGCGATGCCGGGCTGGAGGATGAGGTGGTGCGGAGGGTAGGGAGCGAGGTTTTTTTTGTGCGGGCGGGAAGTCCGGTCTGCTGTGCGGGTGGGGCGGTTTCGGTGCCGAAGGGGTCGGTTTCTTCTTCCGGCATGAGGGGCGAATATGTGTCGGCCAGTTCTGGCGTTGGTTCCGGAATGGAAGGAATGTCCACCGTTTCCTCTGCGGATGGCAGGCGGAGTGCGGCGGGCATGGGGATGGTGACGGGGGTGTTCGGATGGAGCGGAGCGAGGTCGAACGGGGTGGTTTCCGGGTTGTCCGTTTCGACGGTTTCATCGGCCATGCCGGGGAAGCAGGTGAGGCCGGTCATATTGCCGGAGCCGGAGGGTGGGAATGGGGGGATGTGTACGGCCAAAAAGGCGAGGGCAGTGCCTGACAGGGCGACGAGTCCGGCCGTGAAGGCCAGCGATTTCCATGCCGCGACGGTTTCGCTCCGCCCGGCGATGGCAGGTCTGGCGAATTGCGTACCGGGAATCTTGGGTCGGGAGGCCATACAGGACGGCGGATTATATACCTGCTCCCCGGAGGAGGCAAGGCCGAATCGCGGATGTGCGGATGTGTTCGGATGGATGAGGCGGAGCGGCAAGGCGTTGATTTCCTGTTCTTCGTCACAAAAGCCTTGCTTCCGGGCGGGAGTCGCGCTATTCTGGCGGCGTGAAGGTCATCGTAGTGACAGGAGGCATTGCCTCGGGGAAATCGATTGTGGTTCGCATGTTGCAGCAGCTTGGAAAACAGAGTGTGCGCGTGTTCGATTGCGACCGTGAGGTGCGCCATTTGCAGGAGAGCGGCAAGATGGCCCGCGAATTGACGGCTGCTTTCGGAGCGGAGAGTGTGGATAGCGAGGGGAAGGCCGACAGGGATTATTTGAGGAAGATCGTTTTCAGCGATCCCGATGCGAGGAAGAGGCTGGAGGAGATGATTCATCCGAAGCTTTTCAAGCTGTGCATGGCACGGCAGGAGGAGGCGAGGAAGTGCAAGGGTGTGCAGACGTTCGTGATCGATGTGCCTCTGTATTTCGAGTGCGGAGCGATGTTTGCTGCTGACAAAGTGTGCGTGGTCGCTTCTTCCGAGCAGACTCAGCGTGCGCGGCTGGAGGCGCGGAACGGTTTCGATGCCGGGATGATTCAATCCATTATCGATAGCCAGATGCCGATGCAGACGAAGGCGGATATGGCGGATGTGGTTTTCTGGAACGAGGGGGATATTGAATCTCTCCAGGAGCAGGTGAGGATTTTTTTCCGGCATGAGTGCGCTCCGGCCGATGATGAGGTGCAGGAGCCGGTCGAGCTGCCGGTGATCGATTTGAACGAGCTGCGCGCCAAGCCGCTGGGCGAGTTGCAGGATATCGCGCGCGTGCTGCCGAAGCGGCAGCAATCGGGGATGACGCGTGCGGAGCTGGTGTACGAGCTGGGCCGCCATTTTCTGAAGGAGGGCCACCGTGTGGTGGTGAGCGGTGTGATCGAGCAGGCGAAGGAGCATTATGCGATGATTCGCGATCCGAAGCGCAGTTTCCGCACGTCGCCGGACGATGTGTATATCGGCGGCAATTTGCTGCAGAAGTTCCAGTTGCGCCCGGGGCATCTGGTGACGGTTTCGCTTCGCAAGTTCCGGACGAACGATAAGTTTCTTTCGACGGAGGAGGTGCTTGCCTGCGAGGGGAAGCCGATCGGTGAATTCGAAGCCGGGAAGGATTTCGATCGTTTGACGCCGTTGTTCCCGAAGGAAAGGGTTCTTCTGGAGAATAAAGATATTGCTTCCGATGCGATGCGCGTGCTTGATCTGGTAACGCCGATCGGCATGGGGCAGCGCGGCCTGATCGTGGCTCCTCCCCGCGGAGGCAAGACGGTGCTGCTGAAGACGATGGCCCGCAGTATCCGCGCGAATTATCCGAAGGTGCATTTGCTGATTCTGCTGCTGGATGAACGTCCCGAGGAGGTGACGGATTTCGAGGAGAATGTGGATGCGCCCGTGTTTGCCTCGACGTTCGATGAGCCGTCGCGCCGCCATGCGCAGGTGTCTGATCTGGTGATCGAACGCGCCAAGAGGCTGGTGGAGCAGGGCGAGGATGTGATTATCATGCTAGATTCCCTGACGAGGCTTTCCCGTGGCTACAATGCGAACCAGTCCGGCGGTCGTATCATGTCCGGCGGTTTGGGGTCGAATGCGCTGGAGAAGCCGCGCAAGTTTTTCGGTGCGGCGCGCAATGTGGAGGAGGGCGGCAGCCTGACGATTATTGCGACGTGCCTCGTCGATACGGAATCGCGTATGGATGAGGTGATTTTCGAGGAGTTCAAGGGGACGGGCAATATGGAGATTCGCCTCGATCGCGAGTTGTCCGACCGTCGCATTTACCCGGCTATCAATATTTCCCTGAGCGGTACGCGCAACGATGACCGCCTGTATCATGTGGACGAGATGCAGATGGTGCTGCAATTGCGCCGCCAGCTTGCGATGATGCCGGGCTGGGAGGGGCTGGAATCTCTGTTGAAGAATATCCGCAAGACGCAGAATAATGCCGAGTTGCTGCTGCGTGGACTGAGGTAGGCCGGGCCATCGGCGCGGCGTGGATTGAAGACTTCACAAATGGGCGGTCGTGTTCCCTTTACGGGATGGCGGTCGCTTTTTTCTTGCCCGAGGAGGCTTCGTAGGCGGCTTTTTGCAGCTGAATCCAGTCGAGGTCCGGCTGGGAGAGGAGTTGTTCACGGGTGCAGGTGACGCGGCCGTCGAATTCGCGCAACCAGACGAGTTTCTGGTCGGCATCGTATTTCTGGAGTTTTGCGAAGAGAGAGGTGTCGTCCCTGGCTCCGTGCCATGTGCGGTACCCTTTGGGTTCCAGTGTTTTTTTGAATTCGATGAAATCTTTTTCCGCCATTTTGACATAGCGTTTGAGGTCGGCCAGGTAGGCATCTCCGTTGCCGGGGTCGTATCCGGTGAGGGTGCCTTGCACTTTGCCGCTGGCGCTCATGACGATGACGGCGGGTCTGGTGCGGACTCCGAATTGCGCGGCTTTGCCGTTGATGAAGTCGGGGTCGAGCCCTCGGCTTCGATCGTCCGGGTCTCTGGTGCGGATGCCGCTGTCCAGTTTGAGGCGGACGATTTTGTTTTTGGCCCAGGTATCGAATTCGCCGGTGTCCATGAGTTCCTGTCCGAGTTTGATGCTGGTGGGGTTCAGGAAGGAGTCGTGGAACCAGATGATGATGGGGAGTCCTTCGCGGCGGGAATATTCCAAGGCTTTCGTGTATTTGTCCGTCCAGTCCTGCATGGAGCCTCTTTTGGAGAAGGCGGCTGTGATGGCGGCGATGTCTTCATTGGGATTGTCCGCGTTGGTGAAGGTGACGTCGCCTTCTTCCATTCCGTTGTCGATGGCCATGAGGTCTTTTTCCGTCTGCACGCTGTATTTTTTGCCGACGGGGCCGGCAGCATTGATCGGCGTGGTGATGCCGTCCTGCGGGATTTGGGTCGGGTCGTAACCGGCGTTCGGAGAGATTTCCGGCGCCTTTTTTGCCGATTGCATCTGGGTGCAGGCGGAGAAGGCGCACAGGCAGAGGAGCAGTCCCGGAATTTTCATGGCTATTCGCTTTGCTTGGCCTGCTGCCATGCGGTTTCCATGGTGTCGAGGCTGGCTTCTGCAAGGGTGTGTCCTGCCTGTTTGAGGGAGGTTTCCATGGCGGCGAAGCGGCGTTCGAATTTCATGTTGGCCTGCGCCAGTGCGACTTCGGGGTCGATGCGACGTTTGCGGCAGAGGTTGACGACGGAGAAGAGGAGGTCTCCGAGTTCTTCTTCCACGCGGGGATCTTCGTCGGGCAGGCTGAATGTTTCTTCGCATTCTCCGAGTTCTTCGTGGATTTTGGCAGCGACATCCGGTACGTTGTCCCAGTCGAAGCCTACCTTGGAGGCTTTCTTTTGAAGTTTGGCTGCGCGCATGAGGGCTGGGAGCCCTTTGCCCGTGCCGTGAAGATAGGGTTTGTCTTCGATGGATTTTTCCTTGCGCTTGATGCGGTCCCACTGCATGAGGACGGCATCGGCCTCCATGTCGTGTACCTGTTCGAAGACGTGGGGGTGGCGGCGGATGAGTTTTTCACAGAGTTCGGCGGCGACTTCGTCGAGTCCGTAGCCCGCGTGTTCCCCGGCGATTTCCGTATGGAAGAGGACTTGCATGAGGACGTCCCCGAGTTCTTCCCGCATGTGGTTCCAGTCCGAGCGTTGAATGGCGTCCACGAGCTCGTAGGATTCCTCGATCATGTTGGGGATGAGGGATTGGTGGGTTTGTTCGGCATCCCACGGGCAGCCGCCGGGGGTACGGAGGCGGTGCATGATGGCACGGGCGCGTTCGATCTGCCGGGAGGGTTCCGTACAGGTGGTCATTTCATGGTCGTTCATGATTGTTCTTCGTCTTCAAGAAGTTTGTCGATTTCTTCGATGATTCGCCATGATCCGCGTTTGCGCTGGTATTTGCGCCAGAGGATGTCGCGCAGGGTTTCCCAGTGTTCGCGGGTGAATTCGACCGGTTCCCAGTCCACATCGTCTTTGAGGGAGCGGCCTACTTTGGGCATGCGTTCCAGTGTCCAGCGCGAGGCATGGTGGCCAGCGCGGTACATTTGGGTTCCTTCCTCCGTTTTTTCCTTCCAGGTATGGTATTCCATGATGAATGGGCGGCCTTAGCGGCTTGAGGGTGTCGAGGCGGGGCGTGCCGCCGGTTTGGGGGCTGCGGCGTTGTACGGGTTGTCTTCCATGGTGGGCCGGATGGTGGGTATGGCCGTGTTGAGGTTGACGACGACGGGCTTGCTTCGGTTGCCGGATGAGTCGTAGTAGTACAGGACTCGCTGGACGACTTTGGGGGAACCGTCTTCATTTTTGGCGTTGGCGTCGAACATGCGTTCTTCGATGAGGCGCGCCTTCTTGTCGTAGCCGTAGGAGACTTTGTACAGGAGATTGTTTTTGTTGTCGAAGATGTGGCAGGCCGTGAGGTGGCCGTATTTGCCGGTGAAGTAGACGTTGCGCGAGGCGAGTTCACCTTTGGAGGTGTAAGTTTTGCTGACCATCTCACGTTTGCCTTCTTCGTTCAGTCCGCGGCGGTAAACGGAATATGCGCCGTCTGGGTGTTTGACGTAACTGACTGAATTGGAGTTTTCACGCGTCATGTCCGGGCTTTGGGCGCAGGCCTGTTGTGTGCCGACGATTGCGACGGCTGCCAGAGCGATGCCAGCGAGGAGGGAAGATGGTGCTCTCATGGCGGTAGAGTAGCATGCCGGGGGTGGTGCTGCAAGGATATTTTGGGGCTGCCTGCCTGAGGGGATTGCAGGGGGGGCGGCTGTGTGCTAGGATGTTCCCGAACGTTTGAATGTGATGCGTACATGGTTGATCGGTCAGGAACGGTGGGTGCTGCCGCAGGGCGGCGCCGTGATGGGGATTTTGAATGTGACGCCCGATTCTTTTTCGGATGGCGGCAGCCATGCGGGTACGGATGAGGCTCTGGCCCATGCGGAGAGGCTGCTGGAGGAGGGCGCGGATGTGATCGATGTGGGTGGGGAGTCGACCCGGCCGGGAGCCGATCCGGTGCCGGAGGAGGTGGAGGTGGCGCGCGTGGTGCCTGTGATCCGCGAGATGCGGAGGAGGTGGCGTGTGCGTATTTCTGTGGATACGCGGCATACGGCTGTGGCGCGTGCGGCTCTGGAAGCGGGAGCGGATATTGTGAATGATGTGGAGGGGCTGCGCGGCGAGGGGATGGCGGCTTTGTGCGCGGAGTACGGGTGCGGCGTGGTGGTGATGCATATGAAGGGCGAGCCGGGTACGATGCAGGTAGCGCCGCGTTACGATGATGTGGTGGGCGAGGTGCGGGCGTTTTTCGAGGAGCGGCTGTCGGCTTTGTTGTCGGCCGGGGTGCGGAGGGAGTGTATTTGCTGGGATCCCGGGATCGGTTTCGGGAAATCGTTGGAGCATAATTTGGAGTTGCTGGCGCGGCTGGAGGAGGTGAGGGTGGACGGTCTGCCTTTGCTGATGGGGCTTTCACGCAAGCGTTTTCTCGGTGCGGTACTGGACGATGCCGCCGCCGGGCGCGGGACGGTGCCGACGGTGGCGATGTCTCTGTATGCAGGGCTGCACGGAGCGGAGATTCACCGGGTGCATGAGGTGGCTCCTTTGCGGCAGGCCCTGAAGTTATGGCGGGCGTGTGATGAGAGGAGGCCGACGGGTGGATGGTGACCGCAGGCTTTAAAATATTTCGTCGATGTGCGATTTTTGTCTTGCATGTTCGGATGGTTTGATGTAGTCTCTTGCCCGACCTATACGGTTATGGTGGTCGTAGTTCAATGGTAGAGCCCCAGATTGTGATTCTGGTTGTTGCGGGTTCGAGCCCCGTCGACCACCCCATCTTTTTCAGAAACAGGCCGCTTGAAAAAAGCGGCCTGTTTTTTTGTCGATTTCACGTTTATCGGCAACGCGATGCAAGATATGGCGGAATTATCCGTATATTGGGTGTATTCTTTTTCATCCTGTTTTTTCTCAAATCATGAATGTGTTTTTTCGTATCGATTCCCGTTTTCGTTTTTTGTCTTCAGCTGCAGTCGGCCTGACGCTGGCATCGGCGGCTTGTGCCGATGATTCGTTGCCGAATGTGCAGGTTGCATCTGCAGTGGAAGAATGGCCCGCGATGGTGCGTATGGAGGGTAACGGCGTGATGAGGCTGGATTTTTCCGGTGCAGGCAATTTGAAGGGCGGTGTCGTGACGGTCGATTTGTCGCCGACGGATCGGCCGGAGGATGTGGAGAGTGTGGTGTTGCGTCTGGGGTCGAAGGATTGCGTGTATTTTTTGGAGAAAAGCGACGGTGGCAGGAAGTTGGCGATGGTGCTGGGCAAGGCGGTGAGTGCAGAGAAGAAGCCCAAGGCGAGGATGTCGTTTACGATTACGGAGGATGTGCCCGTGCCGGAGAAGGGTGGGGTGCCCGTATGGGTCAGTGTGAAGATGAAGCCCGGGGCGGATTTAGACCGGAGGGTGGGCGTGCGGCTGATAGGTGTGCAGCTGGCGGATCGTTCGCTTGCGGTCAAGGGCGGCAAGGTGTCGCGGCAGCGTATCGGCTATGCACTGGCCCAGTCCGGCGATACTGTGAGCGGCGCTCCCTGCCCGCAAGGGAAGAAGTCGTTGCATTTCCGTATTCCGGGGATGGTGCGTGCGCAGGATGGAGCGTTGGTGTCCGTGTTCGATATCCGTTATGACCGGCATAACGATTTGCCGAGCAATATCGATGTCGGCTGTTCGCGTTCGCTGGATGGCGGCAAGTCGTGGTCTCCAGTGAGAGTGGCGATGAATTATACGGGTGCGCCGGGCAATCCTGTGCCGACAGGGAATGTGGATTTTTCCAATGATTACGGGGTGGGCGATCCTTCGATTCTGCTGGATGAGGCGACCGGGAATCTCTGGATAGCCGCTATTGCGCGCAAGGGGATCGTCAATTCGAAGCCGGGGTTGACGGACGATACGACGTCGCAGTTCGTGGTGTGCCGCAGTACGGATGGCGGTGTGACTTGGGAGGCTCCGAAGAGTCTTAATTTCCAGTGCAAGGATGCCGGATGGGCTTCGTTTTTCGACGGTCCGGGGCATGGCATTACGATGAAGGCTCGTCCGGACGGCGTGAGGCCGATCGTTTTTCCCGCGCAGATATGGAATCGCGGGTCTTCATCCTGTATCGTGTATTCGGAGGATCAGGGAGAGACGTGGAAGTGCGAGGAGCAGGGGAAGGCGCAACCCGGCCTGCCCGAGCGGACGAGCGAGAGTACGGTTGTGCAATTGTCCGACGGTTCTCTGATGCTGAGTGCGCGCCATGAAGGCAGGAGCGGCAAGCGGGTGGTGTATACGACGAAGGATATGGGCAAGACGTGGCAGCCGCACGAGTCGAATTTGAAGGATTTACCCGACCCTACTTGTCAGGGCAGCCTGTTGTCCGTGGCTCTGCCGGGTTATGGAAAGAATGTTTTGCTGTTTTCCAATCCGGCTACTTCGGCGCCGCTGCGACGGAATATGACGCTTAAGGCATCCTTAGACGACGGCAAGTCGTGGACGTCGTCCCTGTTGTACGATTCTCGTTCTTCGTGCGGGTATTCGGATGTTTGCCCAATCGATGCGACGCATGCAGGCGTGCTGTATGAGGGGCTGACGGGTGACCAGAATCTGTTTTTCCTGCGTATTCCCTACGCGGAGATTATGGGCGGAGGCAATGCCGGCAAGTAGGGTTTGCCTAGCGGGTTTTCAGGGCGGCCAGCCGCCTGCCGGCAAAGCGGGCGGTTACAGGCCCATTTTGCCGGGGTTGAGGATGTTGAGTGGGTCGAGCGCCTGCTTGATTTCCCGATGGACGCGGAAGGCGATGGTTCCAATGGCTTCCTCGAACCACGGAGCTTTGGCGAGGCCGATGCCGTGTTCTCCTGTGATGGAGCCTCCGTGCGAGAGTACCCATTGGAAGAGGCGGTTGACGCAGGCATCCGATTCGGCACGGCGTTCATGCCCCGTTTCATCCCGGGGAACCATGATGTTGGTATGGATGTTGCCGTCTCCCGAGTGGCCGAAGCAGGCGATGGGGATGCCTGTTTCCTGTTGGAGGTTTTGGCACCAGGAGACGAGGTCGACGAGGCGGGAGCGGGGGATGACGATGTCTTCGTTGAGTTTGGTGAGTCCGGTGGCTTTGAGGCTGTACGAGAATTCGCGGCGGAGCTGCCAGATGCGTTCGACGTTTTCTTCATTTTCGGCTTCCTGTACGTCGTCGGCTCCCGTTTCCAGCAGGATGCGGCGTATGGCCCGCAGTTCGTCTGGAAGGGCGTGTTGCTGTCCGTCGATTTCGACGATGATGTGGCCTTGCGCTCCTTCCGGCAGGGAGGAGGGGCCGAGGTAGCTGCGTGCGGCGGCGAGGGTGAAGCCGTCTGTGATTTCCATGGCGCAGGGGAGGTGCCCGGCCGCGAGGATGTTCTGTACGGCGGCGGCGGCCATGGTGAATTGCGGAAAGGAGGCGCTGAGTGCAGCACGGGCCGGGGGATGGGGGATGAGGCGCAGGGTGGCTTGCGTGACGATGCCGAGCATGCCTTCCGATCCGCAGAAGAGTCCGGTGAGGTCGAAGCCCTGTTTGTTTTTGTGGGTGCGTCCGCCGCAGCGGAGGATGTCTCCGTTGGCGAGGACGACTTCCAACCCGAGGACGTAGGCGCGGGTGACTCCGTATTTGAGGCAGCGGGGGCCGCCCGCATTGGTGGCGATGTTGCCGCCGATGCTGGATTCTTTGGCGGAGGCGGGGTCGGGCGGGTAGAACCATCCCTGTTCCCGTGCTGCTTGCTGGAGGTCGGCGGTGAGGACTCCGGCTTCGACGACGGCGATTCCGTCCGCCGTGTTGAGTTCGACAATGCGCTGCATGGGCGCGACGGAGATGACAATGCCTCCGTGTACGGGGACGCAGCCGCCGACATAGCCGACGCCCGCACCTCTCGGGGTGACGGGGATGCGGCGTTCATGGGCGAAGCGCATGGCGCGGACAACGTCTTCCGTTGTCTGCGCGAGGACGACGGCTTCCGGCAGGGTGGCGGCGTGCCATTTGTCGCCTGCGTGGGCTTCGAGCGTAGCGCGGTCGAGGCGGACGCATTCTCCGAGTTCACTGCGGAGTTCCTGTGGCCAGAGCGTGTTCATGGCGATGCGGGATGTCAGGCCGTGGGGACGAGGATGGGCATGGCCCAGTCTGCGGGGCGGTGGAAGTCCGGTTCTCCTTCAAGGTTGTCCGCCGTGGTGAGGAATATCTGGTCGGGGGTGTTGAGAATGGAGGTGACGGCGATTTTGCAGCGGCGGAGGTCGATGCCCTGCAATGCCCGGAGGGGGATGCGTGCCATGCACTGCCATTCGTGGTCCGTGAGGCGGCCCTGAGTTTCGATGCCTTCGGGGGCGGGCAGGGAGGTGTCTTCCTGCCGGGCATTCTGGAAGCCGCAGGCCCACCATGCGCCGTTGAGGCAGAGGTTGAATTCCCAGTAGGCGGGCATTTCGGTGCTGCCGATGAAGAATTCGGCGACATCGTATTTCCAGAGTTCGGGCTGAAAGTTGCCGGGTTCGGCATCCGGGTGGATTGTGGCTCCGGATTGGCGGGAGGCGAGGAACCAGAGGTTGTCCTCATCGGCGGCCATGGCGTATTGCAGCGGCGGTTCGACGTCGTTGCCGTACCAGTCATGAGGGATTTCCTGGAGGGGGAGCGTTGCGAGCGCCTCGAAGCTGCCGGGCGTCTGCCATGCGTGGATGATTGTCTGCATGGGGGCGAGTGTGCTCTGTTCCGGCACGCGGGTCAAGGAAGGAGTCTGTCACAGACGGTCCGGAGACGCGCGGTCGTCGTCGCGCATGGCCATGCCTTTCATCCGGACGAAGAGTTGCTGCGGGAGCGCCTGCCTGGCTTCGGGCGTGTCCATGGAGCCTTTGAAGGAGGAGTTGCCGTGCTGGTCGAATGTTTCGATGGTCAGGCGGTTTTTTTCCGCGCTGACGACGATGGCTCCCTGATTGTCTTCAAAACGTACGGAGGCGATGCCGTTCCATGAGTCGCCGTCCTGCCGGGGAGACAGATGTTTGATGGTCTCCAGGTTTCTGATGATGGTGGACGGATTCAGTGCGACGGCTCCCTGTTCGAATTCCGCCAGTATGGCTCCGCCCGAGCGGCGGATGACGTCGCGGACGTACAGGTTGGCCGGGATGGGCGCGGTGGCCTGTTGCGCGATTTGCTGGGCGACGGAAGACGCGCCGGCGAGCATGGAGTGGGGATCGGCTCCGGGCAGGGAGATCGATCTTTCGTTGTTCATGGCTTCTTCCAGCGTGATGTTTACATCGGTGCGCTGGCCGGAACGGACGAGTGCCACCCGGACGCTTTCGCCGCAGTTTTTGGAGTTGATGAGGCGGTTGATGTCGTCCGCATTGGAGACGGTTTGGCCGTCAATGGCAAGGACGATGTCGACCGGACGTATGCCGGCTTTTGCGGCAGGGCTGTCCGGCGATACTTCGCGGACGTAGATGCCTTCTCCCGGGTTCAGTTTGCTGTAGGTGCGAAGGACGTCGGGTATGGCGTCCGCCGCCAGTCCGATGTAGTTGTTGCGATGAACGGGAGTTGCCGCGCCGTCTGCCGTGTCGTCGGCTGCACAGGCCACGGGCGAGGTGTCGGTGTCCGGCACCATGGCCATGTTGAAGGCGAAGAAAAGGACGCATGCCGCCGCAAAGGATACGGGGACGAACCACGGGTTCCGGAGCAGGTCGGCAAGGCTGCCGTGCTGTCCATCCTGTGCTCCGTGCTGTTCGGCGGCGGTACACATGGCTGTCCGGAGTTGCTGGGCAAGGGCGGACGGCATGTTGGCCGGGTATAGCCGTTTCAGTTGTTCGACGAAGCGGTCTTCGGCTTTCTGTTCGTCGGAGGCCTGATGCATGGCAGACAGCATCCGGGACATGCACCGGGATGTGAGGGGTGCGGGATCGATGCCGGGGGCAGGATGGTCTTCCGCAGGGATGTGGGTCGGGTGTGTGTTCATTGCCGGGTTGAATCTAGGATTGTGGATCCGCGATTTCCGAGACGGATTTCCGGAGGTGGGCTATTCCGTAGCGGTATCGCGATGTGACTGTATTCAGCGGGATATCCAGCGTTTCCGCGATTTCGCGAAAGGTGAGGTCTCCCCATATGCGCAGAATGACGACTTCGGAGAACTTCGAAGGCATGTCCCTGAGGCGTGTTTCGATGTCCTTTTTCAGGGCGTCGAGGTCGCTTTCGCTTTGCAGCCAGGGACTGCTTTCGATGTGCTCCGATTCCATGTAGGCTTCGCCTTCACGGATGAGCCGGAGGTCTGTCTTTTTTCCATAATTGATGGCGAGCGAATGGATGACCTTGTATACATAGGCCGCCCAGCACTCGGGTATCCTCGGCAGTGCGCCGGATTCCACCTTGCGGACGAGTTTGACGAGAGCATCCTGCAGGATGTCCTCGGCCTCGTGTTCCCTCCGGGCCTGCTGGCGGGCAAAGAGCAGGAGGCGGGGACCCTGCGTTGCCAGCCAAGCTTCCCAGTCGATCGGAATGCCGGGCGGCAGTTCGCTGCCCTTTTCCTCACAGGAAGTGTTGGACTCGTCTTCCATCATTTTATACCCGTATAAGCAATTTGAATGTTGTGTTTTGTCTAAATTTTGAGAAAAATGACGCTTTTGTTAGTCGTTGGTCAGCTTTCTTCCGGCGGGAGCATGAAGACGAGGCGGTCGATCCCGTGGCTCATGCATTCGTTCCAAAGGGCTTTTTCCATGGATGCGCAGCGGGTGCGGCGCTGGTCTTCCGTGAGGCGGCTGAAGGTGTCTTCTCCAACCGTTTCCATGAGAGATTGTTCGGCAAGCCGGGTGACCAGTTCCGACCAGAAGATGGAGTCGCGGAATTCGTCGAGGCAGTCTTCGAAGAAGGCTTTTTCGAGGTAGGGCCTTTTGAAGAAGTAGTAGCCGCAGTCCGGGTTCATTTCCATGTCCGGAGCGATGGAGGGGGTTGCCTTGGCGGTGCCGAGGATTTTGACGCAGAGTTTGTGCCACTGTTCCACTCGGGCCTGCTGGTTTTCCGGTGTGGCCGTGCCGAACAGGGCGAGGACCATGGCCGCCATTTCGGCCAGGTCGCGCATTTCCTGATCGTTCAGTTGCAGGGAGGGTTTGTTCATGTGCGTGTTCAAATCAGTCCCAAGGTCATTTTTGCTTCTTCCGTCATCATTTCCTGGTTCCACGGGGGATCCCAGACGAATTCGACGTCGACCGTTTCGACTCCGTCCAGCGCAAGGGCGCGGGTTTCGGCTTCGGCCATGAGGTGGGGACCCATGCCGCAACCGGGTGCGGTGAGGGTCATGAGGATGTGGATATGGCTTTTGCCGTTTTCGTGGGTGATGACTTCCACTCCGTACACGAGGCCGAGGTTGACGATGTCGACGGGGATTTCGGGGTCGTAGATGGCCTTGAGGGTGTCCCAGATGCGGTCTTCGAGGGAAGCGTCCGGCGGGAGGGTGGAGGGTTCTTCCTCTTTCGGGGTGATGCCGAGCCTGTCCGCTTCGTCGCGGGATATTCGCACGAGGCCGATGTCGGTGGCGGCCGTGATGGAGTTGCCTAGCATCTGGGTGATGTAGATGCGGGAACCTTCGGGCAAGGTGATCGCATTGCCGCCGGGAATTTGCACTCCTGTGGCCTCCTGTTCCAAAACTACGACTTCATTAAGCATCTGTTCATGTATTATGCGGAAAAAGACAGTTTGAATCAATTCTATTATGTGTCAGGCTCGGTTCCTCTTTTCCGGCAGAAACGGAAAGACTGCCCCGGCGGCCGGGGCAGTCTTGAAAAATCCGTTGAGGGATGGCCTTAGCAGGAGGCTTTGACGATGGCCGCGAAGGAGTCGGGCTTGAGAGCCGCGCCGCCGACGAGGGCGCCGTCGATGTCCGGCTGCGCCATGAGTTCGGCTGCGTTTTCGGGCTTGACAGAGCCGCCGTACTGGATGCGGACTTTGTCTGCCGTGGCCTGGCCGAAGGTGTCGGCAAGGACGCCGCGGATGTAGGCGTGGGCTTCCTGTGCTTCCTTGGAGGTGGCGGTGAGTCCGGTGCCGATGGCCCATACGGGTTCATAGGCGATGACGATGGTTTCGACTTCGGCCGGGGTGAGGTCCTTGAGGCCGTCGACGATCTGAGTCTTGAGCACTTCTTCGAGTTTGCCGCCGAGGCGTTCTTCCTTGGTTTCGCCGATGCAGAAGATGGGGGTGAGCTTAGCGGCGAGCGTCTTTTTGATTTTCGCGTTGATGATGGCGTCGGTTTCTCCGAAGTACTGGCGGCGTTCGCTGTGGCCGAGGACGACGTAGGCGAGGCCGAGTTCATTCAGCATGGTGGTGGAGATTTCGCCGGTGTAGGCGCCGTTGTCGTACTGGGAGACGTTCTGGGCGCCGACGCCGATGCATTTGCAGTCGCCGAGGGTTTCCATGACGGCGGGGATGGTGATGTAGGGAGGTACGATGACGACATCGCAGCTCTTGCTGCATTGGCAGGAGAATTCGTTCTTGAGTCCGGCGAGGAAGGTTTTGGCTTCCGCAGGGCCGATGTTCATTTTCCAGTTGGCTGCAATAATGGGTGTGCGAGACATAATGATGGAGTGTCAATAAGGACGGCCAAGTGTGGTCCGAATCGGCGGCGGAGTCAAGCTTAAAGTGGGGCGGAGAAGAGCGGGAGGCTTGTGGGTGAAGCGGTTTTTTTCTCGCTTTTTCGGGTGGTTTTCCCGCTTCTTCCGGCGGTTGTCGCATTTCCTGCTTGTCGTTTGCCCGGATGCTGCTAGAATAAAACGACGTATGATTCCAAGAAATCTTCTTTATTCGACAGTAGGGCTCGCCGCCCTTGTTGCTCCGGCGATGGCCGACCAACCTGCCGTGTATCCTACGCCGCAGAAAGCTTCGTTCAGCGGCAAGTACGTGAAGGCTCCCAAGGTGAATGTAGTCAATATGTCCAAGGGAGGAGCTGCATGGGGGAATACTCCGCCTGCGAAATCCGGTGCCTATCATTTGATCGTGAAACCCGGTGAAGTGTGGGTATACGCCCATGACGACCGCGGGGTGTTTTATGCGAAGCAGACGCTTGCCCAGTTGTTGAAGGGCGTGAAGAATGCGCGTTTCGCCCAGAAGGATCCGTTTGCGGGCAAGAGCCTGCAGGATGTCGCCCGCATGGGCGAGCTGGCTGAATGCGAGATCGTGGATTGGCCGGATGTCGAGTTCCGCGGTACGGTGGAAGGTTTCTACGGTACGCCGTGGAGCCATGAGTCCCGCAAGAAGCAGCTTGAGTTCTACGGGCGCAATAAGATGAATACCTATATCTACGGCCCGAAGGATGATCCCTACCATTCCGCCCAGTGGCGCAAGCCGTATCCCGAGAAGGAAGCGCAGCAGATCCGCGAGCTGGTGCAGGTGGCGAAGGATAATCACGTCGATTTCGTCTGGGCGATTCATCCCGGCGGCAGCATCAAGTGGACGGACGAGGATATGCACAATGTCATCAAGAAGTTCGAGCTGATGTACCAGATGGGCGTTCGCAATTTCTCCGTGTTCTTCGACGATATCGGCGGGGAAGGTACGCGTGCCGACAAGCAGGCCGAGCTTCTGAATATGATCCACAATGAGTTTGTGGTGCCGAAGGGCGATGTGGGTCCTCTGGTGATGTGCCCGACGCAGTACAACCGTTCGTGGACGAGCGGAGATTATCTCGATGTGCTCGGCAAGGAGCTCGATCCTTCCACGCATGTGATGTGGACGGGCAATACGGTGGTGCACGATATTACGCTGGAAGGCCAGAAGTGGGTGAATAATCGTTTGCGGCGTCCGTCCTATGTGTGGTGGAATTTCCCGGTGACGGATTTCGTGCGCGATCATTTGACGCTGGGCCGTGTGTACGGTCTTGCGCAGGATCCCGAGGCCAAGAAGGAGATGAGCGGTTTCGTGTCGAATCCGATGGATAAGCCGGAGGCTTCGAAGATCGCCCTGTTCGGCGTGGCCGATTACACATGGAATACGGAGGGCTTCAAGTCCGATCCTTCGTGGAAGGAAGGTATCCGCCGCCTGTTCCCGTCCTGCCCGGAAGCGATGCAGACGTTTGCCGACCATAATTCCGATCTGGGGCCGAACGGCCACGGCTACCGCCGCGAGGAGTCCGTAGCGATCGCCCCGACGGCTCAGGCTCTTCTGGAAGGGCTGAAGTCCGGCAAGATCGACGAGAAGGCCAAGGCGGCCATGCTGAAGGAGTACGCGGGCATCGCGGCTTCTGCTGCCAGGATCATGCAGTCGTGCGACAGTCCCGAGTTCGTGCGCGAGACGAAGCCGTGGCTTCTCAGCTTCGAGCAGCTCGGCAATGTGGGTACGAATGCTCTGAAGGCTTTGGATTCCAAGGATCCCGTGAAGGAGCTGGTGGCCGCGACGACGGCTTTGGACGAGATGAATCGCCTGAGCAAGCTGTATAATTCGAATCCCTACCAGCCCGGCGTGAAGGTTGGTTCGCTGGTGATGACCCCTGCCGCTACCGAGGTGACGAAGTACGTCGCCGGCAAGGTGCAGGAGAAGCTGACTGGCGTGAATCCCGCGCATGCGAAGTTCATCGTGCAGGGCGGTTCTCCCGAAGGTGCCGATAAGTTGTTCGACAATAATGAGAATTCGTTCTGGCATTCCGGCAGTTACCAGAAGGCCGGTGACTGGTACGGCGTGGATTACGGCACGGTGATTCCGATCCGTTCCCTCGATTTCTACATGGGCGCTCCCGGCAAGGATAAGGATTTCGTCGCCAAGGGGCAGCTTGAGTATTCGACGGATATGGCCGCATGGAAGCCCTATGGCGAGCCGACGACGGGTAACCGTGTGTCGCTCGATCTCAGCAAGTCTCCGCTGATGGCCCGTGCCTTGCGCTACCGGGTGATTGAGCCGAATTACATCGATCCCGACAAGAAGGGCAATGCGGTGTGGACAGCGATTCGCGAGTTGTCGGTGAACAAGGCTTTGCCGCCGACTGCCGTTTCTACGGTGAAGGGACAGGAAGGCATTCGCGTGCAGCAGACGGACAAGTTGATCGGTATCAATCGTGTGATGGAAGTGACTTCCTGCAAGCCGGGCGATTCGATTACGCTTTCCTTCCCGGTAGCCATTGCGCCGACGTGGCTGGAAATCAATCTCGGTTGCCGCGATCTTCCGGACTGGGCCGATGTGCAGCTGACGCTGGAAGACGGCAAGACGGTGCCGGCCAAGTTGCATGAATGGCAACCCGGTAAGTTTGTGGCCAAGGAAGACGCTTTGCCCAAGGAGCGCATTCGTGCCGTGAAGCTGACGAACAGGAGCGAGCAGGCGAAGGATATCAAGATCGAGATGTTCAAGGTGGACGTGCCGCCGAGCGATCCCTCGAAGAATGTGTCTTCGCTGACGGATAGCGATCTGTTGTCCGTGTACCGCTGCGATGCTCCGCTGGATGTGACGGTGCAGGTGCCTGAAGGTTCGACGAAGGGCGTGGTGATCGGTTCCGCTGCCTGTGCGGTGGAAGCGGACGGCAAGCAGGTGGCCGACAAGGGTGCGGCTCCGCAACAGTCGTTCACGTTGCCTGCCGGTACCAAGGCGATCCGCCTCCAGTACGGAAAGGCTCAGGAAGGCAAGAGCCTGAATGAAGTGATCTTCACGAAGTAAACGGTTCTTTCCCGCTGTTTTTCAAGCTCCGTCCGCCTGTTTGGCGGGCGGAGTTTTTTGTTTGGATGGGGAAATGCCTGTCAGGCTTGCAGCAGTTGTTCTTCCTGCAGTTTTTTGATGTCCGTTTTGGGGGGATTGCCGAACATGCGTTTGTATTCGCGGGTGAATTGGGTGGGGCTTTCGTAGCCGACATGGAAGGCGGCGGTGCCAGCGTCCATTTGTTCCAGAAGCATGAGGCGCCGCGCTTCCGTGAGCTGGATTCTTTTCTGGAACTGGAGGGGGGTGATGGCCGTGAGCGCACGGAAGTGCTGGTGGAAGCTGGAGGGGCTCATGCCCGCCATGCCTGAGAGGGTTTGGACGGAGAGGGGGCGGTCGAAGTGTTTCTTCATGTGGTCGATGGCTTTGGCGATGCGGCTGCTGCGGCTTTCCGCCCGGACGATTTGCCGGAGGCGGCCGCCTTGTGCGCCCATGAGCAGGCGGTGGTAGATTTCCTGCCGGATGAGGGGGTGGAAGATGGGGATGTCTTCCGGGGTGTTCAGCAGGGAGAGGAGGCGTTCGACGGCGCTGAGGAGAGGGGGCGTCAATCGGCTGACTCCGATGCCACGGTCGGTCGGGCTGGCCGCCGGGGTTGTCGAGGAGCCGTTGAGCATGATGCGTGAGATTTCCTGCAGGTCGAGTTCCAGGGTTAATCCAAGATAGGGTTTGGCCGGGGTGGCTTCGATGATTTGCGAGATGATCGGAAGTTCGACGGAGGAGACGACGTAGGTGCGGTCATCATAGACGTAGGCTTCGTCGCCGAGGATGATGCGTTTGACTCCTTGTGCGATCAGGCAAAGATGGGGTGTGAAGAGGTAGCTGCTGGGTTCGGTGGGATGCCCCCATCGATGGAGGACGAGGCCGGGTATGGGTGTTTCGTCCCGGCGTTTTCCTTTCGTTCGTTCGTCAAGTATGTTGATGAGGAGCGGTGAAGGATTCGTTTGGGATGGGTGGTCGTTCGGTTGCATGGTTTGCCGGTTGTGTTCGGAGTGGGATGCATTTTACAGGGAATGTGTAGGCAGGGCAATGACTATTTCTGTGCATTTGGAGGATTGGGCAAGAACTCGGCAGGATCGGGCTACCGCCTTTTTTCATGAACCGCTATGATGGATGGCATCCGGGAGCAAGACCGGAATGAACCAGATCAAGAGAAAGAAATAAGGCTATGAAGACGAAATCCATGATTCAGCAAGGGCTGCAAAGTATCAAGGCGACGGCTCTGGGCACGTTGATCGTGTCCGGAGGTATCGTGCAGGCTGCCGACAAGCCGGAAGATGCGGACAATTTCTACAGGAGCGACAAGGTCGCGCTGCAGAAGGTGGCGTTCGACAATCAATACAGGATGAAGATGGCGGGTAATCTCTACCTTCCGAAGGGCGGGGAGAAGGATGCCCGGTATCCGGCTATTATCGTCGGCCATCCGATGGGGGCGGTGAAGGAGCAGAGCGCGAATCTGTACGCCGTGAAGATGGCGGAGATGGGGTTCGTGACGCTGGCTCTTGATCTTCCCTTCTGGGGCGAGAGCGAGGGGGCGCCCCGCAATGCGGTGTCGCCGGATATGTATGCCGAGGCGTTCAGCGCGGCGGCGGATTTTCTGGGTACCCGGCCTTTTGTCGATCGGAACCGGATGGGAGTGATCGGCATTTGCGGCAGCGGCGGGTTCGCCATCAGTGCGGCGAAGATCGATCCGCGGCTGAAGGCCGTGGCGACGGTCAGTATGTACGATATGGGCGAGGCGAACCGCAGCGGGCTCGGGAAGGCGATGCCTGTCGAGCAGCGGAAGAAGATTCTTGCGGAGGCGGCGGAGCAGCGTTATGTGGAGTTCACCGGAGGAGCCGCCAAATATACGAGCGGTTCCGTGCATGAGCTGCGCGAGGATTCCAATCCCATCGAACGCGAGTTTTACGAGTTCTACAGGACGCCGCGCGGCGAGTTTACTCCGAAGGGGCAGTCGGCGGAGCTGACGACCCATCCGACGTTGACGAGCAATGTGAAGTTCATGAATTTCTACCCGTTTGCGGATATGGATGTGATTTCGCCTCGTGCGGTGCTGTTCATCGCGGGCGAGTCGGCGCATTCGCGGGAGTTCAGCGAAGAGGCTTACAGGCGGGCTTCGGAACCGAAGGAGCTGCATGTGGTGCCCAGGGCCGGGCATGTGGATTTGTACGACCGGGTGAATGTGATTCCGTTCGCCAAGCTGCAGGAGTTTTTTACCCGGTATCTGAAATGAAGTTCTGACGGCCGGTGCTCCGGGAAAATCCTGATTTGAAACGGAACCGTGGAAAGCGGAGAATATGGCGGAAGAGGCTGTAATGAAAGCGCCGGGTAGGCTGGCTGTGCTGATGGCGTATTTCATGATCTACGTCGTTTGGGGGTCTACCTATTATTTTATCGGCGTGGCTCTTCAGGGTTTTCCACCGTTTCTGCTGGGCGGGCTTCGTTTCGTAGCGGCGGGGCTGTTGCTGCTGGCATACAGCCGCTTCCGTGGAGAACGGGTTTTCCGCGGGAGTCTGGTGCGGAAGTCGGCCGTGAGCGGGATCATCCTACTGTTTATCGACATGTCCGTGATCATGCTGGCGCAGCAGTACCTGAGCAGCAGTTTGGTGGCTATTCTGGCGGCGTCCACGGCTCTCTGGATCATGGTTCTGGATGTGCCGATGTGGCGGGTGAATTTCCGGATTCCCGCCGTGGTGTTCGGTATGGCTGCGGGGTTTCTGGGGGTGGTGCTTCTGTTTCTGGAGCAGTTGTTCCTCAGCGATGGTCTCGTGCGCCACGAGTACGGGGTGATCCTTCTCGTGCTGGGCTGCATTTCATGGGCTCTGGGTACTCTGTACGCCAAGTACAGGTCGTGTTCCGAGGAGCGGGTGAATGAGTTTGCCGGGGCGGCCTGGCAGATGCTGGCTGCCGGAGGGATGTTCTGGCTCTGTGCGTTTGCCCGTGGGGAAGCTCCCTCCGCCGGATGGGCGGAGGTGCCGTCTGCCGCGTGGCTGTCTCTGGCCTATCTGGTTTCCTTCGGCTCCATTCTGGCGTACACGAGCTATATCTGGCTGTTGAAGGTGCGTCCGGCGGCGGAGGTGGGTACGCATGCCTACGTCAATCCGCTGGTTGCCGTGGTGCTGGGTACGGCTGTGGGCGACGAGTCCGTGAGCGGGGTGCAATGGGCCGGGCTCGGTCTTGTGCTGGCGAGCGTCCGGCTGGTTGCAGGGCGCAAGCAAAACAATCAAAATTAACCATATAGAAAAAAGAAAATGATGAAAAAACAAGTGATTAAAGATATATCGTTCGAGGGGGAGCGCCCTCTGTTCGCCTCCCGCAATCTGAAGCTCCGGCGCGTGACGATTCTCCCCGGAGAGTCGGCCCTGAAGGAGTGTTCCGGCATCGAGGCCGCATTTTGCGAGTTTTCGGGGAAATACCCGTTCTGGCACAATGAGGATTTCGTGGTCAGGGATTGCGTGTTCCGGGAAGGGGCCCGCGCCGCGATCTGGTATGGCAGGAATCTGGATATGGCCGATACGCTGGTGGAGGCTCCCAAGATGTTCCGGGATATGGAGGGGCTGAAGCTGGAGAATGTGCAGCTGCCCAATGCTCTGGAGACTCTCTGGCATTGCCGGCGCGTCGAGATGCGGGATGTGCATGTGGATAAGGGGGATTATCTGTTCATGCACGGTTCCGATATCCGGATCGACCGTTTCCGGCTGAACGGGAATTATTCCTTCCAGTATTGCCGGGATGTGGTGATTCGCGATGCGGAGATTCATTCCAAGGATGCTTTCTGGAATACGGAGAATGTGACGGTGTACGATTCCGTGCTGGACGGTGAGTATCTGGGGTGGCATTCCCGGAATCTCCGGCTGGTGAATTGCCGGATTTCAGGGACGCAGCCTTTGTGTTACGCACAGGATCTGGTGATGGAGAACTGTATCATGGAGGCGGATGCCGATCTGGCATTCGAGTATTCGAGCCTGCAGGCCGATATTGCCGGGAGGGTGCACAGTGTCAAGAATCCGCGGAGCGGCCGGATCGTGGCGGACGGTTACGGCGAGATCGTGATGGATAGCCATTGCAAGGAGCCGGGCAATTGCTCGATCGAGTTGCGGGGCGCGGAACCCGAGCAGGTGGCATGAGCGGAGCGGGCTGCATGCGGAACGGCTGCTGCCGGAAGCCGCATGCAGCCCGGTCGAAGATGACGAAGACGATGAAGAGAGATGGGTCAGGTAGTTGGCTGGTGCTGATTTTGACGCTGGGCGTTTTCAGTATCATCAATACGGAGATGGGGGTGGTGGGGATTCTGCCCCAGATTGCCGAGGCATTCCATGTATCGGTGCCGGAGGCCGGGTGGACGGTGGGGGTGTTCGCCCTGATTGTGGCTTTGTCCGCCCCGGTGATGCCTCTGCTGTTTTCCGGCGTGGATCGAAAGTTTGCGATGCTGGTTTCTCTGGGTGCGTTTATCGCCTGCAATGCGGTGGCTGCCTGGACGGATAGTTTTACGGTTCTTCTGGTGGCGCGGGCCATTCCGGCATTTTTGCACCCGGTGTATGTTTCCATGGCGTTTACGGTGGCGGCTGCTTCGGTGGGGAAAGAGGAGGCTCCCAAGGCCGTGTCCCGAGTGTTTATCGGGGTGTCGGCGGGCATGGTGCTCGGTGTGCCCGCGACGGGGTTGATTGCGGGGGTATGGTCGGTTTCCGCGGCCATGCTGTTTTTTGTGGCGGTGAATGCCGCCGTGTTCGCGGCGACGCTTCTGTGCGTGCCGAGGATGCCCGTGCCGGAGCGGCGTTCGTATGGCGAGCAGCTCGGCGTTCTGAAGCGGAGTCTGACGTGGCAGGCCGTGCTGGCGGTGACGATGGTGAATGGGGCCATGTTCGGCTTTTTCAGTTACATGTCGGATTATCTGCGGCAGGTGACGGAGGTTTCATTCCAGCTCGTGAGCGCGGTTTTGCTGTTGTACGGCTTGTCCAATATCGTGGGCAATGTGTTGGCGGGGAGGCTTCTTGCCGGGAATGCCGCCCGGTGCGTGGCGGCGGTTCCCTTGGCTTTGGCGGCGGCGTATGTGTTCCTGTTCGTGCTGGGCGGGGAGCTTTTTCCGGCGGCGGCGATTGTTGCGGTGCTGGGCGTTTTGGCCGGTATCGCGAGCAACGGGATGCAGTACATCATGACGGATGCCGCGCCGGAAGCCCCGGATTTTGCCAACGGCCTGTTTTTGACTTCCGCCAATCTCGGGACGACTTTGGGCACTGCTTTCTGCGGGGTTCTGATTTCGATGTTCCATACGCGCTATGCGGTGTTCGGTGCGCTTCCGTTTCTGGCCGCAGGGCTGGCCTTCATTCTTCTGCGGAACCGTTCCGTGCGTTCATTCCATTCCTGATTCAGTACGATGAAAGTCAATTATTCCGATGATAGCAGTCCGGTGCAGGGAGGGGAGCGTTATCCGATTCTCGATGTGTTGCGGGGGCTGGCCCTGTTCGGGATTTGCCTGGCCAATTTCCCGGAGTTTTCGCTGTATTCGTTTTTGCCGCAGGAGGCGGTTGCCGCCATGCCGGCGGCGGGGGCCGACCGGGTGGTGAGAGTCCTGCAATATGTGCTGGTCGACGGGAAGTTTTATACGATGTTTTCGATTCTGTTCGGGATCGGTTTTTCGATCATGATGGCGAATGTCGAGCGGCGGCATGCGGACGGTTTCCGTATTTTTTACCGCCGCATGGCGGTGTTGCTGGCGATTGGGTTTTTACATCTGATGTTTCTTTGGAGCGGGGATATTCTGATGCTGTATGCCGCTCTCGGGTTGTTGCTGCCGTGGTGCCGGAGGGTGTCGAACCGGGGGCTTCTGTCTGCTGCTGCCGTGCTGCTGCTGCTTCCCGTCGTGCTGGATGCGGCGAAGGAGGTGTCCGGTTTCGAGCCTTCCGCTCCGGTGGTCCGTGCGCAGCGGTATTTCTGCGATAAGTTCGGGATTACGGAGGAGAATTTCGCGGTCTGGCTGCGGGATGCCGGAGGTTATGGTGATGTGTTCCGTTTTCTGGTGCAGGGCGCGTTCGTGAGGATGCAGGAGTTGATCGACGGCAACCGTTTTTTCAAGGTGATGGGGCTGTTCCTGCTGGGGTTCTGGATTGGGCGGAATCGCCTGTATGCCGATTTGGAGCGATGCAGGCCGTTGTTGCGGAAGGTGGCGATGTTCGGTTTTTCCGCCGGGTTGCCCGTTTCCGTGTTGTACGCATGGAGTTCTTTGAACGGCCATCCGTGGGGGCTGGCGGGGCATTCGGCGCTGTATGCGTTCGGCGTGTTTCCGCTGGGGCTGGCTTATATGGCGGCGGTTTGCCTGTGGTATGTCCGGCGGAGGGAGTGTGCCGTGTTCCGGCTTCTGGCTGCGCCGGGCCGTATGGCCTTGAGTAATTATATCGGTCAGTCTGTGCTGGGGATGGCGGTTTTCTACGGTATAGGTTTCGGATTCGGGGCGGGCATGGGGTTGTCGCAGGTGATGGCGGTGGCTGCCGGAGTGTTTTTGTTCGAGATGGCGTTCAGTGTGTTCTGGTTGCGGTTTTTCCGCTTCGGTCCGCTGGAATGGGTGTGGCGCATGCTGACTTATGGGAAGCGGCTTCCTCTGTTGAAAGGAGAATGATGATGAAGGACGATGATTGCAGGCGGGGAAAAGGCCGGTTTGGCCGGTGGACTGCGTTTTTGTGCATGGTGCTGGTCGCGTGCTGTTTCGGCGGTTGCGGAGCCGATGCTTCCCATCGCCGGAATGAGAGAGAGTTCATGAAGACGACAATGACCATGACTGCAGGAGCTGCGGTGTTCAAGGTGAAGTTATTCCCATGCGCCGCAACGGAGAGCTTGCTGGCGATGCTGCCGCTCACGCTCGATATGAACGATGTGAACGGGAACGAGAAGTATGCCCGCCTGCCGGAGGCTATGCCGATGAAGGAGGAGAAGCCCGGAGTCGTGCATGCCGGAGATCTGATGCTTTGGGGCGAGGATGGGCTGGTGATTTTTTACGAGACGTTTTCGACGCCGTACCGTTATACGCGGATCGGCCGTGTCGAGGATGCGGACAATTTGAAGTCTGCGCTCGGTTCAGGGCGTGTGACGGTTGTTTTTTCCCTGCATAATAAAGAAGATGATGAATAAAATGATGAAATACGATTTTGACGAGGTTGTTCCGCGTCGCGGCACGGCTTCCTACAAGTGGGATTCGGCTGAGAGTCCGGATGTGCTGCCCCTGTGGGTGGCCGATATGGATTTCCGGACGGCTCCGCCCGTGGTCGAGGCTTTGCGGCGGCGGGTGGAGCATGGCATTTTCGGCTATGCCCGTGTGCCTCAGGCGTATTACGATGCTGTGACCGGGTGGTTCGGCAGGCGGCACGGCTGGGATATCCGCCGCGAGTGGATCGTTTATACGACGGGTGTGGTTCCGGCGCTTTCCGCCGTGATTCAGGCGTTGACGGAACCGGGGGACAGGGTGCTGGTACAGACTCCGGTGTACAATTGCTTTTTCTCGTCCATTCGCAACAACGGTTGCGAGGCGGTCGAAAGTCCGTTGATTTATGCCGACGGGGTTTACAGTATCGATTTTGACGATCTGGAGCGCAAGGCAGCCGATCCGACGGTGCGCCTCCTTTTGCTGTGCAATCCCCACAATCCCGCCGGGCGTGTCTGGTCCCGCGAAGAGCTGAGGCGCGTGGGCGAAATCTGCCTCCGGCACGATGTGTTTGTCGTGGCGGATGAGATTCATTGCGATCTGGTGTTCTCCGGGCATGCCTTTACGCCGTTCGCTTCCGTGGCCGAGGAGTTTTTGTTGCATTCCGCTACCTGTACTTCGCCCAGCAAGGCTTTCAATCTGGCGGGGTTGCAGATCGCGAACATTGTCTGTGCCGATGAAGAGAAGCGCAGGAAGATCGACAGGTCGATCAATGTGAACGAGGTGTGCGATGTGAATCCGTTCGGCATCGAGGCCTTGCAGGCCGCCTATAACGAAGGTGAGGAATGGCTGGATGCACTCAGGGAATATCTGTTTGACAACTACGGGGTTTTGAAAGATTATTTTGACGGGCATTTTCCGCATCTGCCCGTTCTTCCGCTGGAAGGCACGTATCTGGCATGGATCGATTGTTCGGCTCTGAATCTTTCGTCCGGTGCGATCGAGGAAATGCTGCTGGAGAAGGGGAAGGTGTGGATCAATGCGGGCGGGATGTACGGCGGAGCGGGCGAGAGCTTTATCCGCATCAATCTGGCTTGTCCCCGGCAGGTGCTGAAGGATGGGTTGGAGCGGCTGGGCCGCGGATTGCATTCTTTAGCGGCGGAGATATGATTTCGCCCGAACCCTTGTGACAATTTGATTTCGATTTTATCATGAAAGTATTACTGATTAACGGCAGCCCTCGCGGGGAAGGAAATACGCACCTTGCCTTGTCCGAAGTGGCTCGAACTCTGGAAAATTGCGGTGTCGATACGCAGATTATCGGCATAGGAACCAAAGCCGTGCAGGGCTGCATCGCCTGTGGCAGGTGCGCCGGGCAGGGAAGGTGTGTCTTCAAGGATCGCCTTTATGAGGAGGTGCGCGAGGCTTTGAAAGGTTCCGACGGGCTGGTGATCGGTTCACCGGTCTATTATGCCGGTCCCAACGGTTCGCTGTGCGCTTTGCTGGATCGCCTGTTCCTTTCCTGTAAAGAGCTTTTGGGCTATAAGCCGGGTGCGGCTGTGGCGGTGTGCCGCCGGGGCGGCGCGAGCGCGGCTCTCGACCGCCTGAACAAGTATTTTACGATTTCCAATATGCCTGTCGTGCCGTCGCAGTATTGGAATATGGTGTATGGCATGCAGAAGGGCGAGGCGTTGCAGGATGCCGAAGGTTTGCAGACGATGCGTACGCTGGGCCGGAATATGGCATGGATGTTGCAAAACCTCAAGTCCGGAGGTCAGGAAGTTCCGGAGCCGGAAGAGCGTGTGTTTACCCATTTCATCAGATGATTGGCGTGGGTGGCGAGGAATGCCCGGGTAGGGGAGCCTGCCGGTGAAGGATGCCGATTCCGGGTGCCGGATCGGAAAATTCATGCTGACGAATTTCCGGAGCGAATAAGTGTTGCTCGCCCAGATGAAATGGTGTATACGCCGCGTGTCTTTACATGGCTGACCGCGAGCACGTACAGGAATTGTCCTTGTTTCTTCTGGATTACGCAACTTCGTTGCTGGGCGCGGGCGTTCACACGTCGCGCGCGGTGAGGAATATTTCCCGCATTGCCGAGGCTTACGGCTACCGTGCGGATATTTCCCTGTCTCAGAAGAATATCATGATGAGTATTTCGAGCCAGGAAGATGCGACGGTGAGGCGGACGACGGTTCGCAAGTTGAAGCCGCTGCATTTCAATTTCGTGCATATTCAGGATTTGAGCGCGCTGACGTGGCGTGCCTGGGACGATCGCGTGCCGTTGGGCGTGCTGGTGGAGGAGTACCACCGCATGATGGCGAAGGCCCGGTATCCGATGTGGCTCGTCATGCTGTGCGCCTCGGCGGCGAATGCTTCTTTCTGCCGCCTGTTTGGAGGGGACTGGACGGCGATGGGCGTGGTGTTCGTGGCGACGTTCGCCGGGTTTTTCATCCGGCAGATGCTGGCGAAGCGCCATTTGAACCATTTGGCCATTTTTGTGATTGCCGCCTTCGTGGCGTCGATGATCGCTTCGATGGCGACCTGCCATCACTGGGGCGGTACGCCTGAGGTGGCGCTGGCTTCCAGCGTGCTGTTTCTGGTGCCCGGCGTGCAGTTGATCAATGCGGTGATGGATTTGCTGGACGGCCATATTCTGAATGGCGTACAACGCGGGATTCAGGCGGGGATGCTGATTATCTGCATCGCTCTCGGGCTGACGCTGACGATGCTGATTGTGGGAATTCAATGGATGAGCTGACGATGGATACGGAGTTATGGACAGCAGTGTTGCAGGACGGGGCCTTCGCCGCAGTGGCCGCCGTCGGTTTCGGCATGATTTCCAATCCGCCGAAGCGTGCCATTTACATGATCGCCCTGCTGGGGGCGGTGGGGCATGCCTGCCGCTACGGCATGCTGCATGGGGTGGGGTTGAATTTGTCCGTGGCGACGTTTCTTGCTTCGATGACGATCGGCCTGTTGAGCGTGTTTCTTGCCAAGCTGATTCGCTGTCCGGCGGAAATCATGGCGTTTCCGGCTTTGTTGCCGATGATTCCGGGTATGTACGCCTATAAGACGGTGCTGGCCCTAATGAAGTTCATGCTGAATTCGGATGTGCCCCATTCCGAGCTGAACGATTATATTATCGACATTTTCCGCAATGGCTTGACGACGATCTTTGTGATGTGTACTCTGGTGATCGGTATGGCCGTTCCTCTTCTGATTTTCAAGAAGGTGACGTTCACCCGGACGAAGGCGAAGTAGCCGCGTGCCGTTCCTGCCGCAGGTATGGGCATGGATGTGCTCTTCCTGCCGGATCGAAGGAATGGATGCCGATGACAGAGGGCTTGCTCTCTGGAATGAAGGCCGTGATTTTTCTGGCCGGGCTGAGGCATGCCGCTGCGCTTGTTAAACGATTTCAATAAACTACACGATGAAGACAAAGAGATTGATTCAATGGATGGCATGTGCCGGAACCACGCTGTTGCTGAGTAGCGGCGTGGCGGCCTGTTCGAGTGTCGATAGCCTGGTTTATCCCGGTACGGGGTCGGATTCCGTGGAGGCGACGGATGCCATGGCGAAGAAGTACCGCAAGTACGCCAAAGAGGTGTCGGTGGACGGCGTGACGCTGCGCGGATGGATGATTGAGCGTCCCGGCAAGCCTTTGCTGATTTTCTACGGCGGCAATGCGATGAATCTTGCGACGGTGCTGCCGACGGCGGAGCGGGATAAGCAGCATGCGACGCTGCTGATGAATTACCGCGGTTATGGCGGAAGCGAAGGAAAGCCCTCCGAGAAGGCGCTGGTGCAGGATGCCGTGTATTTGCTGGATAAGGTGTGCCGGGAGACGAAGCGCAAGCCCGGCGATGTCGTGCTGGTGGGGCAGAGCCTTGGTTCCGGCGTAGCGGTGCAGGTGGCGGCACAACGTCCTGTCGGGAAGCTGGTGCTGCTGGTGCCGTTCGACAGTATCGAAGCGGTAGCCAGAGGGATGGCCCCCGGTTTTCTGGTGGACTGGGCGTTGAACGATACGTACCGTTCGGACAAGTTCGCGCCGAAGGTCAAATGTCCCGTGACGATTATTGCCGCAACCCACGATTCTGTCGTGCCCATCGCCCATGCCCGCAAGCTGGCGGCCAGTTTCGGACGTTCCGTGAAGTGGGTGGAGTTTCCGTGCGGCCACAACGGTTTATGGAAGCAGAAGGGGTTTCTGCCGGTGTACGGCAAGGCCTGTGCATTGCCCAAATGAGGCTGAAGGTCGTTTGTGGCGATGAAAAAGCCCCTCCGGTATGGCCGGGAGGGGCTGAAGGAAGGGCTGTATGGCCGGATTATTCTTCGCCGTCTTCGATGGCTTCCGCCGTATCTTCCGCTTCGGCGGGTTCTTCGGCTTTGGGCTGAACTTGCGGCTGAGCCGGTTGTTCCTTGCCCATCTGTTTGCGGCGGGCTTCTTCGATGAGGAAGGCTTCCGCCACTTTGAAGGCGCGGCGTGCGACTTCGCGTGAGGTGTTGTCGTCCATCAGGGCGAGGCCTTCTTCAGTAACTTCGCCGAGGAAGATTTTCCAGGCGCGCTTGCTGAGGGTTTTGGCGCTGATGTCGCGCGGTGCGACGTAGGCCTGCTGGCGTTCTTCGCCCTGGTTGCCGCGTTTGTTGCGGCGGCGGCGTTTGCGTTTGCCTGCCATGTCGTCCGAACCTCCGACGGTTTCCGGAGCAGCGAAGCCGGGAGCCAGATCGTTGTCGCGGCTTTCGCGGCTATCACGATGGTCGCGTCCGTCGCGGTCGCGGTTGTCCCTGTCACGATGATCCCTTCCGTCGCGATCACGATCGCGGTTGTCCCTGTCGCGGTTGTCGTTTTTCTGCTGCGGGCGAATGGATTCGCGGCGCACGGACAACTGGTGGCGGTGCTTGGGTTCCTGCGGTTCGGCAGCTGGGGCTTTCGGAGCGGCGGCCGGAGCAGGTTCGTTGCGGGGCGTTTCCTGCTTGGGTTCCGCTTTGGCTTCGACCTTGGTTTCAGGTTCCGTTTTGGCTGTTTTTTTGGTTGTTCTACCGGTGGCGCGGGGCGTTTTTTTGGCTGTGGCGGTTTCCTTGGCGGGTTTGACCGCTGCGAGCGCCGCGGTAGCAGCTTTCTTGGCTGCATCTTCCGCAGCCTCCTTGGTAACGGTCTTTCGCGTGGTTTTGGTGACGCGAGGAGCTTTCACCTCGGCTTCTGCCGTGGCGCTCTTACTGCGCGTTGTCTTGGTCACGCTTGTCTTTTTGGCCGGCTTTTTTTCAGCCGGCTCTTTTTTCTTCTTTGAATCCATAAGATTATGAATAGGTCTGTGTATTATGGGGGGTGGGCTGCACTTTGTCGAGCTTTTCATGTGAACATGGTAAAATTCGTTTCAACATGTGTAAAATTCCGGGCAGTTATTTGTTTGGAATGATTCCTGAAATGCCCTGAATACAAGAAAAAATCAAAAATTCGTGAATTAGCCCTTGCTAACTTAGTTAGTCTGTGCTAACTTTGGCTCATGAAGACCATTTCCACCAAATCAAACCTTGGATCGAGGGCGGGCGTGCGTCCCAAATCGGGGCTGGGCAGAGCTCTCTGGAATCTGATCAATCCCTGCCGCTGTTCCTCGATGTGCTGCCATTCGTCCCGTGGCACATGTGCGGGGGGATGCGATGGCAAATGCCGCAGCGCAAGCAGGGAAGAGGTATTGAATCTCGGCGATATGCTGCCCGGCGATGAATGCCGCGTGACGGCCGTTCGCCTTGATTCCGGGACGGAAACCCGCCTGGCAGACAGGGGGATCGTGGCCGGGGTCGAGTTAAGAGTGCAGGAGAAGGCTTTGTTCGGCGGACCGATGATTGTACGCGTCCGTGGTGGCATGCTGGCGCTTCGCCGCTGCGAAGCACACGAGATCGAAGTGGAACGCGTGGCTTGAATCGGGATGAAGGCTTCCGGAAAACCTCAGGTGCTGCTTCTGGGCAATCCCAACTGCGGCAAGACGACTCTTTTCAATGAATTGACGGGTACGCACCAGCATGTCGGCAATTATCCCGGCGTGACGGTGGAGGCGAAAGTCGGCGAGATGCGTACGCCGCTCGGTCCTGTCGAGCTGATTGATCTTCCCGGCGTGTACCGTCTCGGAGACGGTAGCCCGGAAGAGCAGCTTGTGCTGGAGCAATTGTGCCGTGACGATATTCAGGCCATTGTGAGTGTGGTGGACAGTACGAATCTTGAACGCCACCTGTACCTGACGGTGCAGCTGTGGCATTTCCACCTGCCCGTGATTCTGGTGCTGAATATGATGGACGAGGCGGAGGCGCATGGTTTGTCGTTCCGCATCGCGGAGCTGGAGCAGCTGCTCGGCGTGCGGGTGGTGGCAACGGCCGCACCGCGCAGGCGAGGTATTGCCGAGCTGCGCGAGACGATCGGGCGTACGGTGTTTGAGCCCGAGGGCGTGTCGATCATGAAGAAGCCGTCCTATGGCGAGGCCGTGGATAAGGCGGTGACGGTGATTGCTGAGACTCTGAAGGCCTCGAAGCTTGATCACGGAAGGCTTCCGCTGTCGTTTTCGGCTGTGAGGGTGTTCGAAGGAAATCCCCGGATGGAGGGCTTTTTCCGGGAACAAGGTGAAGAAGGTGAGCGGTTTCTTGAGATCGCGGGCGATAGCCGCGACGCGATTTGCCAAGAATTCGATGTTTTGCCTTCTACCCTGCTGGCCGACAAACGGTACGGGATTATCCACGGCTTGATCCGGGAGGTGCAGGAGGGAACGGATATCGACGGGCACAAGGCAACTCTGATGGCCGACAAGGTGTTGACCCACCGTGTGTTCGGTTTTCCGGTCTTCCTGTTGATGATGATGTTCGTCTTTTATGTGTCGTTTACGGTGGGCGATCCTCTCGTCGGCATGGTGGAGGATGCCTGCGGTGTGTTCGGCGGCTGGGTGTCCGGTTTGCTGGCGGGTTCGGAGTTCTGGAATTCCCTGATTGTAGACGGTATTATTGCCGGGGTGGGTGGTGTGCTGAGTTTCGTTCCGACGATTCTGATTCTGTTCGCTTTTCTTTCTCTGCTGGAGTCGACGGGGTATATGGCCCGCGCCGCTTTCCTGATGGACAGGTTCATGCACCGCATGGGGCTGCATGGCGGGAGCTTTATTCCGATGCTGCTGGGGTTCGGGTGCAATGTGCCTGCCGTGATGGCGACGCGGACGATCGAGTCGCGTACGGATAGGCTGGCGACGATTTTCGTGCTGCCGTTCATGAGTTGCGCCGCGCGGCTTCCTGTGTTCGTTCTGTTTATTTCCGCATTGATTCCCAATGCATGGCAGGCTGTGACTATGTGGAGCCTGTATGTGTTCGGCGTGCTGGTGGCGGTGCTGTGCGCCCGTTTGCTCAAGTCGTCCATCTTTAAGGGCGGCAATGAGATTTTCATTATCGAGCTGCCCCCGTACAGGTTGCCCTCGATGAAGAGTTTCCTGCTGAATCTCCGGGATAAGGCGTCCGGCTATGTGCGCAAGGCGGGTACGTTCATTCTGCTGGGATCCGTGGTTTTGTGGTTTCTGAACACTTATCCTAAGGAGGAACAGGCTGCGCCTTCCGTCGAGGCTGCTGCTGCGGTCGTTATACCCGCGGGCGAGGAGCCGGTTGCCATTGAGGATGCCAATGAGGCGGCGCTCAAGGCAGGGGAATTTTCGCAGTCGTATGCGGCCCGGGTCGGGCGTTTCTTCGAGCCGGTGACGAAGTATGCCGGTTTCGACTGGCAGGCCAATTCGGCGATGATCGGCGCCTTTGCCGCGAAGGAGATGCTGGTGGCCCAGTTCGGCGTGCTGTTCGCCGTCGATGGGGATGAGGATTTGCAGGAGGATGATACGCTGCAACAGGCGATTGCCGCGCAGTATTCGATTCCGCAGGGGCTTTCCATTCTGGTGTTCGCCCTGCTGGGGCTGCCCTGCATGGCGACGGTGGCGGTGATTCGCAAGGAGACGGGGTCGTGGGGTTTTGCCGCTGCACAGTTTACGATATCGACGGCGCTCGCTTTCTGCTTCTCCGTGATCATTTATCAATCGGCTTTGCTGTTCGGAATGTAAGCGTTTCAAGGGCGTAAGATATCGAACTCATACAGGGAGCCTGATGGCACCTCGCGCTCCGGCGCATGACAGATTCAAAAATGAAAACAACAACATACACCACGATATTGGGACTGGCGTTTACTCTGGCTTCTTTCTCTTCGGCGGATGAGGCGAAAGGCGGAAGCCAGGCATCGGCAGACAACGAGACGCTGATTACAGGTATCAACCAGTTCGGCAGTGAATACGGCGACGATAAGGCGCTGTTTCCGTCGGATGCGTTTTCCCGGGCATGGGCCGACGTGCATGCGCGGGCCTACGAGCGTTACGGTCTGGAATGGGTTGTGGAGACTGCATTTTCCGCCTACGGCATTCGCCATGCTGCGGCCGGAAGTGCAGACAACCAAAGCTGGCATCTTCTGCACGTGCAGGCCAACTGGCAATTCCTGCCGGAGAAGGAGACAGGGGGAACGTGGCTGCGCGTCGAGCTTTCGGGATCGACGGCTCTGAACGGCAGGACGTGGCGCAGCGGCAATCTGAACGAGGCGATCGGCGTTTCGAACAGTTTCCATACGGATACGTTCGGATATAACGAGTATTTCATTCCGGAAGTTGCCGTGATGCAGTATTTTGCGGATAGGAAAGGCTGCCTGATTTTCGGGATGGTCAACCAGACGAATTATTTCGATGCCAATTCCTATGCGAACTCGTCGTTCGGACAGTTTACGAATGCGGCCTTCGTCAATTCTCAGGTTGTGCCGCTAACGGATAGCAATTTCGGGCTGGTGCTTCAGGGGCAGTTTTCGAAGTCCGTGTACGGGATGATCGGAGGGAGTTTTTTGGAGAACGATTGCGGCTATTCCCCGTTCAAGCATACGACAGGTAAGGCATTCAACGTGATCGGCGAGATCGGGTATGTGTATGATGGTGGCGCCATTCGTTTCACTCCGTTCGTGGCGCGTGCCCAGGATGAAGGGGTGGAGCACGATGATTGCTACAAGACGTACGGAGGTTTGAGTATCAATGTCGAACATGAGTTGACGGAGCGTCTTTCCGTGTTTTCACGTGTGGGGTGGAGTTCGTCGGACCATTTGAATACGGCGGGAGCGTCCTGCCAGTGTACGGCCGGGGTGATTCTTCACCGCCCATGGGAGGTTTTGACCGGGATGGAGGAGAGCGAAGGAAACTTCCTTGGGGTTGCCCTGAGCGTGACTCGTCCAGACAGGAGCGTTCTCGGCGAGGGATGTGTGACCAAGGATAGGGAGATTGTGCTGGAATGCTCGTACCGCTATGCGATCACGCCTTATTTGAGCCTGCATCCCACGTACCAGTATATCAAGAATCCGTCGCAGCGTCCCGATACGCATCAGGTGCAGGTGTATGGTATTCAGGCCGTGTTGACTTTCTGACCGGAGGCAGTAGCCATGCCTGCCTGTCCGCGAAGTGAGTACGCGGGCGGGCAGGTGTGTATTCCGGCGGTAGGTTGCCCGTGGATGTCAGCCCTGCGGGGCTTCCGCCGTTTTGGAGATGTTCCATATCTGGCTGCCTCCTTGTATGCTGTTTTCCTGCGTGAGCAGGTATTTGCCGTCTTTGCTGATTTCCATATAAGCCGGAGCGGAATTGTGCGGCATGGGCTTGCCGAATTTGTTGCCTGTTTCCGTTTCCCATATCTGCACTTCGCACGGATCTTCGGCGCGCATGCCTTCCAGAGGATTGCGCGAGGTGATGACGTATCGGCTGTTGGGGGTGAAGCAGGCTGTGTTGATGGTTGCTTCGTGTTCCATGGGTTGGCCGACCAGACGGCCCGTTGCCGTATCCAGAATGACGATTTTTTTGTAGTCTACGATCATCAGCCGTTTGCCGTCTGGGGAGAACCGGCAACTCTTCGGTATGAAGAATAGGGATTTGACAGAGTTGTGAGGCTGCACAGGCATCAATTCTCCGGTTTTGGTGCTCCACCATTCGAGTTGATTGTTGATCAACGATGCGAACATGTGTCCGGCCGGGTTCAGGCGAGCATCCTGAACGTTTTTATTGTATGGAGAAGACCATAAGGTTCTTCCCGTTCGAATGCCGATCAATTCGACCCGCTGTGAATTCTTGGCTAGCAGTCGATCGCCCTGAGGAAGAAATTCGACATGGTGGTTGGAGCCTTCGCCAAGGCACACGTGCTGCGGTTCTTTGCCTGTTGCTACATCATGCAGCGTAACAAATGTGACCAGATTACCAGAGACGGTCGTGGATTTTGTCAAGGCGACATATTTTCCATCGGATGAAAAATCAATGCTATGAGAGCCGTCTATATATTTCTTGATCGGAGCCGAGAAGTCTTTTGTGCGGAAGTTGTAGAATACGGCGTCTCCTCCGGCCACGAGAAGAAGCGCCGATTGGTCGGGGGTATAGGCGGCAGCTGTGACATCCCTATAAAATTTGCTGTGAGAAAAGCTCTTGTCGTAGATTTTGATGGTTTCTCCTACAGGCCTGAAATTGGCAGTAGATAGGATGCGGCATCCCCAGCAGGTAGTATCATCTCCATTGGGGTAGGATACCTGTGTGATCAGATAGTTGCCATCCGGACTGAAAGTGGCTGTCCCTTCGTACGAGCTGCTGTCGAAAGGCGTTAGTGGACGCGTTTCGATGATGGCTTGTCTGTAGGGCGCATAATCCGGCTGTTGGTGTACGGGTTCCGTCCGTTTCTGTTCGGCCCGGATGCGGGCTTTTACAGTTTGATACCGCTGTGCATTCTGCACCTGACGGAGCCGTTCCTGCTCGCGTTGCTGTTTGAGCCTGCTTTCCTGTTCTTTCTTTTTCAGGGATTGTGCAACGGCCTTGTTTTTCTGCGAGGCCATGGAGTTGATTCCGTAGAGAAGTCCCGCTCCCGCCAGTGCGATACTGCTCCAGAGAAGGATTTTTTTGACGGGTGGGCGGAAGGGCGGCTTCGGTTCAGGGAAGACGGGCGGCGGGATGTTGGAGAGGTCGATTTCGGGTGATGTAGATGGCGGGTCTTGAGGGGTATCCGGGTAGGTCATGTGGCGGATATTGCATGAATGTGGCGAATGTTGTCAATGTTTTTGAGGGAGACAAGGCTCCCATGTGGGTCATATAATGTTTTTTTTAATTTAAATATATTTGATTATGAGTTTGTTTTGATTTTTATTGATCGATGTGTCATGTGTGGGTAAAAATGCCTGAGAACAGTATGGTGCATACCGGATGAGAATGTATTTTTTCTGGCTTATCGTCTTCAAAAATAAACGGTTTTGGAAACTATTGGAAAATGTTGGAAAACTTCTGTGAAATGGGTATCATTGCATTGCACCTGTATTGGTAATGTGATTGTAATTTGTTCGTGATGAATAGTTAATAGCATTGTGTAAAAAAAGTCTTTTTTTTTGAACGATTTAAATGTATAAATTGTCTAACCAATCTCAACGTTGCTCATTTAACAATCGGACAGATGAATACATTGGAATTTTTACCGTTTATTGTATGTGCTGCCAGTCCCTTGATGGCTGCGGGGGATAATCATGCCTCTCAGTCCGCTCCGTCTGCAATTGCAGTTGCGACAGCAGGCCATGTCGAGAGTGTGGCAGTCGATGAAAAGAACGAGATCGTTTACATGTCTTCGATCGGCGAGCAGATGACTCCGATGGAGAAGGACGGGGACGGCTCCATTCTGGTTGCCGATCTGAAGGAGTCCGGAACCGTGGAGATGCGCAAGATGATCAAGGGCGGCAAGCTGCATGCTCCCAAGGGGCTTACCCTGCACGACGGCAAGCTGTACGCGACCGATGTGGATCGGGTGATTGCAATTGATCCCCGGAAAGGTTCGTTCGAGGTCGTGGCCGATTTGTCCGGGGAAGGCGCCAAGTTCCTGAACGATACGGTATGGGCTGACGGGGTTCTGTATGTTTCGGCGACGGATCTGAACAAGATCTACGCGGTGAATCCTCAAAAGAAAACGTATTCCGAACTGAAGACTTCCGAGCCCGTGAAGGGGCCGAACGGCCTTGTCTGGGACCGGAATGAGAAAATTCTCTACGTGTGCGAGTACTGCACGGATGCCGACGGCAAACCGGCAGGGCGCTTGCTGCGCTGCAATCCGAAGACGGGCGAGGTGAAGAGCCTCTCTTCCTACAAGGGCGAACTGGATGGGCTCGCTCTTTATCAGGGAGATTTGTATTTTTCGGACTGGGCCGCCAAAGACCGCCCCGGCGCGGTCGGCAAGCTGAATCTCAATTCGGGCGATGTTTCGCCCGTCACGACACAGACCATGAATGGTCCTGCAGATTTCTGCATCACACAGGATGGTATCATCATTGTTCCGGCAATGGTTGATAAGAAAGTGTGGTTGCAGGATACCAAACCGGCTTCCGAACAGGAGCCGAAATAACCACAAACCTGATCAACAACAGTAATAATCATATTCTTATGGCCAAACGCAACCGACATCCCAATATTACCCGATATACTTACAAGTTCCATTCCTTTGACGGTTTTCGCCTGAGCATCAGCCGCAACCGCAATACTTTCACCAAGTACTTCTCCGTGCGCCAATACGGTACGGATAAGGAAGCCCTCAAGGCAGCCCAGGAAATGCGCGCCCGCATTCTTGCCGAATTGCAGGAAGACGATGCCGATCCGAAGGCGATCTTCGACCGCTACAAGCAGGAGATGGCCGACGCCAAGGCAGCCAAGGGTCAGAAGGTCGAAGCTTGATCTTTTGCCCGTCGAGGGGCTGGATACCCCTGTCTGAAAACCCTTCCCCTGTTACTCCGGACATGGTGGAAGGGTTTTTGCTTGCCGCATTTCTGCGGGTTTCGAGTTTGCTCTTGATTTCATGCGGGCAAGGGAGTATTCTGGGGCGCCTTGCTGCCGTTTTCCGGCAGTTTGCTGGCAATGTCAACCTTATCGACTCTGAACATGGATTCGTTTTCCGAACAACCGAAAATCAGGCGTGCGCTTTTGTCCGCTTCCGACAAGACCGGTCTGGATACCTTCGCCAAAGGGCTTGCCGCCCATGGTGTGATGCTCATCTCCACAGGAGGCACAGCCTCCTATCTCAAGTCCCTCGGCCTGGACGTGGTGGAAATCTCGGACTACACGGGTGAGCCCGAGTTGTTCGAGGGCCGTTTGAAGACTCTGCACCCGAAAGTGCACGGAGGTTTGCTGCACCGCCGCGACAATCCCGAACATATCCGGCAGGCCAAGGAGAACAGTATCGATCCGATCGATCTGGTGTGCGTGAATCTGTATCCCTTCGAGGAGACGGTGGCGAAGGAAGGCGTGACGCTGGAAGAGGCGATCGAGAAGATCGATATCGGCGGTCCGTCGATGCTGCGCTCCGCTTCGAAGAATTATGCCGCCGTGACGGTGGTGTCCGATCCTGCGGATTATCCGATGATTCTCGATGAGATGGAGCACCATGCGGGCAATACGACGTTGAAGACGCGCGAGAAGCTGGCCGTGAAGGTGTTCACCCGCACAGCCGCCTATGATAATGCCATTTCCAATTATCTCGGCCACCGTTGCGAAGAGAGCACGAAGAATACGTTCTCGATTTGCCTGCCGCTGAATCAGGAGCTGCGCTACGGCGACAATCCCCACCAGCCTTCCGCTCTGTACGGCAGCTTCGATGAGATTTTCATGCAGCTTCAGGGCAAGGAGCTTTCCTATACGAATGTGCTGGATATCGAAGCCGCGGCCGAGTTGATTACGAATTTCCGCCGTCCGACGGTCGGTATTCTCAAGCACACGAATCCGTGCGGCGTCGGCCAGGATGACGAAGATCTCCGCATGGCATGGCAGCGCGCCTACGAGACGGATACGCAGGCACCCTTCGGCGGCGTGATCGTGATGAATCGTCCGATGACGGAGAGCCTCGCCCGCGTGGTGGGAGCGATTTTCACGGATGTAATCATTGCTCCGGATTATGAAGCTGAAGCCCGCGCCCTTCTTCAGAAGAAGAAGAACTGCCGCATTATCCGCATGGATGTGGATGCCTGGAACGAAGCCCGCAAGGCTCCGATCATCCGTTCCGCTCCCGGCGGCATCATGACGATGAAGCGCGATTCGGAAGTGATGGGCCTCGACAATCTCGAATCGAAGGTGGTGACGAAGCGTCCGCCGACCCAGGCGGAGTTGACGGCCATGTCCTTCAACTGGCGCGTGGTGAAGCAGGTGCATTCCAATGCCATCGTGTTCGGCTCCACGGATCGCACGCTGGGTATCGGCGCAGGCCAGATGAGCCGCGTGGATTCCGTGCGTATCGCCATCTGGAAGGCCAAGCAGGCCGGCCTCGATCTTAAGGGTAGCGTGATCGCTTCCGATGCCATGTTCCCGTTCGCAGACGGTCTGCAGGCCGCCATCGATGCGGGTGTGACGGCGTGCATCCAGCCGGGCGGCTCGATTCGCGACGAGGAAGTGATCGCCGCAGCAGATGCCGCGGGTATCGCCATGGTCTTTACGGGCCACCGCCACTTCCTGCACTGAAGAACGTTTCACGGGCAGGGCTTCGGTCCTGCCCGTTTTGTTTCCATTCCTTCCGTTTCATTTCATCCCATTTTTGATACAGCCATGCTTTTAGGTGTCAATATCGACCATGTCGCCACGCTTCGCCAGGCACGCTATGCCACGATGCTGGATTCCCCCAATGCCGAACCGAGCGTTCTGGAAGCTGCACGGGCCGCGATGCGCGGCGGAGCGGATTCGATTACGATCCATGTGCGCGCCGATATGCGCCATATGCAGCCGGGCGATGCGTTCGCCGTGCGGAAGGAGATTCCGCTGCCGCTGAATCTGGAGATGGGGGCGACTCCTTCCATGCTGGCCATGGCTCTGGAGCTGAAGCCCGATTATGTGTGCCTCGTGCCGGAGACCCGCGAGGAGATTACGACAGAGGGGGGGCTGGATGTGGTGGCCCATTTCGACGAGCTGGTGCCTGTAGTAAAGGCGTTGTCGGATGCCGGGGTGCAGGTGAGTATGTTTATCGATCCCGACGTGGAGCAGGTGGAAGCATCCCACCGCGTGGGGGCGCCGATGGTGGAGCTGCATACGGGTTGCTTTGCCAACCATACGGGCGAGGAGCGCGCGGCGGAAGTGGCGAGGCTGCGTGCCGCTGCTGTGAGAGCGCATGAACTGGGGGTGGAGGTGCATGCGGGGCATGGCATTCAGATTCCAGCCTTGCCGGAGTTGGCCGCCGTGCCGTATGTGACTGAGCTGAATATCGGCCATACGCTGATCGCGCGTGCGCTTTCCATCGGCCTGGAAGCGGCCGTGCGCGAGATGCGCGAGGCGATCGACTGCCAGACGTGGTCATGATTGTCGGGCTGGGTACGGATATTGTCGAGGTTGAACGCATCAGGCGACTGGTGCGTTCCGAGGCTTTTTTGAGGAAGGTTTTTACGGAAGGCGAGCGGCGTTATTGCGACGGTAAGGCCGATCCGGCTCTTTCGTACGCGGCGCGGTTTGCCGCCAAGGAGGCCGTAGCCAAGGCTTTGGGTACGGGGTTCGGCGAGCATTGCGCTTTGCTCGATGTGGAGGTGGTGCGGAGTGAGAGCGGCGTGCCCGGGGTTGCTTTATCCGGAGCGGCTGCCGGGCGGGCGCATGTCATGGGTATTGCGGACTGGCTGTTGAGCCTGTCGCATACGGATGGCATGGCTATTGCGACGGCTTTGGCTCAGTCGCGCACGGTTTCGTGACGGAGGGCGGCCCTTGTGCTGCCGTTTGGATAAGCTCCGGTCAGATCAGCCCTTCTACTTCTTCCGGTTTGTTTGAGGGGGCGGGTTGATCCGGTTTCGGTGTGGTTTTGCCCGGGGCGGGGATGTATTCGATGTTTTCCAGTTTCAGGACAACGGGGTTGGGCCATTTGTTGTCGGTGTACATGCGAAGCCCGTTGACGGCGCTGATTTCAATGCCTCCGTCGGTGTTTTTGAAGCGGACAGAAGCATCGAAGCCTTTTTTGTATTCAAGGAGTTCGCTGCCGTAGCCGAGTACGGAGACGCGGGTTTGCGGCGTGGCCTTGAGGCTTTTGACGGTGATGTTTTTGCGCGTGCCGTATTTCCATTTGTCGCCGCCTGGGACGAAGGCATACACGGTGGAAGGGGATTCCTTCGATCGAGTGAACCAGATGTCGCCTTCTTTGGCGATGTGCCATGGGCGGATGTTGTGGATGGCGTCGCGGTTGACCATCATCCACAGAGCCGTTTCCCTGAGCCTGCTTTCCTGTTCGATTTGTATTTCACCGTTGGGTTTGGGGCCGACGTTCAGAAGGAGGTTGCCGCCTTTGGCTCGCGTTTCGATGAGCATGTTGATGATTTGCGTGCCGCTTTTGTGGGGGTCGTTGGTGGGTTTGTACTGCCAGTCGGTGCCCATGGTGAAGCAGGCTTCCCAAGGGCCGGGTTGCGGGATTTGCGGCAGAGTTTGCTCGGGAGTTTTCATTTGTCCCCTCGTGACGACGATGTCGGGCTGGATTTCCCATGCGTATTCCTTGAGCTGTTCCGCCGGGCCGTCAAAAAAGATGACGTCGATTTTTCCGTAGAGGGTGAGGAGCTCCTTGAGCTGTTTTTTGTCGAGCTGCATGAGTCCCGGATTGTTGGCTGGGTAGTGCAGGTTGTGCTGAAGCCGGCCGATGGGGATGTTGTGTCTGTAGAGGTAGTGAAAGTCTTCCGGCGAGAAGTAAAGGCCGACGGCGATGCCCTGTTTCCGGAAGGCGTCGAGGACTTCTTTCAGGATGTCGCGCTTGAAAGGTGTTTGAGTGAGGGAGAAATCCGTTGTTTTCGTGGGCCACATGCAGAAGCCGGAATGGTGTTTGGCCGTGAAGACGACGTATTTGATACCGGACAGTTTGGCTAGCGCCGCCCAGTCTTCCGGATGAAATTCCCTTGGATTGAATGTCTGGGGCAGTTCGTGGATGAAGCGGTCAAGGTATTGCCTGTCGGCTCCGGCCATGGAATGGCTGATGACAGCCCCCGTTTGGGAGTCGACGCTCCAGTGGATAAACATGCCAAAGCCCTGATCCATGAACCACTGTTCGCGTTCGGGCTTGTTGGAGGTTTGGGCGGCGAAGGCCGCCGATGTATAGAGGGCCGTAAGGATTGCGGAGGGAAGGAAAGAGTTCATGGCGGAGCAAGCGGGTTGTGCAAAAGAAAGAGAGAAACCCTATCATAGGATAAAAAGATGCCATGTCAATGCGTTTCTTGCATCACTCGGAGTAGCGAGGGGGGGGATCTTTCCGAAAAAAGGGGGGCCTTGCCTCACCTCTGCAAGAAGTCTCGAATGGTCGGCGAGAGCCATTTGAAGCCTGCTTCGAGGAGTTTTCTCGGGATGACGCAGGTGCCTCTCGTCAGCATGGTGGACATGTGGCCCATGCCCAGTTCGAGTAGAAAGGACGGAATGCGGATCGTGAAGCGGGTGTGGTCGTGCAGGGAGATTTCCTGCATCATTTCGGCATAGGTGCTGTGTTCGGGTACGGTGAGGTTGATGATTCCTTGCAATGTGTCGTGATGCAGGATGAAGTCCATGGCCCGGATGAGGTCGGCACGGTCGATCCAGCTGACGGGTTGTTTTCCCGATCCGAGGACGGTCGCGAAGCCGCGGCGGCAGGAGGCTTTGATCAGCGGGTAGGCGCCGCCGTCTTCCGAGAAGACGATGCCGAAGCGTGTGATGGCGAGGCGGGTTTGTTTCGGTGCAAGGCGTGCTTCCTTTTCCCAAGCCTTGCAGACGTCGGCGAGAAAGCCTTCTCCGGCAGTTTCTTGCGTTTCATCGACGCAGATGCCCCACGCAGCATTGGGGGTGGCCGGGTAGTAGCCTACGGCGGAAGCTGAGATCAGCAGGCGCGGGGGCGTGTCGAGGTCGCGCATGGCCGAGACGACGGTGCGCGTGACTTGGATGCGGCTGTTCAGGATGGCTGCTTTGTGCGTTTGAGTCCATCGTTGGTTGATGGGTACACCTGCAAGGTTGATGACGGCGTCGCTTTGGGCGAGGAGGTCCTGCAAGGCCTGGGTGGAGCGAGGGTCGAGGATGTCTCTCGTGATGGGGAGGATGAAGTGGCCCTGCTCGCGGATGTGGCGGCAGAGTGCTGTTCCGATGTATCCGGTGGAGCCGGTGATGGCGATGTTCATGGCTGTTTTTCCCAAGGGCTGATGGTTCCGGGGATGAGCTGGAAGGAGGGGTGGGGGGCGATGTCCGTTTCTTTCTGCCGCGAGGCGTAGAGATCGGGAGAGCGTTTGGCAAGTTTGCCGAGGAGGTGGCTGTATTCGTACAGGAGCTGTCCCTGCGTGAGCGGGATGAGGGGTACCGGGGCGGGATCGAGGATTTTTCCGGCGGCGAAGTTGTAGTTTCGTCGGCGGGCTTCTTCAAGGACGGCCTGAAGGTAACGGTCGATGGAGTCGAGGGGGGCAGGCGTTTCTCTGAATCGGATGAGCTGGGGGTGGTTGCGGTAGCCTTTCGTTTCTCCAGCAAGCACTTTGCGTGCGAGCAAGCCTTCCCGCCAGAGGGCTACGAGTCCGGCGGTATCAAGGTAGCGGGGATGGATGGACCATATTCTCACGACGATGTTTGCTTGCAGTGAAGACACGGCAGGCAGGACATCCGTTGAAGCGATGGTGCAGTTCTTCGGCTAAGGTTTGTTGCGCCTTATTTTGTTAGGCGTTCGAGGCGTTTCCGAGGGGATGTGCGTTTTACCCCTGTTTTCCGGCGGGGTGGGTCGTATGCCATGTATGCAGTTGGAGGACGCGTCCGTCCGGCAGGAGGTAGGTAGCGATGGTTTTTGTGTGTTTTCTGCCTGTTTTTTTGATGGATGGAGCCGATTGTTCGGCGCCGGGATAGACGGTTTTCAGGTAGGAGGAGATGGCTTGATCGATCGGGGTTGCTGCAGCGCGGAAGTCGAGGGAGGTTTCTTCCGTGAGTCCGGTTCCTCCGGTGATGTCGGGATGGGTTCGGAGGTAGGCGGTATGGCGTGCCGTTTCTTCTTCGGTCGGGTGGAATTCCTTGTTGCTCCCGAGGATAGTGCGGGCCTGTTTGTTGCCGGCGTCCGCCGCCAATCGGAGGTAGTGGTCGGCTTTGGCCGGGTCGCGGGGGATGCCGGGTTGGCCGTTGGAATAGGCTTCGTGCAGGTAGAGCCAGTCTTCCTGATGGCGGGCGTCGGCTCTTCGCTCCGCCAATGCGACGGCTTGCGCCCTGTGTTTGGCGGCCAGTTTTTCATCGGAGGCCAGTTTGGCGAGCATTCTGTGGCCTTGCGGTTCGCCTGCGTCGGCAGCTTTTTGAGCCCAATGGGCCGATTGCCGTTTGTCGATTCCGGCGTAAACTGCGGCGAGGATGAGCATGGATTCGTTGTTCCCAGCATTCGCCGCCCGTTCCAGATAGCCGATGCCTTTGAGGAAGCGTGCTTCCATACCCTGCTCGGGGTTGTTAAGGTTCAAGGCTTGTTCGCAGAGGAGTTTGCCGTATCGGGCGCATGCCTGCATGTCGCCCGCATCGGCTTTGGCTGCGAGTGCGGGTTCGTCGAGGATTTCCGGTTTGATGGCCGGGGCGGCAAGCGTTGTGTTTGCCAGAGTTGGCAGGAGGAGTAGGGTGAGGGCGTTCATGAGAGGGTGGGAGTTAAGGCCGGTAGACCATGACGGGGCCGGTGCGGGCGGACTGGACGGAGAGGATTTTGCCGATGGCTGTGCGGATGATTTGCAGGGCTTCGGCGACGTGTTCTTCCGTGGTGTAGCGCGAGAGGGAGAAGCGGAGGGCGTGGCGGATGTCCGCATCTGCGATGCCCATGGCCTGCAGGACGTGGGAGGGGTGTGGGTCGGAGCTGGTGCAGGCCGATCCGGCAGAGCAGAGGAGCCCGGCGGGTTCGAGGAGGAGGGTGAGGGTTTCCGCCGTGCATTCGGCGAGGCGGAGGTTGCTGACGTGGGGCAGGCGTGGCGCGGTTGCCCCGTGGACGGTGACTGCGTATCCGGCGGCGTTGAGTTCGTTTTCAAAGCGGTCTCGCAGGGCTGCGATGTTGTTTCTTTGTTCGAGGGCGGCGAGGGCGAGTTCGGCTGCTTTGCCGAAGCCGATGATGCCGGGGACGTTTTCGGTGCCGGAGCGGCGGTCGTTTTCCTGGCCTCCGCCGTGGAGGAGGGGAGTCCATGCGGTTCCACGGCGGACGTAGAGTGCGCCGATTCCTTTGGGGCCGTGTATTTTGTGGGCGGAGAGGGAGGCGAAGCGGGCAGGGGTGCCGTGGATGGCGATGGGGATTTTTCCGGCGGCCTGGACGAGGTCGAGGTGGAGTTCGGCGCCTGCGTCGTGCGCGATGGCGGCGAGGTGTTCGACGGGTTGGATGACTCCCGTTTCGTGGTTGGCCCAGGCGAAGGTGGCTGCTGTTTTGCCCGAAAGGTTGTGCGCCCATGCGTCGGCATCTGCCAGCCCGTCGGCGGTGACGGGGGATAGGGTGGCCTGCGGGATGCTGCGATGGGTGGCGGGGTGTTCGGTGGTGAGGGTGGCGATGGAGTTCGTGCCCCGCTGTGTGAGGTTGGCGAGGGCGGTATTGGTGGCTTCGGTGCCGCCGGAGGTGAAGACGATTTCGTCCGGGTGTGCGCCGATGAGTGCGGCGACTGTTTCGCGGGCCTGTTCGATGGCTTGCCGGATGCGGCGTGCCGGGCCGTAGGAGGCGGAGGGGTTGTAGTAGTCCGTCGTCAGGCTGGGCATCATTGCTTCGAGGACTTCGGGCGCGAGGGGGGTGGTGGCGTTGTTGTCCCAGTAGATCACGAGGATAGATTGGCGTGGGGAAGGCCGGGTGTCAAGCGCAAAGGATGATAGCAGGCATGGCAGCCGGATGCCTCAGAGGGGCGTTTCGAGGAAGTTGCGCATGATCGCGGCTCCATGAGGCGTGAGGATGGATTCCGGGTGGAACTGGATGCCGTGGCGGGGGAGCTGCCTGTGGCTGATGGCGAGGATGCGGCCTTCCCGGTCGCGTGCCGTGACGGCGAGGGTGCCCGGGATGGGATCGCTGCAAAGCTGCCACGAGTGGTAGAGGCCGACGGGGAAGGTGGAGGGGAGGCCGTGGAAGAGGAGGGAGGCGTCGTCGGAGAGTGCTTCTCCCTGCATGCCGTGGCGTGGGGCGGGGAGGTGTTCGAGCGTGGCTCCGTGGTGCAGACCGAGTATTTGGTGGCCGAGGCAGACGCCGAGGAGGCGGGTAGAGGGCGGCAGGGTGTCGAGGAGGCGGAAGCAGGCGGGGTGTTCGTGCGGCATGCCGGGGCCGGGGGAGAGGATGACGGCTTCTGCGGTGAGGAGGTGCGCGGTTTGCACTTCCGTTGCCGGGAGGATTGTGGTATGGTAGCCGCCCAGTTCCCGGACGAGTTCAACGAGGTTGTAGGTGAACGAGTCCTGGTTGTCCACGAGCAGGATGTTGCGAACGGCGGCCATGAGGATGCGCGAGTTTACCACGAAGGGCATGCACTTGTACACACGAAACGAATGTATCGATCTGATGAACCGCTGGGGCGGGGAGGGCAGGCCGTTTTTGTTCGCCGTTCCGTTCGATGCCGGTTCCGGCTGGGTGGTGCCTGCGGACGCGGTGCCGGAGGGGGTGTTTTTTCAGGTGCCGCTGGAGTCTCGCATGCCGGATGCCGTGCCGCTGCCGGAGCCGGTGGAGTTCCGCGCCGAGCCGCCGGATTTCGAGGCGTACTGCCGCGCTTTTGCGTGTGTTCAGTCGCATTTGATGCGGGGGGATTCGTATTTGCTGAATTTGTGTTTTCCGTCTCGGCTGGAGACGAATCTTTCTCTGAGGGATTTTGCAGCGAGGGCTGTTTCGCCGTATAAGCTGCTGGTGGATGGCGAGTTCGCCTGTTTTTCGCCTGAGGCTTTTGTGACGGTGCGGGGCGGGGTGATGCGGTCGTTTCCGATGAAGGGGACGATTCGTGCGGATGTGCCGGATGCGGAGCGCCGCCTGTTGGAGGATGAGAAGGAGAGGCGGGAGCATGCGACGATTGTGGATTTGCTGCGGAATGATTTGGCGATGGTGTGCGAGGGGGTGCATGTGCCGCGTTTCCGGTATGTGGAGGAGGTGGAGACGAGCCGGGGGGCGATTTTGCAGACGAGTTCCGAGGTGTGCGGCTGTTTGCCGGAGGGGTGGCAGGGGCGGCTGGGGGATGTGCTTTTCCGGCTGCTGCCTGCCGGGAGCGTGTCCGGCGCGCCGAAGGAGTGGACGGTGCGGGCGATCCGCGAGGCGGAGCCGTATGAGCGCGGTTTTTATACGGGGGTGTTCGGTTTTTTCGATGGGGAGTCGCTGGATAGTGCGGTGGCGATCCGGTTTGTGGAGGCGTCCGTCGAGGGGCTGGTGTACCGCAGCGGGGGAGGGATTACGGTGTTGAGCGATGCGGAGGAGGAGTATCGCGAGTTGATCGATAAAGTTTATGTGCCGTTTGCTTTTTGAATCCATCCGGGTGCAGGACGGGAGGCCGTGCCTGCTTGAGTACCATCAGGCCCGCGTGAACCGTTCTCTGGATGCGGGGTGCGCGTTCGATCTGGCGCAGGCGGTGCGGGGGATGCGCTTGCCGGAGAAGGGGGTGTTCAAGTTGCGCGTGTCGTATGCTTCCGACGGGGGGCCGGGCGCTGTGGCGTGCGATGCCTATGCGCCGAGGGTGGTGCGGTCTCTGCGGCTGGTGGAGTGCCCGGCTTTGAGGTATGACCGGAAGTTCGAGGATAGGCGCGCGCTGCTGGCGGCACGGGCTGTGGCGGCGGATGCGGATGAGGCGGTGCTGACCCGCGAGGGCTGGGTGACGGATGCTTCGTATGCGAATCTGGCGTTCGGCCGCCCCGGAGACTGGGTGACGCCGTCAACCTTTCTGTTGGCTGGAACGAAGCGGGCTTTTCTGCTGGATGAAGGGCTGCTGCGCGAGTGTCCGGTGCATGTGCGCGATTTGCCGCGTTACGAGTTCGTGACGCTGATCAATGCGATGCTTGACCCCGGCGACGTGATGGTGCCGTTTGCCGCGTTGAAGGGCTTGGAGTTGCCGTGAACGGAGAGGGGCGTTACGGGACGATGAAGATGCCTTTTCCTCCCGGAGAGTAAGGGTCGTACAGTTTTTTGCCGCTGGGCTGCCGTTGCCCCGTTTTCTTGTTGAGGATGCGGATTGTTTTGGAAGGATCGTACGGGCTGTATACTTCCAGCGGGCTGCCCGGCACAGGGACGGCGACGGGCAGTTTGCCGGGTTCGGGCGGCGTGGGTTGCTGGATGCCCTGCTCAATCGGCGGGGTGATGATGGGTGGCGGTTCGGGGATGCTTGAGAGGAGCCGCTGGCGTACGGGAGAGAGGATGCCGCTCATGGAGCTTTCCAGCGAGGCGCTGGTGAAGCGGATGGGGGCAACGGGGACGAGGAGGTTGCTGCCTCCGAATGCGGGGCGGAGAGGGAGCCGGAAGACGGAGTTGCCGTAGCTGTTGGCGAGGTGCAGGTTGACGGTGTCGGCCGGGGCTGGCGTTGCGGAAGATGTTTCTCCGGTCGGTTGCTGGATGTCTCCTTCCTGATTGTAGTCGGGCTGTGCCTGAATGAGGATGTCGCGGATTTTCTGCGTGTCTTCCTGCGTGAGCCATTCTTTGTTGCCTTTGCCGGTTTCGAGGTAGATGCTTTGACAGTCGGCAATCGCTTTTTTCAGTTTGTCCATGTAGGCATTCGTTTTTCGGAAGTTGGCTTCCTGCCGGGTCAGTTGCTCATTGCCGGCCGTGTTGCCGCCGGGCTGTTTCTGGTCGGAGGAACAACCTGCCAGAAAGGCGAGTCCGATGGCGGTGATGGCTGTTTTTTTCATGGTGTGCGATAGGGGATGGCTATTGTATGTGCGAACAAACGAATGGACGGCAGAGCATTCCGTGCTTCCGTCAAGATACCACATGCCGGGGGTGCGTCAAGAGGAAAATGGCCGCAGGCTCTGCGGACTGCCCGGCATGCCGGGCAATGATCTGTTGAAAGTACATGTTTTATGCTTGAGATGGGCTGGTATATATGGTTTTATTCACAGAGTCGTATTTTTCTTATGAAGTTTTTGAAACGTGTTCTGGTTATGGCGGCCATGCTCGGCTGTGTGTCGATGGTGTCTGCTGCCGTTGTTTTCCCCGGTGAAGCGCCGGGTGCTGCCAAGGTTTCCAGGGAAGGTGAGACGATGTCCCTTTCCAATAGTCTGCTGACGGCCAAGTATATGTTGAAGGACGGCAAGCTGTCGTTCGGCGGTCTTGTGTCCCCGAAGGGCGCGGTGGCGGCTCCGGGCGGCGAGCTGTTCGTGATTCAGACGGCCGACGGCAAGAGTATCAAGGCGTCCGACCTGACGTGCGCATCCGTCAAGATGGTGGAGCTGAAGGCACAGCCGAAGGCGTTCAATCTGGCTTCACGTTCGGCGGGCAAGGCGCTGGAGGCGCATTTTACGGCTCTCGACGGTTCGTTGCAGATTGCCTGGCGGGCGGTGTTGCGCGACGGTTCGCATTATCTGCGGCAAGAGCTGCAGCTCAAGAGTACGAAGCCGATCGCCATGAAGGGGATCGTCGGTATGCAGTACAATCTTGCGGTCGGGAGCAACGGGATGCCTGCGGTTTCCGGGAATGCCCGTGGAGCTTTGATCGTGAACGATGTGGCCTTTACGGCGTTGGAGACGCCGATGGGCATCAATACGGTGGGTACGAAGACGACGGGCGGCGAGGCATGGAATGCGGCGGCCTGGACGGCCCGTTCATGGTCGGATGGGGATCATGCGCCCGAAGCGTTGAAGAAGTACGGGGACGGCCTGCTGGTATCCGAAGGGCCTGTGGCCATCGACGGGCAGGGCGATTGTTCGGTGACGTTCCAGTACAAGGGTGGCAACAATAAGCTGAATGTGGTCGGCGTGCAGCTCGTGAATGCATCCGGCGCGGTGGTGTCGGAAGATTTGCATGCAGGTTCTACCGGAGACAGGAATGTCAACAATGTCTATGCGCTGAAGGTGCCGTCTTCCGGCAAATATACGTTGCGCTACTGGGCGGATGCGAAGAACGAGCCTGTGACGAGTAAAGGTGAGGTTGCGTTTTCTTTGCCCGTGAAGACGGAGCAGGCAACGGCCAAGGTGCAGGATTCCGCGATGGTTCAAGGGTTCTGGAGCCGCAAGACGATGCTGCAGCCGGGCGATGTCTGGGATGTGTCGTCCGTTCTCGGCCTGTTCGAGCCGGGGCAGCAAAGGCGGTCCTTGCTTGCCTATATCGAGCGCGAGCGTGTGATGCCCTATCGTCCTTTCATTCATTACAATTCGTGGTATGAGCTGAATATCAACCGTAATAATGATTCCGACCCCGCGAAGAGGATGACGGAAGCGCAGTGCGTGGAGGTGGTGAAGGATTGGAATGAGCAGATGTTCAAGAAGCGCGGTACCGGGATCGATGCTTTCGTGTGGGATGACGGCTGGGACGAGTTCAACAGTCTGTGGGATTTCCACAAGATGTTCCCGAAGGGTTTCAGCGAGACGAACAAGCTGGCTCGCAAGCAGGGAGCGGGCATCGGCGCGTGGCTGGGTCCCGTGGGCGGTTACGGTGCGTCAAAGGGCAAGCGTCTGGCGCATTGGAATAAGAATCATCCGAATAACCAGATCGGCAATTTCCAGCTTTCCAACAAGGAGTATTTCGATGCGTTCGTCGGCCGTTGTAGCCAGATGGTGAAGGATTACGATATGCGATACTTCAAGTTCGACGGCATCAGCACGAATTTCCATTCCAGGGGGCCGGGCAATGAAGAGGATGCCGAAGGCATTCTCCGTGTGGTGACTGCCTTGCGGAAGCAGCGCGGCGATTTGTATATCAACTGTACGGTAGGTACGTGGGCTTCTCCGTTCTGGTTCCGCTATGCGGATTCCGTGTGGCGGCAGGAGAACGACTGGGGCGATATGGGGGAAGGAGATAAGCGCGACCAGTGGATTACCTACCGCGACCGCCTCGTGCATGAGGTGTTCGTGCAGGGTTCCCCGCTGATGCCGATCAATTCGATGATGACGCACGGTCTGATGGTGACAAAGTTCGGCCCTCCCGCCTGCATGCCCCGCGATCCCGAGAATGTGAAGAAGGAGATGCGCTGCGCCTTTGCCTGCGGCACGTCGCTGCAGGAGCTGTATGTGGACCGCGATCTGATGAATGCCAATAACGGCGTGCTGTGGGACGATCTGGCCGAGGGGATCAAGTGGATTCGCCGGAATGCCGATGTGCTGGACGATGTGCATTGGGTCGGCGGCAATCCGTGGGACAAGGATAAGAAGGAAGGCTCCGTGTACGGCTGGGCGGCCTGGAATCCATCCAAGGCGACGCTTGCCTTGCGCAATTCCTCCGCCAAGGAGAAGAGCCTGACGATTACGATGCGCGATGCCCTCGATATTCCCGCCAAGGTGAAGGGCAAGATCACATTCAAGGATTCGTACGGAGACCAGCGGAAGATGGCCGGTTTTTCGGGCGTTTCCGTGGATATTGACAAGCCCGTGACGTTCACGCTTCAGCCTTTCGAGGTGTTCGTGTACGAGGGGAACGCTTTGAAGAAATAGCTTGGCTTCGTCCGGTTACATGTTGCGGAGGCGGTCTGATGACCGCCTCCTTTTTTATCGGAAAACGGACAAGATTCCGGTGGAAGACGAGCGATTGACGATCAATTGTTTTTTCGGTGGAAGGTTGGAATTTTATTGCTTTCCTCCGGAGCGTATGATAATAGTACATTAAAATGTAGCCGTTTGTCTCTCGATGGTTATTGTTAATTGATCAAGAAAGACCGTATAGAATGAGTTTATCGATGCCATTATTGATGTCCGGCGTGGTCGGTGTGTGCTTCGGCGCCGGCAGTTGTTTTGCCCAGTTTGCAGGAGACAGGCCGATCGGCCCGCCATCTCCGGCGAACGGAGGTTTGCGCGGCGAGACGGTACCCGATGGCAAGGCGAAGACTTCGGACAAGAGGGAGGTGTTCGCCCCCAAGGGAAATATCCAGCTTGCCATTCTGCTGGATGTTTCCGGCAGTATGGACGGTTTGATCGAGCAGGCCCGCACACAGCTCTGGAAGGTGATCAACAGGCTGTCGCATTCGTTTCAGGAAGGGAAGCCTTCGCGCGTGTCGGTTGCTCTCTACGCATACGGCGATATGCGGGGCGGTGAGGACCAGATCATTTGCATTTCTCCGTTTACGGATAATTTCGATGATATTTCGGATAAATTGTACAAGTTGCAATGCAGCGGCAGCAGCGAGTATTGCGGTACGGTGATCGAGAAGGCCGTTTCCGAGCTGGCATGGAATACGGAAGATCCCCGCAGCTTGAAGATGATTTTCATTGCAGGAAACGAGGCTTTCGATCAGGCTACGGCGACCAAGCCCGTGGCCTACAAGGATGCCATCGCACATGCGAAGAGGTGCGGCATTCTGGTCAATACGATTCACTGCGCCGGGCTGGGTACCCGGCCCGGAGAGGAAGAGCTTTGGAAGAAGGCTGCCTCGCTGGGCGGTGGTTCGTTCGTCAGTATCGACCAGAGCGCGACCACTTCCGAAGCAGGGTCGCCGATGGATGCGGATATACTGAAGAAGAGTGAGGATGCCTATGCCGATTTCATTCCTTTCGGATCTCCTTCCGCTCAGCGTTTTCTCAAGGCGAAGGTGGCGGACGAGATTGCCAATCCGGGGATGACGGATACGGGGGTGAAGATCGAGCGTTTGCTGACGAAGATTCTTCTGGCGGGCAACGACAGGAATTCCCTTGATCTGGTGACGCGGTTCGCGCCGGGACGCGAGGAGTTTTCCTTCGATGCGATCGGCGGAGAGGCTTGCGTGCCGCTGGAGCTTGCCGGGAAGTCGGAAGACGAGATACGGAAGTTTATCCGGACACGCTACGAAGAGAGAATGGGTACGCTGGCCGAGCTGGACAAGGCGGTGAAGGGGCGCGAGCGCTGGCTCAAATCACGCGCCAAGAAGGCGGACCGTTCGCTGGGCGGCGCGATTATTTCTTCCGTGACCAAGCAGGCGAAGACGAAGCGTATTTCGTTCGATCCGCCGACGGACAAGGGGCAAAACGCCTCTGCTAAGCCCGATTTTCGGAAGTTGTATCCATCCTATGATTCCGTTTGGCAGGCGATTTCCAAGAAGGATAAGCGTCTGTTGAATAAGCTGCTTGAGGCGGACTGGGATTCGAACCAGAAGAAGAATACGGAGACGGTGCTGATGATTGCCGTGATGGACGGGCAACCCAAGTTGGTGGATTTCCTGCTGAAGTCCGGTATGAGCGCCAACGGTTGCGATGCCAATGGGTTGTCTGCACTGGCGTATGCCGTGAGGCGAGGAGACCGCGAGATTGCAGAGACTCTGATTTTCAAGGGGGCGGATGTGAATACGTGGGATTCGAACGGTTCATCCGTGCTGATGGATGCGGTGCAGCGCGGCAACAGGGAGATTCTCCGCCTGTTGCTGGATTCCTCCGTTCGCGTGAACGATGCCGGGCCGGATGGGCAGACTCCTCTGATGGTGGCCGCCCGGCGTGGCGACGACGAGATTTTTTCCATTTTGCTGGATAAGGGGGCGAAGGCCGATGCTGCCACATCCTACGGATGTTCTGTGCTGATGGATGCGGTGTCGGGAGGCAATCCCGAGATCGTGCCGGTCGTTCTGAAGCTGGTGACGGATGTGAATCTTCGCGATGCGACGGGGTATACGCCTCTGATGGAGGCGGCCCGGCTGGGCCGGATGGAGATCGTCAAGATGCTGCTGGCCAAGGGAGCGGACGGTACCGAGCAGAACGACGAGGGGAAGACGGCTGCCGATCTGGCCGCTACGGCGGAGATCAGGAAGGTGATTTCGGATGCCCCGAAGCCGTTGCGCCCCGTTCGTATCATCATGGACGATGACCGCGTGCCCGGTTCTTCCCGGCCCAAGCGCAGATCATCTCCGGCCGGTACCGGGATGCGCCCCGGAGGCATGCTGCCTCCTTCCGGGAGTGTGCCCGGGGCAGGTACGGGCAATTGAGTGCGGCGAGACGTTCCGGTGTTTTGCTGCAGCAGGTTTTTGCACAGGGTATGTATCCGCGTGGCCTTTTGATAGGCGGCCATGCGGCATCATGTGCCGTGGTGCAGGTATGTACGGTGGCGGAGCGGCCATGGTTCGGCCGGAAGATGTCTGATCGTTGATGCATTGCGGGGCTTCCCATTGTTGGGAAGCCCCGTTTTGATCCGCTGCTGGCGATGATGGCGTGAGGGCCGGGTTTTCTCTGCATGCCCGGCCCTGTGCCTTATTTCATTTCGTTGATGAAGGGATGGTTTTTGATGGCAATGACTTTGCCTTTGGAGTCGAGTTCGAATTCATATACGCGGGGGCCGATGGTGATTTTGGTGATGAAGCCGTCGTCGTTGCGTTCCAGCCATGCCTTTTCCACATCGAATTGGGCGCGGTTAGGCGATTTGGTCGCCGTGATGTTGTACATGGGGATTTCATTGAGGCCCGCGGAAAGGAGGTCAAGGAAGAAGACGACTTCGTTGATGTTGGCCTTGTAGCCTCGGTTGTACCGGTCGATGGCTCCGACGAGGCGGGCTTCCGATCCGGCCCAGTGGTGGTTGGCCTGCGTGGCGAGCGTTTCCTGTTTGGCTTCAAGGAACCATCCGATGTTGCCTCGCATGAAGGCGAGGTCTTTGTAGGGGCAGGAGTTCCAATATTTCTTCCAGGCTTCGTTCCATGGCGATTGGCCGTCCCAGAGGCCTTTTTGCTTGAATTGCTCTTGTGTTTTTCCAAGGTCGAACAATCCGTCTTCCCGAGGGACGATGAGGTCGACGGCGCCTCCGTTGTTGGCTGCATAGACGAGCATGCCGTTCCAGCGGTCGGCAAGGTTTTTGTTGGTGCGGCCATAGACGTAGGCGTCGAGGGAATGGCAGACTTCATGGCCCATGACGAAGGTGAAGTAGTCTCCCTTGGCGGAATCCTTGCCCAGATGTTTTTCGGCAGCCTGTACGAGGTCGCGCGCGCTTTCGCATGCAGGGCCTCCGACATCGCATCCGAAGGTGTTTTTGTTGGATTTGAAGACGTAGGACATGGCTTCACGGCCGTCTCCCATGTTCTGGTCGATGGAGATGTGATCGTCCGGGAAGAGGATGCGGGGGTGGTAGTGCATGAAGTCCCGAATGGCCATCATCTGGCCGTCCGAGCATTTGGAGTTGTCCGCCACAGCGACGCCCGATTTCAGATACTGTTCCCTGTCCAGTCCTTTCAGTCCGAGGGTGTCGGCCACGTCGATTCTGTGGGCCATGCTGTCAGGCTTGAGGTTATGGAGTGTGACCCAGTTCATGACGACGATGCCGGGCACATGGTGCATGGGGCCGAATTCGGTGATTTTTCCGTCTTTGCGCTTGACCCATGCATCGAGTTGGCTTCGTTTGAGGAAGGGGTATTTGGCGATGTGTTTTTTGAGTTGCCGGTATGCTTGTTCACGCTGGGCGACGGTGGGGAGGGATGTGGCCCATGTGATCCATTCGCGGTTCAACGTTTTGTACCGGTTGAGCATTTTCTGCCCATCCGCTTCCAGATATTTGCCGAGGTCGGTTTCGTGCCCGTTGTAGATTTGCTCGATTTTGGCGAGGTTGCGTCCGGCTTCGTTCGGGTCGACACCGTATGCCAGCGCGAGCATGCCGTCGTTGTAACTGCCGAGAACCAGGTCGATGATGCCGTCGCCGTTGAAGTCGGCCAAGGCTCCCAAGGTGCCGTTCATGGCTCGCAGGACGGTTTTGTTGCCTTTTTTGGGCATTTCGTTGTTTGCATCGGTGAGTTGGATGTCGCCTTTTTTGGCTTCGTCGATGATGCTGGAGCCTCCGCCGTTGATCCAGTAGTGGATGCTGCCCCAGTTGACGCCGTGGAGCAGGTCCGTTTTGCCGTCGCCGTTCAGATCGGCGAAATACGGACCCAGATTATAGGAGCCGTGGATGACGTGTTCGCGTTCCGTGTTCAGTTGCATCTCGCCTTTTTTACCCGTGTTCCGGTACAGGTAGATGCCGCTGCCGCCGTCTCCGGCCAGCAGGTCGGGGCTGCCGTTGTTATCGTAGTCGCCGAAGGCCATGGCGTTCGACGGGCATTTGAAGTCCTTGCCGTCGGAACCCTGTATGGTTCCCGTTTTCCGGAAGCGGGGAGAGGCCTTGGACGGAAGTACCAATTCGTAGGTGTGGAGGAGGCCTGTTTTGTCTCTGACGATCAGAAGGGGGTGTTTGCTGCCGGAGGCTTTCAGGGTGGCGATGGAGGCCGCTTCGATGTCCTTTCCGTCTGTATCCTGTACGAGAATCGGTTCGGAGAAGGGTTCGGCGCTTTTTTTGCCTGCATTTTTATAAGCCCAGATGCGGTTGTTGCCGCAAACGAGCAGGTCCAAGATGCCGTTTCCATCCCAGTCGATGGCGGCGGGAATGCGGTTTCCCGTTTTTCCCTTTCCGTTGCCGATAGATGGCAGTTCACGGTACCCGGTGAATTTGGTGACGGGCGTTTTGGGCATCGTCGTTTCATCACGTACCTCCATGAATGTGGTGGAGTAGCCGCCGTGGCCGTCGGTGACGGTGACGGGGAAGCGGTCGCGCCCCGTGAATCCTTTGCCGGATGTGTAGGTGAAGGTTCCGTCTCCCTTCGAGCGAACGGTGCCGTATTGCCCCTGCCCATGCCGGGCGACGGTCAGCGCGTCCTGATCGGGGTCGAATGTGTACAGGTGGAGGATGCTGCCGGTCTGCGATGGTTTGCCGCGCGTGATAAGCGTTTCCTGAGGGAAGGCTTTCGGTGCGTGGTTGTTTTTCAGTTGAAGGATGGTTTCCGGGGAAACCGTTTTGTCGAAAAGGTGTATTTGATCCAGAAGGCCGATGTATTGTTGGCCCCCCTGTGCGGAGCCGAATCCCGCATATTCTCCGGGCAGCGTGCCGGATGTTCCGGTACCCTGTCCGCTGAGGGTTCCGTCCATGTAGATGGAGACTTGCCCAGTATCCGCCTGCCTTTGGATGACGATGTGGTGCCATTGGTTGTCATTGACGTTTTGCGATGTGGAGGCGATCGTTTTGCCTTGCTGGCGAACCGCCAGTTTGCCGTCCGGCATGATGGTGCCCCATTCCATGCCCTTCGAGTCTCCGATAATCGTTCCGTTGGCGGCGGAATTTGCAGGGTCGGTTTTGAGCCAGAAGGAGAGGGCTGCTGTTTTTTTCAAGGTGTTCAGCGGTTGCGCCGCTTTCAGAAACTGGCCGGGAGCATCGAAACGTACGGCCGAAAACTGCCTGCCGGATGCCCATGCCTTGACGGGGTCGAGTTTGTCGTTGATGGACAGGTTGTTTTTTCCGACGGAGTCGCGTGTTTCGGAGAGCGGCTGCGTGAATGGGTAAGGCATATTGTGCCAATCCCGTGCTTCATCGAAATTCCAATGGGCTTTCAGGTGCGGGAGATCGCCGGTTTCGGCGGCATGGGATATGGCGCTCGTGCAAAAAATGACGATGGAATAATGCAGAAATCGTGATGCAAAATGTGACATACTTGGTATGTCATTATCATAACGGTTAGTCGATGTCAAATATTTATCTGCGAAAACGACTGGTTTCGTGCCGGTTCCGTTTTCGGATGCGGCGGCGGTCTGCTGCGAGAAAGCTGCGTGCGGCCGGAGCCTGCCCCATGCCGAACGTTCGTGATGTGGCCCGGAAGGCTGAAAATTGCCGATCGGCTGTTTGAACTTGTTTCATTGTTCGTATCTGGTAAAGTATTCGGCGATCAATTTATTTTTTACCATGTCATTCCGTTCCTTTTCCGTTTTGATGGCAGCCGTGTCGCTGCTGGGTTCTTCCGCATTGGCAGAGAAAACGAAAGTCGCCTGTGTGGGCGACAGTATTACGTTCGGTCTCGGTATCGCCCAGCGCGACCAGTCCAATTATCCCAAGTATCTCGGCGATCTGATGGGCCCGGAATACGAGGTGCGCAATTTCGGCAATTCCGGGAAAACGTGCGGCGATTATCCGAGCCAGAAGCAGAGAGGACGCTGGTACGGCGATACGAAGGAGCATCAGGCGGCCATCGCGTTCAAGGGGGATGTGTACGTTTGCAATCTGGGGATCAACGATACGGGAGCATGGTGGGATCCGGTTTTGTACGAGAAAGGGTATAAGGAGCTGATCGATGCATGGAGGGGCGGCAGGCAGAGTGTGCCGGTGGTGATCTGGAACAGGCTGGGGCCGGATTTCCGCGGGCAGCCGGGGCAGAAGACGTTCCCGGGCAATGTGTACCAGCCCGAGCACAAGTATTCCAATCAGGATAACGGTTCCGCCAAGAACCGTCCGACGGCCGAGAAGCTGCTGGACAAGATTTCCCGCGACAAGAAGACGCTGACGATGGATGCCTATACGGCGATGTCCACGCACCCGGAATGGTACAAGGACGGCTTGCATCCGATGGCGGCGGGTGCAAGGAGGCTGGCCGAGTTGACGTACGCCCGCCTTGTGCCCGTGCTGAAGGTGTCCCAGCCGAAAGCCTCCGTGACGGTCGCCCCTGACAATACGGTGACGATCCGCAATGAAGGGTCGAACGGTCTTCTGCTGGATGGTCATGCACTGGTGTTTGAGCAGGCGCAAGGGAAAAGGGAAGGTTCGTTCGTGTTCGGAAATGCGACGGTTGTTTTCCCCGGAGAGGCTTTGACGGTACAGTGCGGCGCTCCGCAGGATCAGGCCGATCCGTCACGCCCCCTCGCCAGCGCCAAGGTGAAGTCCGTGCAGGGATTGAAAGCGCAGCTCGTGAAGGTGCCGGCGAAGAAGAGGTAGCACGTTTTACGCGACGATTGACAGAAAAAAGCATCTTCCGAAGAGGAAGATGCTTTTTTATGGGTGGAGAGGTGAATCCGGCGGTTTTCCGGTCAATACAGCGGATCGATGCGTTTGAGATGCGGACGAATGGTCGCCGCCATGGCTTCGTAACCGGCAGTGGAGGGATGGGCTTCGTCAAGGACGTAGCGCGTGTCGGCCAACAGGCTGTCGCCTTCGAGGAAGCAGGCACCGCAGTCGGCAAAGTGGATGTGCTGCCCGTCCGCCAGCCGGGAATAGGCTTCGTTCGTTTGCCTGATGACAGGGGCAAGGTGGGGTTCCGTGCGGGGCATGATGCCGAGCAGGAGGATTTTGCTTTCCGGCTGTGTGGCGCGCAGGAGCTGCAGCAGGGCGGAGGTGTGGGCTGCACACGTTTCCGGAGCAAGCGCGAGGGTGTCGATGTCGTTGGTTCCGATGAGGACGATGATGACGCGTGGCGATGTGCCGGACAATTCTCCGTCGAGGATGCGGTAGAAGGCATTGTCTACGTAGTCGTAACCGAAACCCATGTTGGTGGCGGTGTGGCCTTCGAACAGGCTGTTCCAGGAGTCGATGCCGTGGCGGGGCATTTTGCGGTCCGCATCGGCGGGTTCTCCTCCCCAGCAGTGTGTGATGCTGTCTCCAAGGATGACGTATTCCGGTTTTACCGTGCGATGGCGTTCCTTGATGGAAGCGTGGCGTGCTGCCCAGTTGTACTGGTCGCGCTGGTGGGGTTCGGGGTGCATGGTTTCCGGCAGGACGAGGCCGTGCTGCCGGAGGATGTCCTCGATTTCTTTTGCATTCAGGATGTGAGGCGTCATGGCCGGAGAGATCAGTATTGCGGGTCGATTTGTTTCAGGATGGGTTTGAGCTGTTCCGTCAGTTTGGCATATCCGGCTGCATTGGGGTGGACGGTGTCGCTGAACAGGGCCGGGCTGGCGAGGGTGCTGCCCGGAGCCGTGAAGGCCGGGGAAATATCCCGGAAGAAGATGTTTTTGCGGTTCTGGAGCTTGGAGACCAGCGCATTGGTTTTGCTGATGACGGGAGCCAGTTGTTCTTCTTTCCGGGGAAGGATGCCGAGGATGAGGATTTTGCTGGAAGGGCATTTTGTCCGGAGGAGCTGGACGAAAGCTTTGACATTGGCCGCGCATTGTTCGGCGGTGTCTTTACGGTGGCCGAGGTTGTTGGTGCCGATGAGCAGGACGATGACGCGGGGCGAGGTGCCGTCGAGTTCTCCATGTTGCACCCGGTAATAGGCATTGTCCACATAATCGAAGCCGAAGCCCATGTTGGTGGCGGTGTGGCTTTGGAAGAGGTCATCCCAATACGCTGCGCCCGGGCGGCCCATTTTGCGGTCGGTATCGACCGGGTCGCCTCCCCAGCGGTGGGTGATGCTGTCTCCGATGACGACGTATTCCGGTTTGACGGTTTTGTGCCGTTCCACAATGGATTCGTGGCGAGCCTGCCAATTGTAGGGGTCGCGTTGGTGCGGTTCGGGTTTCAGTGAGGAAGGGAGAGCATTTGCCGTGGTACAGCAGACGAGGGCTGCCGGGAGAAGGAGGGAGATGGTAGAACTGTTCATGACGGTTTGGCGGTGCGAGTGGATCAGTTGAGGGGAATTTCCGGGGAGATTTTGAAGCTCCACCGGGCAGTGTGAGGCAGGTTTCCTCCTGCCGTTTTCCATTGGATTTGGACGGTGATGTCGGAGTTGTAGATGCGGCGGTCAGGTTTCCAGAAGAGGAGTTTTTTCTGGGCGTCGAATTCGAAGGGAACGCGGCCGAATCCGCTGACTTTCATGTCGAAGTTGGAGAGCTGGGGCAAAAGTCCCGGTATGCTGGAGAGGTCGGCGGAGATGATGGGGATGTTGACGGTGGAGACCTGGTTGGCCGCCGGGACGACGGGGAAGGGAGGCGGCGGCAGGTTGGCGCTTCCTGTGGCGGAGCCGGGGGCGTCGTTCCCTCCTGTCTGTCTGAAATTCAGCGCCCGCTGGAAGGTGTAAGGTTTGCCGCCTTCGATGACATAGCGGGGAATGAGGTAGTTTTCACTGTCGTGCGTCGTTTTCTTGCCGACGACGGTGAAGGCCGCCTTGTAGTTGAAGGAGGGGGCTTTCTCGACCATTTCCGGAGTGTTGTAGCCGCCAGGGTAGCAGTAGGTGAGTACGGGGGTCTGGAAGAGGGTGCGGAGCGTGTTGGCCGAGTTGCCGAGTTCCTGCTGGACGAGTTCGGCATACGCCGGGGTGCCCTGGGTGAGTTTTTTCCAGACGCGCGGGTACAGGTGCTTGGAGGAGTGGCTGCCTACGGTGGCGCCGTGGGCCATCATTTCGCGGATCATGTCGTGCGACATGGCGTCGCCGTATCCGGTGATGAAGTCGGTGTAGATGAAGATGGTGAAGGGAAAACCCATTTCACGGAGGATGGGATAGGCATCCGTGTAGGTGCCCTTCCAGCCGTCGTCGATGGTGATGAGGATACATTCTGCCGGGAGTTTTTTGCTGCCCGTTTTCCAGTCGAGGAAGTCGTCCATGGAGATGACGGTGATGCCGGAGTTCCGTATCTGCTCCATTTGCTGGCGGAAGACGGAGGTGCGGATGCGCATGTCCGTGACGGGTTTGGTCTGGCTGAAGTTGTGGTAACAGAGGACGGCGACGCGTGTTTGATCCTGCTCGACGAGTTCGACGGGTACGGCTTCGGCGATGGGGGCGGCGGTATGGGCCGGTTGCTGGCCGGGTTCGTCCACTTCAGCGGCGATGGGAGGAGCCGAAGGGGAAGTCGGGAGTGCGGGGACTCCCGGCCGGGGGGCGGGCTTGGGCTGGGCAACCGGAGACGGGAGGAAACGGTCGGGATTGAGGTATTCCGGATCTTCCGTCTGGCACAGTGCCTGTCCCATGGTGAGGCCGAGGGTCAACAGCAGGATTTTCAGGCTCTTCATCGTGCCAAGAAGTTATCAGGATGCCGCCGGGAAATCAAGTGCAAGGAAAGAAATACTTGGGGGCGGATGTGTGGTTGTGTCATATTGGCCGTTCCTCCTGCGACGGAGGGGGTAGAACGGTTCGGATACAGGCTGCTGATTGCCGGGGTAACCGGGAATTCGGAACGGCCTATTCGTCGGTTTCGTCCGGGATGTGCATCATGAAGAGGGCGGCAAGAAGCATGGAGGCGATGATGCCCGCTGCAGTGGAGCTCATCATGTCCAATCCGAAGCTTTCCTTGCTGCACAGGAGGTAGGTGATGCACATGGCCGTCATGAACATGGCGGGTACGGTGGTGATCCAGTGCCATGAACCGCGTTTGCGGAGGAAGACGGAGATGGTCCAGAGCGTGATGGCGGCGATGGCCTGGTTGAACCAGCCGAAGTAGCGCCAGACGATCTGGAAGTCGACCTGCGTGAGGGAGATGGCGATGGCGAAGAGGGGTAGGGCGAGGATGAGGCGGTTGCGGATCGGTTTTTGCGGGAGTTTGAGCATGTCCGCCAGCATGAGGCGGGAGCAGCGCAGGGCCGTGTCGCCGGAGGTGATGGGCAGGACGACGACGCCGAGCAGGGCGATGACGGCTCCGGTGGGGCCGAGGAGGGTGGTGCATACCTGCGTGACGGTGGAGGACGGGGTGCCGTCGTACATGGAGGCGGCGAGGGCTTCCGGCCCCTGGTAGAAGGAGAGTCCGACGGTGGCCCAGATGAGGGCGACGAAGCCTTCGGCGATCATTGCTCCGTAGAAGAGGGGGCGGCCGTCTCGGACGCGGGGGAGGCAGCGCACCATGAGGGGGGACTGGGTGGCATGGAAGCCGCTGATGGCGCCGCAGGCGATGGTGACGAAGAGGGCGGGCCAGACGGGGGTGTCGTGGGGGTGGGTGCCTGTGAAGAAGTCCGTGTTTGGCAGGATGTCGTATCCGTTGACGAAGAGCATGACGATGACGCTGAGCGCCATGAAGATGAATAGCGCGCCAAAGAAGGGGTAAATGCGGCCGATGATGGTCTGGATGGGCAGGATGGTGGCGAGGAAGTAGTAGCCGAAGATGATGATCGACCAATGGAGCAGGGAGAGGGAGTCGGGCAGGGAGGCGAGCATGCCTGCGGGGCCGAGGGTGAAGACGACGCCGACGAGGGTGCAGAGGGCGACGCACAGGAGGCGCAGGATGTGGCCCATTTTGTGGCCGAGGTAGCGGCCGACGGTTTCGGGCAGGTTTTCCCCTTCGTGGTGGGCGGACATCATGGCGGCGAGGAAGTCGTGCGTGGCTCCGCCGATGATGCAGCCGATGACGATCCAGAGGAGTGCGGCGGGGCCGAAGAGTGCGCCGGAGAGTGCTCCGAAGACGGGGCCGAGCCCGGCGATATTGAGGAGCTGGATGAGAAAGATTTTCCAGCGCGGAAGGGCGACGTAGTCCACGCCGTCCGCCTTGGTTTCGCAGGGGAGCGGGTGGTCGTGGCGGGGATTGAGGATGCGCTCGACGAGGCGGCCGTAAAACAGGTAGCCCGCGAGAAGGATGAGCGCGGCGAGGATGAAGCAGGTGGTTCCGTTCATGGTGAAGGCGTAAGTCGGTGCCCGGGCCGGACAGGGAGAGTTCTATCCGTTGGCGAGGGCGATGGAGATTTTGCCGAAGGCTGGCATTTCGCGTTTGAGTTCGTCCTCCATCCGTTTGAGGAGGACATGGCTGTCGTGGACATTCTGTGCTTCGCTGATTCCGGCTGTGATGAGGAGGATGGGAGCATCCTGCGAGGTGAGGATTTCCCATGTGCGGAATTCGGCTTCCGGGTGGAGGCGGAAGATTTCCGAGACGGTTTCTCTGATGACGGCTTCGGAGGGAAGGTCGAGCGGGGTGCGTGTGCGGAAGTCCCGGGAGTCCGGCTCGATGTGCGAGACGATGCGGGCGATGCCGAGCCTGTTGCGGACGTCCGTTTCAAAGGCGCGGACGGCGACGAGTGTCTGGGAGAGTTTGAGCTCGGGCGGCAGTTCGACGTCGAGGAAGAGGACGTCTCCCTGTTCCGGGGTGCAGGCCAGCGCGTAGCCGTGGACGCTGAAGCGGTGGCTCAGGGCGATGTGGCGTACCATGAGTTCGCGGGAGAGAGGGCAGTCCCCATCCCCGGGTTCGACGTGGACGAGGACTTCGGCTTCGGGGTACATGTCCGTGACGATGTTCTCGATGGCGTTCGAGATGTCGTGGGCGGTGTCGACATGCAGGTCTTTGGGCGCGCAGATTTCCATTTCGACATACGTTTTGTTGCCGGATTCGCGCACGCGGAGGCGGGTGACGGGGTAGGTGGGCATGCGTTCCCGGAGCCTTTCGCGGATTTCGGCCGTTTTGGTGGAGGTGCCCCCGTCCATCAGGGCATTGATGGCCCGCTTGCCGAGGTCGTAGCTGACGTGGAGGATGAGGAAGGCTACGGCGAGGGCCGCGATGATGTCCGCCCGGAGGAGGGCCGAATGCCAGAAGGAGCCTTCCGGTACGAATTGGGCGCACGAGACGCAGATGAGGCCGAGGAGTACGGCTGCGGAGGACCATATGTCCGTGGAGAAGTGGGCGGCATCGGCTTCGAGAGCCTGGCTGTTGTGTTTGCGTGCGACGCGGTAGAGCATGGCGGAGCGGTTGATATCCACCACGAGGGAGATGATGATGACGGCGAAGGCCCAGATGGTGGGGTTGATTTCGATGTCTCCGGTGACGAGTCTTGAGATGGCTTCCTGAATGACCCAGATGGCTGTGATGATGAGCAGAAGGGTTTCTCCGAGGGCGGAGAGGTTTTCGACTTTGCCGTGGCCGTAGGGGTGGTCGTCGTCGGCGGGACGGGATGCGACGCGAACGGCATACAGGGTGACGGCGGCGGCGATGAAGTCGAGGCCGCTGTGGAGGGCTTCGGAGATGAGGCCGAGGCTGCCCGTGGTGATGCCGACGGCAAATTTGAGCCCTGTCAGCAAAGCAGACCACAGGACGGAAGACAGGGCCGCCTTTGTTTTTTCGTGTTTCGACTCGTGATGTTCCATAAGATGGCCGGGAGAAATCAGAAAGGAAGGGTGTTTTCCCTTGCTTTGGTTTTGGACTGGGCCAGACGTTCGTATTTTTTGATGGATTTCTCGACTCCGAGGATCAGCGCCATGGTTTGTTTATGCCGGGAAAGCTGGCGGCGAATGTTTTTGTCGGTCTGCCATGCGGCGCAGATGGCTTTGCCCAGATGCAGATAGGAGGAGACGAGCGTTTGCTTCACTTTTTTCAGTTCGACATTGGCATTGTTGATGCGCATGATGATATCCTTCAGTTGTGCGGCTGTGCGGTCCGTCCGGATTTCATCGGATATCTCGGGCTGGTCGTTCGTTTGCTGGGATGCCGGGGCATTGGGTTTGTTTTCCAGACGATCCAGTTCGAGCATGTATTCTTCTTCCTGCTTGTCGAGCTTCGAGAAGACGGCATGATCCGGCGTCATGACGCCAGCAAGGTTTTTACGGCGTTCCTGCAGTTCGCGGATGAGCGTGCGCAGTCGTGTGCGCTGCTGCGAGATGGCTCCGGCGGAGAGGTCGGGCATTTGTTTGGCGGCAACCGAGGGCAGGGGGCGGTTGTTTCTGGCCTGCGTTTGGGCGGCTTGTTTGTCGTTTTGAAGTTCTGCCAGGATGTTCGTCAGTTCGCGGCTGCGGCTGTTCAGATGGCCGATGATTTCGACATCGTCGGCAAATTCCGGACAATTGGCTGCATCTTTCCAAGCCTGTTCACCGAGGGTGGTCGCCAGAGAGCGGGCAAGCCGCGTGTTTTGGTTGATGGCCTGCAGGTACAGGTGCTGGAAGGAATAGCCGAAGAGTTGAAGGAAGCGACAGAGGAGAATGGTGCTTTTTTTCATGGCTGGGTCAACATAGAGAGGTTGCTTCGGGATAGCTCCCGAAGACTTTGAGAATGGAGCAGTGGTCGGCCACTTCGTCGAGGCAGGTTTTCAGCGGTTCCTGTTCTGCATGTCCGGCTGCATCGACGTAGAAGACGTATTCCCAGTCGATTATTTTTGATGGGCGCGATTCAATGCGGAGGAGGCTGATGCCGTATTGCTTGAATTTTTCAAGGACGCTGACGAGGCTGCCGGCCGTGTGGCGCACGGTGAAGCAGAGAGAGGTGCGGTCGTTACCCGTGGGCTGGGTTTTCTGGTGGCCGATGATGGCGAAGCGCGTGGTGTTCGAGGCCTTGTCCTGTATGTTGCTTTCGAGGATTTGCAGGCCGAACAATTCGGCGGCGAGGGCTCCTCCGAGCGCGGCGGCTCCTTCGGATGCCTTTTCGACGGCGATTTGGGCGGCTGCGGTGGTGGAGGATGTTTCGACGAGGTCGGCCATCGGGAAGTTGTTGCGGATCCACTGGCGGCACTGGAGGAGTACCTGCGGATGCGAGTAGAGGGTTTTGATTTCTTCCAGGCGGATGTTGCCCAAGAGGCAGTTGCAGATGCGGAGCTGGATCTGGGCGCAGATGTTCAGCGTGGTGCCGATGAAGAGGTCCATCGCGTCGGTGACGGAGCCCCCGGTGCTGTTTTCGATGGGGATGACTCCGTAGTCGGCTTCGTGGCGTTCGACGGCGTCGAAGACGGCGGCAAAGCCGTGCATGGGCATGAGTTCGACGCTGCTGCCGAATTGCTTGAGGGAGGCCTGATGGCTCCATGTGCCTGCGGGGCCGAGGTAGGCGACTTTGAATCCGCCTTCCAGCGAGAAGGAGCAGGAGATGATTTCGCGGTAGATGGCGCGGAGAGAGCCTTCCGGGAGTTTTCCGCCGTTGAGGTCGGCGATTTTCCGGTAGAGGTCGGCTTCCCGCTCGGGTACGAAGATGGGGGATTGGCTGTCCTGCTTGATGAGTCCGACCTGATGGACGAGGGAGGCCCGTTCGTGAAGAAGGGCGACGATCTGACGGTCGAGTTTGTCGATTTCTTGCCGGAGTTCAGGAAGTTTCATGTGTGTTTTCGGATGGTTGCCTGGATGGGGTGCGGAAGCAGAGGCCGACGAGGAAGGTGGCGAGGGTGCCGATGGTGACGCGCCACGGGAAGGCGATGTCGGGCATCGTGAGGCCGAACCAGTCGTTCATCGGGATGAGGTTCGTGAGCGCTGCGATGGTGAGGAAGCCGTAGAGCATGGCGATGCAGTTGCCGAGGTCGCACCCGCGGCGTTCGGTGAGCATACCGAGCAGGAAGACGCCGAGCAGGGAGCCGTACGTGTAGCCGAAGATGCCGAGGACGATGTGCAGGATGCCCTTGACGCCGTATTGGACGGTGTACCACGCTGTGACGGAGCCGACGATGATGAGGAGGAGGGCGAAGAGGACGGTCATCCAGCGCACGGCCTTGAGGAGCTGGCGTTCGGTAGCCTTCGGGTTGAAGATGCTTTGGTACCAGTCTTTCGTGGCGGTGGTGGCGAGGGCGTTCAGTGCGGTGGAGAGGGAGCCCATTGCAGTGGCGAAGAGGGCGGCGATGAGAAGGCCTCGTACGCCTGCGGGCAGATGGTCGATGATGAATTGTGGGAAGACGTTCTGCGTCTGGTTGGGATTCCAGGTGATGCCGTTGCTTTGGTAATAGACGTAGAGGAGGATGCCCGTGAAGAGGAAGATGGCAACGATGGGGAGGTCTGCGATACCGGAGAGGATGACGGCCTTGCTGCCCGTTTTCGCATTTTTGGCGGCGAGCATGCGCTGTACCATGTCCTGGTCGGTGCCGTGGGTGGCCATGGTGATGAAGGTGGCCCCAAGGAAGGCGGCCCAGAGGGTGTAGTCGCTGGCGAAGATGTGTTTGATGTTTTCGCCGAGTCCTCCGTCCACGAAGCCGGTGCTGAAGACGGCCCAGGGTTCGGTGGTGATGCCGTCCGGCCGCGGTGCGGCGACGGTGGCGCAGATGGTGTCCCAACCTGTATGGAAGAAGAGGATGCCGATGGTGGTCAGCATCGCGATGATGAGGATGGAGGCTTGCAGCACATCCGTCCAGACGACGGCCTTGAGGCCTCCGAGCGCGGTGTAGATGGTGGTGGCGATGGTGAGGACGGAGAGTGCGCCGATGTAGAGGAGGATTTCGTCTTCTTTCGAGAGGGTGGCGGCGCCCGCAATGGTTTTGCAGGCGATGACCAGCAGGATGCCCGCTACATAGAGGCGCGTGCCGCTGGCGAGGACGCGGCTGATGAGGAAGGTCATGGAGGCCCATCTCCGCGTGTGCAGGCCGAAGCGCTTCTGCAGGTATTCGTAGATGGAGACGACGTTGTATTTGTAGTACGGTTTGAGGAAGAGCCTGCCGACGACGATTCTGCCCAGAATGGTGCCGATGCAGAGCTGGGCGTAGGTGAAGTTCAGCGTCTTGAAGCCCGCCTCGGGCGTGCCGAAGAAGGTGGCGGCGCTGATTTCCGAGGCGAGGATGGAGGCGAGGATGGCCCACCAGGGAAGGGATCTGTTCCCCAAGGCATAGGATTCGAGGCTATCCTGCTTGCGGCCCATGTAGAGGCCGATGGCGAAGATAGCCGCGAAATAGCACAGGATGACGAAGCCGTCCGTGCACCACGCCTGAAGGGAAGCGGGATCCATGGGGTGGGATTACCCTTGCTTGTGCTGGATGGCTGCCGCGACGAATCCGGCGAAGAGCGGGTGCGGATGCGTGGGGCGGGACTGGAATTCGGGGTGGTACTGGCAGGCGATGTAGAAGGGATGGCCCGGCAGTTCGACGACTTCGACGAGGCCCTGCTCGGAAGAGACGGCGCTGACGACGAGTCCGGCCTTTTCCATTTCCGCCCTGTATTCGGGATTGAATTCGAAGCGGTGGCGGTGGCGTTCGCTGATGGTGAGCTGGCCGTAGAGCCTGCTGCACAGCGTATCCGGTGTGATGTTCGCGACATAGGCTCCGAGTCGCATGTTGCCGCCTTTGGTGGTGAGGTCTTTCTGTTCCTCCTGAAGGCAGATGACGGGGCAGCTCGTTTTTTCGTCGAATTCGGTGGAATGCGCCTTTTTCTTGCCGAGGACGTGGCGTGCGAATTCGATGACGGCGATTTGCATGCCGAGGCAGATGCCGAAGAAGGGGATGTTGTGGGTGCGGGCGTATTCGGCTGCCTTGATTTTGCCTTCGATGCCGCGGTTGCCGAATCCGCCGGGGATCAGGATGCCGTCCACATTCTGGAAGATATCGTCGAGGCTTGCCTTGGGATCTTCGAGCGCTTCCGCATCGATGCGGAGGATTTCCACGCGGCAGTCGTGCGCCGCTCCTGCATGGGTGAAGGATTCGTAGATGGATTTGTAGGCGTCCTGCAGGGCGATGTATTTGCCGACGACGGCGATGCGCACGGAGTGCGTGGGATGGACGACGCGGCCGACGTAGTTCTGCCAGTCGGTGAGGTCGGGAGCCGGTACGTCGAGGTGGAGGATTTTGCAGACGATGCGGTCGATTTTGTCCTGGCTGAGGTCGAGCGGGCATTCGTAGATGGTGTTCTTCACGTCGCGGAAGGCGATCACGTTTTTGGCTTCCACGTTGCAGAACATGGCGATCTTGCGGCGTTCGTCGTCGCTCATGTCGTATTCCGTGCGGCAGACGATGATGTCCGGCTGGATGCCGATTTCGCGCAGCTTGGCGACGGATTGCTGGGTGGGCTTCGTTTTCGTTTCTCCGGCGGCCTTGATATAGGGCAGGAGGGTGACGTGGATGAAGCAGACGTTTTCACGGCCTACTTCGAGGGCGAACTGGCGCAGGGCTTCGAGGAAGATGTGGCCTTCCATATCGCCCACAGTGCCGCCGATTTCGGTGATGATGACGTCGACATCCGATGTGCTGGTGACTTCGTGCAGGCGGCCCTTGATTTCATCCGTGACGTGCGGGATGTACTGGACGGTTTTGCCGAGGTAGTCGCCGCGGCGTTCCTTGAACAGCACGTTGGAGAAGACCTGCCCGGATGTCAGGTTGTTGAGGCGGGAAAGTTTGCAGTCGACGAAGCGTTCGTAGTGGCCGAGGTCGAGGTCGGTTTCCGCACCGTCGTTGAGCACATAGACTTCGCCGTGCTGGTAGGGGCTCATCGTCCCGGGGTCCACGTTCAGGTAGGGGTCGAACTTCTGGAGGGTGACGCGGAGGCCGCATCGTTCCAGAAGTGTGCCGAGAGATGCGGCTGCCAGACCTTTGCCGAGAGAGGAGACGACCCCTCCGGTGACGAAGATGTATTTCATGATGTGAGTTTGGTGTGTGTTGGTTTAATGTTGAAGGAGCTGCTCAATCATGGCAGCCTGCTCCGGCGTGTCGACGCCGGGTGCAAGATGATCGGTGGGAACGACCTTGATACGCGCTCCGTGCTCAAGTGCGCGGAGCTGTTCCAGGGATTCGGCGGTTTCGAGAGGGGTGGGTTCCCAGCGGACGTAGTTTTCCAGAAATTCCCTCCTGTAGGCGTACAGGCCGATATGGCGGAGAGGTTTCAGAACGGGAGCGTTGCGGGGGAAGGGGATCGGCGAGCGGGAGAAGTACAGGGCTTCTCCGCCGAGCGTGCAGACGACCTTGACGATGTTCGGGTCGTGAAAATCCGCGTCGCTGTCGAGCGGGCAGGCGGCGGTGGCCATGGCGATGCCGGCATCGTTCAGCAGCACGGAGGCCAGCTCGTCCACAAGAGCAGGGTCGATGAGGGGTTCGTCGCCCTGGATATTGACCACATGCGTGGCTTCGGGGAAGGATTGCACGGCTTCGGCGAGGCGGTCACTGCCGCTGGGATGGTCGTCGCGGGTCATGATGACGCGTGCGCCGAAAGCCTCCGCTACTCGGCGAATGCGCTCGTCATCCGTGGCGATGGCGACGGAGTCCAGACGCGTGCAGGAGGAAACCCGTTCCCAGACATGCTGGACAAGGGGCTTGCCCGCAATCAGGTGAAGGGGTTTGCCGGGAAAACGCGAGGAACCCCAGCGGGCGGGAATCAGACCGACGACTTGCTCTTTCATAACGGATGACGGCGCAGTGTAACAGGTTTCGGCAAGGAAGTCTAGTACGAATCGCCGGGGGATGTGCTGCCTTTTCGGCGATTTCCGGAAGAGGCGCGCCGTGCGGCATCCGTATGCGATTGCACGGATTGCGATTGACCTGCCGGGCACGCGGGGTGTACTCTTCATGTCCGGAGTATGCATGCGCAGCCGAGTGTTCCTGCCCGTTGCGCCGCTCCGGTTTCAACCTGAAGAAATCCGCCGTGCCTATCCGAAAACTGGACCACCTCGTCATCACGACGCCCGATCCCGTTGCCTGCCTCGCGTTTTATGAGCTGCTGGGGTTCGAGGCAAGGGCGGCAGGTGCGCGCTACGAATTGCATGCGGGGGATTTCAAAATCAATGTCCACGTGCGGGGCAGGGAACTTGAGCCGCACGCCGCGCGCATTCAGTCCGGCAGTGCGGATCTGTGTTTTGAGATCGGCGGGGATTTGGATGAATGGATGGAGGAAGTGTCCGGGCGCGGTGTTGCGGTCGAACTGGGAATCGTGGACAGAACAGGCGTGCGGGGAAGCATGCGCTCGTTCTACGTGCGTGATCCCGATGGCAACCTGCTCGAATTCTGCTCTTACGCAGGGTGCAAGCCGGGCTGTGCATGATTTCCTGCGCGTCTCGATGCAGTCGGTTGCGTCTTTTGGATGCAGTGGAATGTAATGAAAATGTTGGAATATTATTCTGCTTTATTTTTTCGATAAATGAATGAATATCATTTGTTTGTATGTTATTTGTTTGTCGGCGTTTTGTTTTTGTGTTGTAATTCGTTAATATTCAAATTTTAAGATAAAAATAAAATTGATGAAAAACGCCTGAATTTCCTTGACGGAAGCTCGACGGAAGATTTATACTGCATCAAAAGAAATTATACGCGAAAAATATCCACCCTCCCCCTCCCGATGAACGTAGAACATCCCTCATTGAAATCCCGTCCGGCGTATCCATCGCATGCCGGTGTTGCATCCATGGCTGTGGCGTGCCTGCTGGTACCCCTTTCTCCATCGTACGCGAACGAAGTCCCGGCCAAGCCCTCTGAAACTTCCGGTACGACGGTGCAACGTCCTCCGGGTGTCGTCGTCGGCACGCCTGCGCCAAGCCGGGATGAAAGCTCCGGTGATCAGGATACCCGGCCTCGAATAACGCTCGGTGAAATGCGTGCGGAACCTAAGCCGGTGCCAGTACCCGGAAGATCGCGGATCGAGGCTCCAAAGAAGGATGGAACAGGCGAGGGCGAACGCGTTCGAGCGGAAGGGCAAACGAAAATCGAACCGAAAGATGTCCCCCCGGTGCTTAAGGCCGGGCAAGTGAAGGTCGAACCGAAAGAGAGGCCACCGGTGTACAAGGGTGTCGTGCTGCGGATGCCTGCCAACCTTGAGGATATTCCTCAGCCGCACAGAAACGGAAATCAATAACCGGACAGTCGGCGATGAGCTGGGTTTGTGAACAACTGCAACATGGACTGAAGATGCGCCGCCTGCGGGCGGCAGCGGTTCTGGCATTGGCGGGCTGGGTTCTGCCGTGGCTGGCGCTTCCGGCTTCGGCAGGTGTTATTGTTACGGTGCCAGACGATGGATTCAGGTCGGTATGGCACGAGTGGAAAAAGACGATCGGCGAGCAGTTGTATGTTTTGGAGCTAGAGGGAGAGAATGAATCGCTAGAGAAAGTGTCGCTCTGGCGAGCCGTTCCGCAGGCGGTTTGCTTGATGCTGTTGAAGTATGAGGAAGAAGAACTCTACAATCGGATGTATGCCGAGGAAGATGAACTGTTGGCGGCGTATGCGGAAAGCGGGCAAGCCATACCTGATGCTGTCGTTGCCCGTTTGAAGGAGATGATCGGGCGGTATGCCGATGCGAAGAGCAAAATTGGCAGGAAGCAAGGTGAACTTGACAGGGGATGGTGCATTGTTTCGTCCGCCGGATTTCACTTCATCAATCCCTACAAGGATTTCAGGAAGAGTATGGCGTCAGAACTCTCCGATTTGTTCTTTGTTTATAGTATTTCAAATCGGATAAACATGTCTGATGCAGAGTTGAAGGCCTTGTTCTTGCGGCGGGTCAGGGAACGGAACATGGTCTGGCAAAAACGCCGTGCAACGACCCCGCCCGAACGTCAACAAACCGTCGCTTTGCCGCGCATGTATGGCGGCGAGCGTGAATTCCCGTATACGAACGGTTCTACCACATCCATGACACACTCATTCCAACACGGCCATGCATATACAACCACCCGATAACAATAAAGGTCCGGCGTATCCATCGATCGCCGGAATCGCCGCCATGGCAGCCGCCTGCATGCTGGGATCCATGCCTCAGGCCTACGCCGCTGGAACCCCGCCGTCGCCGGCTGTTGTGGACGAGTCCTCGCCCGGTTCTTCCTTGGAACACCTATGGCAGGATGAAGCCTTGTACGCCCGGCAACGGGCAGCAGAAGACGCCTTGTTGGGCGCGTACGCCGACCGGAACGAACCTCTTCCCGCCGCCGTATTGCAGCAGGTGCAGGATCTGGTAAGGCAGTACGCCAGAGAGCGTGCCGGAATATGGCAAGGGAAAATTCATGGCGAAGCTTTGGTGCCGAGCAATCCGAAGAGTCTTGGAAGGATCGCCGTCGAACCCGAATCGAGGCGTCGGCAGATCATCGAAGAATTTTATCTGATTCAGGGACAGCATATGCGCTCCTATGATGTTCTTGGCAGGTATGCCTATACCGATGAAGATATGCCGCAGGAAAAACTGGCGCAGGTGGCCGCTGCGATGCTTTCGCATGTTCGTGAGAGAAAGGCGTTGCCGTTGAAGCATGCTGGCGTCTTGGACCCGGTATCAATCAATAAGCAGCCAGTCGTGAAGGGGCTCATTGTCCAGGAATCACGGACGGCATCGCCTGAGCAGCCGGATTGTGTGGAAGTACGGAGAATAAGAGCAGCTCATGTGGAGCCTTTGTCGGATCAGCAGATGACGCAACAATTACAAAATGCCTACGACGAAGCCCGGTCTTCTTTGTATTTGCAACAGCAGGCTGAGGAACAAGCCTTGCTGGGCGCTTATGTCGGGAACGGAGCTCCGCCCGTGCCAGACGGTACGATGCAGCAGTTGAGGGAATTGGTGCTGAAATATGCTGCTCAACGGGAAGAATTGAGAAACCGATACGTCGAACTCGGAGAGAAAAAGGATGCTCTGCTGCAGCGGCAGAAGCAAGAGGCGGATGAGCTGCGGAAAATGCAGGAGCATGAGATTTATGGCGAATATGGAAAGATCGGTGCGCCTGTTTATTTGGGGCTCGACGGTACCGCTGTGACGGACGAATCGCTTCAGGGAGTCAAGGAGCTTGTCTTCCGGCAAATCAGGCAGCGGGCGGAAATGCAAAAGAAGCATCAAGCAGAACAAATGGAGATGCTCCGGTCATTGAATCCATCCACAGAACTGAGACTGTACAGATTTTGATACATCGACTGAACAATTAACGTTCCTTGAATCAATCATGAATATACAACATCCTGAAAACAAGAACCGCCCTGCTTATCCGACGCGCGCCGGGGTTGCCGCTCTGGCCGCCGTCTGCCTGTGGGGAGCCGTACCGCAGGCGCAATCTGCGGAAACTCCCGCACCTTCCGTGCCTGCAACGGAAACCCGGTATGCGCCGCCGATAAATTCCAGGTTTGCGGACGAAGACTTGTACGAGCGGCAGCAGGTCGAAGAGGAAGCCTTGCTGGCGCCTTATGCCGACGGCAAGACTCCCGTACCGGAAGCCGTGCAGAACCAGTTGCAGGCTATGGTGCGGAAATACGCCCGTGAGCGTGCGGCCATCTGGGGTGACCGGATTGCCAAACAGGGAGAAATTCTGAATCCTGGTGTCAGAACGCTGGGCGCGCTTGCTCTGGAACCGGGAGATAATTATGCTCTGATTTCCGGGACGTTTTACCAAAATCAAGAGCAGAGAGATCAGCTCTATAGACTGCTCGGCAAGTACGCCTATACGGACGAAGCGATGCCGAAGGAAAAGCTGGTAGCTCTGAAAGATCTTCTTTTGAAGCAAATATCCGAAAGGCAGGAACTGAGGGCGAAATATGCGCCTTCCGGAAGTGAGGCAAAGTCAACGAAATCGGCTTCGCCGGGAGAGTAAATCAAGCTTTAGATACCTGCCTCGTTCTCATTCACGATGCTCCATTACCCATGAATATCCAGCCGCCGGAAAACAAAAAGCGCCCTTCCTATCCTTCGCGTACCCGGCTCGCGGTGGTGGCGGGGCTGCTGCTGGCGACAGGCGGCGTGGCGTGGTGGATTGCTGCTCCACCTGAAAGTGTGTGGGTGAACCACGATGCCATCTACGAGCTTGAGGTGAAAGATCTCGCCTTGTTCGTCCGCCAGATGGAGGAGGGAGCTGCGCTGCTCGCGCCGTATGCCGGGGGTGGCAGCACCGTGCCGGAACCTGTGATGCAACAGTTGCAGGAGAGTACCGCAGAATATGCGAAGCTGCGTGCGAAGTTGTGGCGCGTGCCGCCATTCGGCAGCGAGCGGTTCGGGTTGCGCACCTCGACGCTGGGCGTGCCGCCGATCCATCGTCCTGTCGTTTCCTACATGAAGGGGCTCAATGAGATGCTGCTGAAGGACAGCCGCATGTCGGCGTATGAACTTCTCGGCGCCTATGCGTGTGCCGATGAGCCTATGCCCCGCGAGAGGTTGCAGGCGTGGAGCGATTTTCTGTCGCTTCAGGTGCGTAACAGGGATGGAAGGACTCTTTACTACCGCCTGCTGGAAGAGGATGTGCGAGGCATGGAGAAGAAGATGCTGGATGAGGAGCATGCCCTGTTGGAACGCTATGCCAACGGTTCGTCAAGCGTACCGCCTGCCGTTTTGCAGGAGTTGCAAGGGATTGTTTCGAAATACGCCGATGATTATGTGCGGATATTGAGCCAATACGGATGGCCGGATGAGCGGAAGCTTGCCGATATACGGGCTTCCGGCAGGATGCCGAGACCGGAGGCCGAGGCTGCGGCCGGTATGCGGTCGGAAGAACGGAAGCTGTACAACAGGCAGATTGCCGAGCACAGGCTCGCTCTGGGTTACCATTTCGGCGATGCTTCGCCGATGCCGCAGGCAATGCTTATCGATCTGCAAGGATTGATTTTGAAGCATATTCGGGAGCGCCAGGCTCTGCGTGCGCAGCTTGCTGCTAAAGCCGGGTTGCCGGATGCCGCGTCGGATTCCGTTGCCTCCCCGCACCTGCTATCCGGTATGCACGACGAATGATTTCTACCTTGATGAAAATGCGACAAACTGATGATCGAAAAGATACTGCCTGCTCTTCACTCTTCCGGTTCGCCGTTGTGGCAGCAGCTTGCATGTTGGGCTCCATGCCGTGTGTAGCTGTTGCCGAAGATCCGTTTCCGCCGCTTCCCTCCCGTGATCAGTTGACGGAAGAGTGGGTATATGGTTCGGAAGAAGAGTTGTTCCTCCAGCAACAAGCGGAGGAGGAGACCTTATTGGGTGAGTATGCCGACCGAGGTAGCCCGATTCCGGAAGCTGTGCAGCAGCAGGTGCAGGAGATGGTTCGGAAATACGGTCGGTCGCGTGCCCGGTTCTGCATGGAACAGGTCGGCCCGGATGGTGTGCTGGCGTTGCCGTTACGTCAACCCGGGAGGGTCCTCTCCGGTTCCGGGTTGGCCTATCAGCGGCGTGCCGACGAGTTTTACCTGCATCATCGGCAACTGCGTGAATCATATCTGCTACTCGGAAAACATGCCTATACCGATGAAGATATGCCGAAGGAGAAACTGGCGGCGGCAGGCGGGATGATGCTGTCGCATGTGCGGGAGAGGCGGGAGTTGCGAAAGAAATGGGGCAAGGTGGAAGGTGTTTCTTCAGGGGAAAGAGGTGTTACCGATGTTGGCGTTGACCATGGAGAAGCTCGCCGGCAAAATTTCTCACGGAATAAGTCGCTCACGGGCGTGGACTATTGCCCGGATGAATGGCCGCCGAAGGTGGCGGATGTGCCTCTCTGTACAAAAGAACAAGTGAAAGCCATGCTTCCGAATCTTTGGGCGAATGATGCGGTGATGCCGGGATCGTCTTGGGAATTCACTGCGAAGCTCCGTGACACTTACCGGATGGCGAGTTTCATGATGTATGATCGCCAGAGGCAGGAGGAAGACAAGCTTCTCGGAGCAGAGCTGCTGCAAGGAAAGCCTGTGCCGGAGGAGAAGATGCGTGCCTTGGATTGGATCGTGCAACGGTATCTTGCCAGGCGCGATCGGCTGTGGCATCGGTATCAGGCTTTGTTGAAGATGGCGGATTCTCTCGTGGAGTTGCACGAGAGTGAGCGGTCTGATTTGCTTTATTCGCAGTCGGTAGCTCGGGAAGAGGCTTATTCGCGGTTGATGGACGGTTCCGGGGTTGATCCGGATGAAGCTTTGGAGGATGTGCGGCAGTTGATTCTGGAGCAGGTCGTTCAACGGCAGAAGATGCAACGGAAACATGCGCAGGAGCAGCGGGAGTTCTTGCGGGAATTGTCTTTCGAGTATGGGGATATCGACTGATTTGTCTTTCAGGAAGCAAGTAACCGTGTTTTTTTATTTTTCTTCAACAATCGCTCTCCAATGCCGCCGACAGATGTTGACACTCCATCGCCGCCCTGATTATGATAGATGCGTTCCCCTCCTCTGCCCGAATGATGAATACCCGACTGTGTGAACGCAATCTCCCTTGAAATGAATCTGTATTCCGGTTCGTGCATCATTCGCGATATTTTTTCCGGTTCCATTAAACATCCATACAAACAATCAATCCCCTATGAAAGTAGAACATCCCATCCATGCCGGCAGCAAGCCGGAATATCCGTCCCGGGCCACGGCAGCAGGTTTTGCGCTTGCCGCATGTTTGCTCGGCAGCATTGCACAGGCTCAGAATACTGCGACGCCTCCCGTGCCCGGCCAGTCAGCACCGGCTTCCGGAAAACACGATTCGGCAGAGCAGCAAAGGTGCGCTGAAGAAAACAGGCAGTTGATCGAAACGGCCCGGAAGGTTCTGGACGGCAATCTCTCCCGGAAAGGGGTTTCAAGTTCGGTAGAGACTGCCGGGGGAATGCTGCGTACTCGTGGGAAATCTCACATTACGCCTTCCGATCTTGAGGAGTACCGTCAGGACAAGCAGGCGATCGAGCGCGCGGTTCGTATTCTGGGAAGACAAATCAAGGACATTGAGTCCGAAACAGATTTTATCGATGAACAACGGAAGCAGGAATGCGCCCGGCAAGTGGAGTCGATGAAGCTGGTGATTCAGTTGTTGCAGCAATATCAAAAAGACAGGGGTGACCATATCCGGTATTGGTTGCCGCAGCCTGAAAAGGGCGCAGCCGAACAATCCGGCAAAAAAGCGGATTCATGAATCCATTCCTATCCCTCACAACGAATATGAAAGTCAAACCTCCATCCCCGGGTACTCCTTTTTACCCGGCTTTGTCTAAAATAGCCGCTCTCGTCGCAGTCTCCTGTGCCATGAGTGCGTGCCAACAGCAGCCGCAACCACAGCAGGAGCAATATCAGGGGCCTCCGGGGCTGCCGCCGATTTCCCAGAAGAGTATTCCCGTGAAAGGCGGGAAGTAATGTCGCACGGCTGACCACATTCACAGATTCGACAAAGATGAAAGTCCAACCGCCTCAAAAGGCTTCTGAAAAAATGTACCCCTCGTTGGCGAAGGTTGCTGCCGTTGCCGTGATAGCGGGTACGGTCGCTTCCTGCCAGCAAGTCCAGCAGATTGGTGGCGCACCTCCTTTTTCTCCTCCTCCTGTTCTGATCGTAAAGGATAAGAAGTAGGTTTTGATCAGTCACCATACATGATCTTTTTTATTCATATGAAAGTACAACCATACAATAATACAGCCAAACGAGCTTATCCCGCTTTGGCCAAAGTGGCCGCCCTTGTGGCGGTATCCTGCGCCATGGGCGCGTGCCAGCAGCAGCCTGTGAGGTTTCTTGGAGAAGCACCTTTTTGTCCGGAGAAAATCGCGGTTGCTCAGGCGTCGCAGGATGCGAAAGGCTCAGCCCGCGCGCATGCGTCCGACCGTCCGAATATCGCACCGGCCAAGGGGAAACCTGCCATGACAGGCAGAGCGCGTGTAGAGCCGCAAACTCCTGTGCAGGGTGATTGATCGTGCGAAGCTTCCTGTACATCCCTTCGCGTTTTGATCCATACATACAGTTTCCGATCATGAAAGTCCAACCATACCAAACGACGATTCGAAAAACATACCCGACCATGGCCAGGGTGGCCGTTCTTGTGGCTGTGTCCTGCGCCGTGGGCGCGTGCCAGCAACAGCAGCAAATCAGGACTCCGGGTGTTCCCATGCCGCATCAGGTTATTCTGGGCAAAGACAAGAAGTAGGTTGTCGGCAATCATTATACATCTTTTTTCTATCCATATGAAAGTACAAGCATACAAAGATACAGCCAAACGCAGTTATCCTGCTTTGGCCAAAGTGGCCGCCCTTGTGGCTGTGTCCTGCGCCGTGAGCGCATGCCAGCCTGCCGCAAATGCGGACACAACGGTGAAACCGGCTGTGCCGGGAGGGACTCCGGGTGTTCCCATGCCGCATCAGATTATTCTCGGCAAAGACAAGAAGTAGTTTGTCGGCAGTCATCATACATCTTTTTTCCTATCCATATGAAAGTACAAGCATACAAAGATACAGCCAAACGCGGTTATCCCGCGTTGGCCAAAGTGGCCGCTCTCGTGGCGGTTTCCTGCGCCGTGAGCGCATGCCAGCCTGCCGCAAATGCGGACACAACGGTGAAACCGGCTGTGCCGGGAGGGACTCCGGGTGTTCCCATGCCGCATCAGATTATTCTCGGCAAAGACAAGAAGTAGTTTGTCGGCAGTCATCATACATCTTTTTTCCTATCCATATGAAAGTACAAGCATACAAAGAGACAGCCAAACGCAGTTATCCCGCGTTGGCCAAAGTGGCCGCTCTCGTGGCGGTTTCCTGTGCCGTGGGCGCGTGCCAGCAGCAACAGATTACCGAAATCGGACAGGTTCCTCTTGAGCCGACAACCGTTCTTGTGACCAAGGACAAGAAGTGACGATTTTGTTCAATATTCAATTTCTACCAATTATTATAGATGATGAAAGTACAACCACCCAAAGAACCTGCCAAATGCGGTTATCCCGTTTTGGTCAAAGTAGCCGCCCTCGTTGCAACATCCTGCGTTCTCGCTTCCTGCCAGCAGCCGGATTTGGGATCGGTCTCTCCTACCGGAGGGGTGATTAGGGTTGAGCAAAAATGACGGCTTCCGGCTCCGGCAAATGCCGGACCGAAGCCTGCCCTGCCATGTGTCCGGTGCGAATGCGCCGGATGGCATGGAGGCTGTTTTTAAGATTTGAACTGATGACACGATTATGGATTTGACGCTTTGTTTGACGCATGACTGCAATTTGCGGTGCGGGTATTGCTATGCGGGCCGCAAGCACCGGAAGACGATGGAATGGGAGGTGGCGAAGGCCGCCATTGATTTCAGCCTGAAGGAGAGTCTTTCGGAGGTGGAGCTCGGCTTGACCGAGGCTCCTTCGATGGTGCTTGGCTTTTTCGGCGGCGAGCCGCTGCTGGAATGGGAGCTGTTGAAGCGTTGCCATGCCTATGTTCACGAGCAGGCCGACCGGTTGGGCGTGCGCGTGCGCCATACGGTGACGACGAATATGACGCTGCTGGATGCGGAGAAGTGTTCATGGTTGCTGGAGAACGGCTATTATCTCGGGTTGTCTCTCGACGGCAACGAGGCGATGCACGATACATGGCGCAAGTATGCCGGGGGCAAGGGGTCGCATGCCGATTGCATCAAGGCTCTTCCGCTGCTGGAGGGGCATGAGAGCCGGGCGGAGATCGTGTGCGTGGTGGATCCCGCGAATGTGCGGCATCTGGCGGATTCCGTGCGCTGGCTGGCCGATGCGACTCGCGTGAATATTGCGCTGAATCCCAATTTTTCCGCCGATTGGACGGAGGAGGCTCTGGAGCTTCTGAGCGAACAGTACCGGGAGATGGCGGATTTTTATGTGCAGAGGTTCCGCGAGGGCAGGCCGATCCATGTGAATGTGATCGACGGCAAGATCAAGACCCATGTGCAGGGCGGCTACCAAACCTGCGACAAGTGCAGTATGGGCGAGAAGGAGGTGGCCGTGTCCGCCGCCGGGAATTTTTATCCCTGCGCCCGTCTCGTGGGCAATGACGATGCGGAGGATATTCGCTTCGGCAATGTGTGGTCGGGGTACGATACGGATCGCCGCCTGCGCCTGATTGCAGAGCGCGGCAACAGGAATCCGGTATGTTTCGTGTGTCCTGTGCGCGAGCGATGCATGAGCTGGTGCGGGTGTGTGAATTATGTGACGTCCGGCGGGGATATCGGGATGGTGGGGCCGTTTACGTGTTTCCACGAAAAGATGTCGATCGATGTGTCGGATTCTGTGGCGGAAGCTCTTTGGAGCGAGCGCAACGCCGATTTCCTATGGCGGTTTTATGGGGTGACTCCCGAAGCTCTCGAGGATGCGGAGTCGAAAGAGGTCTGAGAATGGTTTGTTTTCGGGTGCCGGGCGGGGATGCGGGTGCGTGTTGCCGCCCGGCTTCTGTTTTACGGTGGAAGCCGTTTGTCCGAAGTGCGGTGCGGAGGGCCGTATCATGCAGGGATTGCGTCATGAATAGGCGAAAGATGAAACGTAGGCTTGCGTTGTAACCGCAAGTTCTATATGATTTTGCACCTCCTGCACGCGCATCAGGCATGCCGGAGGTTTACAGTTTTCTACCAATATTATGCTTAAGTGGATTCTTACCAAGATTGTCGGCTCAAAGAACCAGCGTGAAGTGCGCAGATTGAGGCCTATTGTGGAGCGTATCGTAGCTCTTGAAGAATCCTGGGGCCCCGTGAAGCAGGAGTTTCTGGTGCAGAAGACTCGCCAGTGGCAGGCTTATCTGCATCGTTTTACGCCGCTTGTGCTGCCTCCGCGCAGCGTGATTTCGATGGCGTCTCCCGAAGAGTTGGCCGAATGGGCGGAAGTGCTGAACAAGCGGTTCCGTTCGCTGGACGACGTGTTTCCGAAGCTTCCGACGATTGCGCCGACTCCCGAATCCATTGAAGAAGGCAAGGTTGCCTTCGCCGAGATTGAACCCCGTTTCGACAAGATTCGTGCCAAGTATCTGGAAGATATTCTTCCCGAAGTGTTTGCTGCCGTGAAGGCCGGAGCGCGCGCGATGAAAGGCTCGGAGATTGATGTTTGCGGCACGAAGATGAAGTGGGATATGGTGCATTTCAATGTGCAGCTTCTCGGCGGCATCGCTCTGCATCGCGGCTATATTGCCGAAATGGCGACGGGTGAAGGCAAGACGCTTGTGGCGACTTTGCCCGTTGTGCTGAATGCCATGACGGGCCTCGGCGTCCACGTGGTGACGGTGAACGATTATCTTGCCAAGCGCGACTCGATGTGGATGGGTGCGCTTTTCCAGTATCTCGGCCTGACGGTGGGCTGCATCCAGAGCATGATGCCTTCCGATCTGCGCCGCGAGCAGTACAACTGCGACATCACCTACGGTACGAATGCCGAATTCGGTTTCGACTACCTGCGCGACAACGGGATGGCGAGCAGCCGCAAGGAGCAGGTGCAGCGCGGCCACTATTTCGCGATTATCGACGAAGTGGACTCCATTCTCGTGGATGAAGCCCGCACACCGCTTATCATTTCCGGCCCCGCCGTGCTCGACCGCGAGCAGCAGTACGATACTCTTTGCCCGCTGATCGAACGCGTGGTGAAGGAGCAGGCTCTTCTCTGCAATGAGTTGATGGCGAATGGTATGGAGGCGGCCAAGGAAGGCCGCCTTGAAGAAGCCGGCCGCTATTTCTTCAAGGTGAAGCAGGGTGCGCCCCGCAACCGCCAGTTCATGCGTGCGATGGAAGAACCGGAATACCGCCGCATGCTCGAAAAGTTCGAGACGTATCTGTATCAGGATACGCGCAAGCGCGAGCTCTACCAGCTGAAGGAAGAGTTGTACTTCACGGTGGATGAGAAGACGCACGATGCCGACCTGATGGAGAAGGGGCGCGAAGTGATTTCTCCCGGCAATCCGGAAGCATTCGTGCTGCCCGATCTCGGTACGGAGTTGGCGAACATGGATGAAAATCCGCGCATGACGACAGCCGAGAAGGAAGCCCGCAAGCGTGATCTGATGCAGCGCCTCGATGAGACGGGCGTGCGCCTGCACACGACTTCGCAGCTGCTGAAGGCCTACACGATTTACGAAAAGGATGTGGAATATGTCGTCCGCGAAGGCAAGGTCATCATCATCGACCAGAACACGGGCCGCGAAATGCCCGGCCGCCGCTGGAGCGATGGCCTGCATCAGGCCGTGGAAGCCAAGGAAGGCGTAGAAGTGGAGCGCGAAAACATGACGTATGCCACGATCACGATTCAGAACTATTTCCGCCTGTACAAACACTTGGCGGGCATGACGGGCACCGCCGAAACGGAAGCCGCCGAGTTCCACGATATTTACAAGCTGGACGTGCTGCCCATTCCGACGAACCGCCCCTGCATTCGTAAGGATGCCAATGATTTGATTTTCAAGACGCGCCGTGAAAAGTTCAATGCGGTGATCAATAAGATTCAGGAGCTGCACACGAAAGGCCAGCCGATGCTGATCGGTACGGCGAGTGTGGATGCTTCGGAAACTCTTTCCCGCATGCTCAAGCGTGCCAAGATTCCGCATGAAGTGCTGAATGCCAAGAACCACCAGCGCGAAGCCGATATTATCGCTCTCGCGGGTCAGAAGGGCGCCGTCACCGTGTCCACCAATATGGCGGGCCGCGGTACGGACATCAAGCTTGGCGAGGGTGTTGCCGAGCTGGGCGGCCTGTTCGTGCTGGGTACGGAACGCTACGAATCCCGACGCATCGATCGCCAGTTGCGCGGCCGCTGCTCCCGCCAGGGCGACCCGGGCGCTTCGCAGTTCTTCCTTTCGTTCGAAGACGATTTGATGCGCAATTTCGGCGGTGCCGAGCGCATGACGAAGATGATGGACCGCTTCGGCATGAAGGACGGCGAAGCCGTCGAAAACTCGCTGATGAACAAGATCATCGAAGGTGCGCAGAAGCGTGTCGAACAGCGCAACTACATGTGGCGCAAGCATGTTCTCGATTACGATGACGTGATGAACAAGCAACGCGAGATCGTGTACGGCAACCGCAATAATGCGCTGACGTACGAAGAACCCCGCGAGCTGATTTACGAGATTCTTGACGAAGTCGTATCGCGCAAGTGCCTTGAACATCTGACTCCGGATGAAGAAGGTCGCACGTCGGAAGACGAATTGCTGCAGTGGTGCAATTCGACGTTCCCGCTCGGCTGGTCTGCCGAAGAAACGGATTTCCTGAACAAGAGCGTGGATGAAGCCGCCGCGATGATCGTGGGCAAGGTGAAGGAAACCTACGAGCTGAAGGTGGAGCATGAACGTGCCGAACATCTCGACCATATGGAACGCCAGATTCTTCTGCAGGCGATCGACAAGCACTGGCAGGAGCATCTGACGAATATGGACGCTCTCCGAGAAGGTGTGCGCCTGCGCGCCCAGGGCCAGAAGGATCCTCTCGTGGAATACAAGGCGGAAGCCTACACGATGTTCGAGAATCTGATTACGAGCATCGAGAACGAGACGCTCAACAATCTCTTCCGCAGCACGACGAATCTCGACGCCTTTGAAGATTTCCTCGCTTCCTTGCCGCAAGGCAACGATGAAAACGACAATCTCGAAGGATCGTTGAGCGGTCTGAACGGCCTCTTCGGCGGCGGCGATCTGCTCGCCGCCCTGCGCAACCAGATGGCGAATCTGCGCGGGATGCAGGAGCAGCAGGATGCCCTTCCTGTGGCTGAGCACGCAGAGGACGAGTCGGTTTACATGAGCGAGTCGATTTCCGCCGTGTCCGATGCGGTTCCTTCGTTCGGCACGGAAAAGCCGATGACTCTTCCCAAGCGCAAGATTTCCGTCAACATCAAGCGTGAACCGGGCTCCGAAGCTCCGGTATCCGTCGATGAGAAGGATGTGGAAGGAGAGGAAGCGGAACCGTCCGAAACGCTGGGATCCATGGATTCCGGCAGCATGGGCGACAGCTCTCCCTTCACACGCTAACGCCTGAATCGACCAAGATGGGCGTTCTTGATGTCCGTTCCGTACTCGAATACGTGCCGTATTTCCGCGGCACGCTGTTCGTTGTCCATGTGGCGGAGAGTTTGGTGGATTCCGAAGAGCTGGTCGATGCTCTGCTTGATCTCGATGCTTTGCAGGAGATTGGTGTGAAGCTGGTGCTGATTGCGGAGGACGACCGTGCCGCCAGCCTGTACGACCGCTCGCGCCGCTGCGAGATGCGTTCCGCCTGCGTGCAGGCTTCTCTGAGTGCGGGAGCGTGTGCGGTAGAGCGCGTGCGGGAGATTCTGGGGCGTAATCAGGTGCCCGTCGTTTCGTCGGGCGCATGCGGCAATTTCGACGAGTTGTCCGTACAGCTTGCCGTCGATTTGAAGGCGGTGAAGTATATCGCGCTGATGGATGGGAATATTCCCATGCGCGGGGGCAAGCCCATTTTCTCGATTCTGGAGAGGGAGGTTTCCCAGGCAGCGGACGTGACGCACGCGTATGTGCTGGAGATGGCTGCCGAGGTATGCCGCCGGGGTATTGCCCGCGTGCATCTGCTGGACGGCCGCCGCCGCGGTGTGCTGGTGGATGAGCTGTTTTCTGAAGAAGGGGTCGGCACGATGGTGCATACCGACTCCTACCGCGAGATTCGCCCTCTGGAAGAGGAGGATATTCCCGAGCTTCTTTCGATGATCGCCCGTTCGGTGGTAGATGCCAAGCTGGTGGACCGCACGTACGAGGATATTCTGGCGCGATTGGATGCTTATTCCGTGTTTACGCTGGATGGCAGCATTGTCGGTTGCGTAGCGCTTTATCCTTATCCCGACGACGATTGTGCGGAGCTGGGTTGCCTGTATATCAAGTACGATTATGCGGGGCACGGTTACGGACGCGCTTTGTGCCAGTTCGTCGAGAAGAAGGCAAAGGATTTGGGCTTCAGTCATATTTTTGCCGTTTCCCGCAGTGCCGTGGAGTATTTCCGAGATCATTTGCATTATGCCGAGCTATCGCGCGACGTGCTTCCCGCCGCGCGCCGACGTGCCTTGGAGCTGAGTGGCAGATCGTCCGGCGTGTTTGGCCGGGAGTTGTAAAAAAAGTTGGATTTTTTGTTAGATTGCATGTGGAGAAATGTGCTGGAAAAGAGCGTTTTCTTCTTCTTCGGATATTTCTTTGAACGCTTTTCCATCACGCGGCATCTATGCGTTATATGGATAAGAATGCTTCAGAAAAATCGTGCGGTGCATGTAAGCTGCTCAGTGTCCCGTGGCCTGATACAACTCAACTCGGCTTGCTTGTCTTGCGTGTCGGTATCGGTGTGCTGATGTCGGTGCACGGGTGGGAAAAGTTGGAGATGCTTTTGGAAGGGAAGGGAGGTGCCTGGCTTGATCCTTTGGGCATCGGTTCGACTCTGTCCCTGTTCCTCGCCATGTCCGCCGAATTGTTCTGTTCGATTCTGCTGATTGCGGGCTTCCTGACACGCCTGGCTGCTTTGGTTCTGATTATCAATTTTTCGGTGATCGTGTTCGTATTCGATCCCAGCACGTCATGGAATGCCTCCTATGAACTGGGAGTAGTTTATCTGGTGGCGTATGTGGCCTTGTTCCTGACAGGAGCCGGGAAACTTTCCGTGGATCATTTCATTACCGGAAAGCTTCTGAAGGCTCGGGATTGTTGAGGTGTGACCCGGTCAATGTTTCGATGGCGGCCTATGGCTACCATTTTTCATAGTCGGGCAGAAGATAAAAGAGAAAGCCGCCTCTTATGAGGCGGCTTTCTGTTGCATTGTTGATGTGAGTCGATTTCCGCTTATTTGGCGGGTACCTTGGACATGAGCTGGGCGATGTCGCGGCCTTCGGCGATAACCTTGCCGTCGGGTCCGATCAGCTTCATGGTCGGGATGCCGTTCGGAGCATGTTTCATGGCAAATTCGGGAGCTTTGTCACGCGGGTAGATGACCCACGGCATTTTTTCCTTTTCGGCCCATGCTTTGGCAGCTTGCGGCGTTTGGTCGAAGCTGATGGAGATCAGTTCGACTTTGTCTTGTCCGGCGATATGCTTGTTGTAGCCTTCGACACTGTGAGGAGCCAGGTTGCGGCAGGGCGGGCACCAGCTGGCGCTGTAGTACGCGATGTAGTATTCGGCCTTGGTGTTCGGCGTTTTTTCCCCCCATTTGCCGTCGGTCAGACCGAGGCCGGGCTTGAGTTCGGCGCCGAGCTTGGATGCACCGGCAGCCGGCGCTGTTGCGGCAGCAGGGGTGGTGGCAGCGGCGGGCGTATCCTGGGCGAAGGCGAAAGCCGAAGCGCAGGCACAACAGATCGAGATAATGGTGATTGCTTTCATTGTTGTTCTTTTATGATAGCAAATGCATTTTCGTTAGCAAGATATGAAAGGGGAAAAGACGTTATTTTACGTGTCATGCCTGATAAAATCTGTGTTGCCGATGATGTCGGTTCGATTTTTGTTCGCTTTTGCAGAGATGCCGTTGCGCCATGAAGAATCAAAAGAGGAGGCAGGTTCATGAAGGCTGCCTGCTGTAGTCTGGCGACGGTGTGCAGGTGCAGCGTTTTATTTGGCGGGAATCTTCGCCATGAGCTCGTGAAGTCAAAACTGTGGCGCAGGCGGCGATTTGCTGGCAGATCAAGGTGCCTCCGCGGATGTTCAGGGGCGCTCGCCAAGGTATTGCAGCATTTGGCGTGCCCGGTCATATTGCGGAGAGGTGCGCAGGGCTTCGCGGGCTTTTGCCGCAGCTTTCCGCCTGTCTCCGTGTTCGAGGTAGATGGTGGCCTGTACATACAGGAAGTCGGGTTGCGTCGGTTCGGCCTGCAGGCATGCATCGAGATCCTTGAGGGCTTCCTGCCATTGCCCCATCTGGTTGTGGAGCAGGGCGCGGTTGTAGCGGGCCCGTGTGTAGGCCGAGTCGAGGGTGATGGCCTGCGAGAAGGCGAGGAGGGCGTTTTGGTTTTGCTCCGTTTCGACGAATCCCAGCCCGAGGAGGTACCAGAGGGAGGCATCGTCCTGATCAAGAGAGGTTGCTTTCTGCATGTATTTGAGCGCGTCTTTTGTGCGCCCGCAGGTGGAGAGGAAGATGGCATAGTCCCGGTGAACGGCGGCGGAGGTGGCATCCCATTCGCAGGCTTTGCGGTACCATGAGTCGGCAATGTCGTAGTTGCCCTGAAGTCTCGCGAGTTCGGCGAGTTTCATGGCTCCTACGGGTTGGTCCGCCTGATGTTTCGCCGCGGCTTCGAGTTCCTTGAAGGCGGTGGTGTTGCGGTCGAGTTTGTCGCGAAGTTCCCAGGCTGCCTGTATGCGTACGGCGCGGATGGGGTCGTGAAGCAACGGTTCTGCTGCGGCATTTCCTGCGGAGCCGAGTATGCGTGCGGCGGCTACGCGGGCGAGGGGTTCTTCTTCGCTGGCGGCGTCTTTGGCGGCACGGATGATTGCTTCATCGGCCGGATAGGTGGCAAGGAGGTCGAGCAGGGTGGCTTTCCATGCGCCGTTTTCTTCTTTGGCAAGTGCTTTGAGAAGGGCTTCGCGTGCGCCGGGTTTGTTGTCGTAGGCCATTTGGACGGCGCGGGTGCGGTCACGGTAGGCTGCCATTTTGGGTTTGTCGCCGTAGTATTTCCGTACGTCTTCCGCTGCCTGCAAGTCGGTTTTGTTGCGGTGGCACATGGTGCAGGCGTTGGGGATGCCGAGTTCGACGCTCATTTGAGGGTCGGGGCTGTTGAAGGAGTGGTCACGCCGCGGGTCGCGCGCCATGTAGTTGCTTTCAGGCATGTGGCATTCGACGCATCGTGCTCCCTTGCTGCCTTGCGGGCAGGGAGTGTGCTTGGCGATGTCGATGACGGGGGCTGCGATGCCGTTGACTTTGGTGCCGTTGCCGTGGCAGCGGAGGCAGAGGGAGTTGTCTTCCTGCGGGAGTTTGAGGGTGCCGGAATGAGGGTCGTGGCAGTCGATGCAGGTGACTCCGGCTTTGCCCATGCGGCTGAGGCGAAGCCCGGTTTCGCAGTAGTCTTCATCGCGCTGCATGCCGTTGGGCCAGAAGACGCCGGGTTGGGTGGGCAGGATGAGGAGGAAGTGGTCGTCGAATTTGTCGCCGATGGCGAAGTCATGGTCGAATTCGTGGCGGCGTGCGTGGCAGGTGGCGCAGTTGTCGCGGATTTGTTTGGCATCCGGTTTGGTTTTGGTGGAGATCATGCATCCGGTGCCTTTTTCGGGATGCTTGAGAAGGGGGCCGTGGCACTGGATGCAGGAGACGCCGGGTTCTTTCCAGTCGGAGTGGTAGGTGTGTTTGTTGAGGTTGTAGTTTTTCTGGAATCCGCTCATGTGGCACCATGCGCACTGGGAGTTCCAGTTCATGCCGCGCCCGGTCCAGTGACCCCAGTCGCCGGGCTGGCGGCTGTCGTTGCCGAACATGTCGAACCATTCATGCTTGAGGATGTCCCATGCCGCGCTGGGGGTGTGGTAGCCTTTATCTTCTGCGGGGACTATGTATTGGACGAGGGGCGTGCGGCCGACGGCCCATTTGGCTGTCCAGGCTTTTCCGGTGGGTATGTCGAGGATGGAGCGCTGTTGTTTGTCGTCCGTCTGGAAGGAGAGGGTGGTGCCGTGGGCCTTGAGTTTGTGACCGTGGAAGGCTTCCGCATCCCATTTCGGGTTGAGGCTGCGGAAGGCCCATGCGTGGTCGGATTCCGCCCAGCTGCGGAACTGGTCCGGGTGGCATGCGCCGCATTGCATGGAGATGGGGATCTGGCTTTGATCCCAGTGGCCGCTGATGCCGGAGAATACTTTTTTGGGCGGAGCTGCGCCGGAGTCATCGCCATCCTTCGAGCAGGAGGTGAGCAGGCTCAAGATGCCGACGGCGGAGACCAATGCTCCGCCGCGGATGAGTCGGGTGATGGCGATGGACGCTTTGCTCATGGAGGCGTCAGGGTTGCGCGGTCCATTCGAGCCGGGTGGCGTCTTTCCAGAGCTGTTCCATCTGGTAGAATTCGCGGACTTCTTCGGACATGACGTGTACCATGACGTCGATGTAGTCGAGGACGGACCAGAGGGCATTCGGGGTGCGCTCAGCGTAGACGGGCGAGATGCCGTATTTTTCGTCGACGTCTTTGTCCACATCACGCAGGACGGCGCGCAGGTGGGGGACGGAGGATGCGGTGCAGATGACGGCGAAGTCGGTGATGGAGGATGTGCCTCGCAGGTCGTAGATGCTGACGTTTTCAGCTTTGATGTCGGAGGCGGCCTGTGCGCAGGCAAGTGCCAATTCTTTGGAATCGGGAGACATGTCGTTGTGTGGATGTTTCTTACAGTTTGGAGGGAGATTGCGGCGCTACTTCGTCGCCGTTCTGGTCTTCGTCGTCGTTTTTATAGGGAGGCGGTTCGTCGTCCGGCGTTTGCAGGTCGGTTTCCTCGTCGTCGTCCGAGGGGACGGGCGGCGGGGAGGTTTTGTCCGGCGGGGAGCTCATGGTGCCGTTTTCGAGGAGTTCACGCACCTGGTCGCCGGAAAGGGTTTCGTAGGTGACGAGGGCGTCCGTGATGAGGTCGAGCTTGTCGCGGTTGTCCCTGAGGATCTGGATGGAACGGTCGTAGCCGCCCTGAACGATGCGCTGGATTTCTTCGTCGATGATTTGCGCGGTGTGTTCGGAGTAGTTTTTCGTGTTCTGGCTGATGTCACGGGCGAGGAAGACTTCACCGTGGCTGGAGCCGTATTCGACGGGGCCGAGGCGCGAGCTCATGCCGAATTCGCAGACCATGCGGCGGGCGATGTCGGTGGCGGTGTGGATGTCGCCGGAGGCTCCGCTGGAGACATCGCCGTAGACGATTTCTTCGGCGCAACGGCCACCCATGCAGATGACGATGCGGTCGAGCATTTCGCTGCGGTGCCAGCTGAACTGGTCTTCGCCGGGGAGGCTCATGGTGACGCCGAGTGCAGGGCCGCGCGGGATGATGGTGACTTTGTGCAGCGGGTCGCTGGCTTCGGTTTTGAGGATGCAGATGGCGTGGCCCGCTTCATGTACGGCAGTCATGCGTTTTTCCTTGTCGCTGATGGCAAGGCTGCGGCGTTCGCGGCCCCAGCGGACTTTTTCGCGCGCTTCTTCCAGTTCGTCGTTGGTGATGGCGGGCATGTCCTTGCGGGCGGCGAGGAGAGCGGCTTCGTTGATGAGGTTGGCGAGTTCCGCTCCGGAGAAGCCGACGGTGGCGCGGGCGATGGGTTTGAGGTCGACGTTTTCGGCCATTTTGACCTTGCGGGCGTGGACGCGGAGGATTTGTTCGCGGCCCTGTACGTCGGGCAGGCTGACGGTGACCTGGCGGTCGAAGCGGCCGGGGCGGAGCAGGGCGGGGTCGAGTACGTCCGCGCGGTTGGTGGCGGCGATGACGATGACGTTTTCCGTGGCGGAGAAGCCGTCCATTTCGACGAGGAGGGCGTTCAGCGTTTGTTCGCGTTCGTCGTGTCCGCCTCCGAGGCCGTGTCCGCGGTGGCGGCCTACGGCGTCGATTTCGTCGATGAAGATGAGGCAGGGAGAGTGTTTTTTCGCTTCGCTGAACATGTCGCGCACGCGGCTGGCTCCGACGCCGACGAACATTTCCACGAAGTCGGAACCGCTGATGGTGTAGAAGGGTACGTCCGCTTCGCCGGCGATAGCGCGGGCGAGGAGGGTTTTACCGGTGCCGGGAGGTCCTACCATGAGGATGCCTTTCGGGATGACGCCGCCAAGGTTGCGGAATTTGGCGGGGTTGCGGAGGAATTCGACGATTTCCCAGACTTCTTCCTTGGCTTCGCTGACGCCTGCGACATCCTTGAAGGTGATTTTGTTGCTGCCCGGCGAGTTCAGGCGGGCGCGGCTTTTGCCGAAGTTCATCGCGCTGCGGGGGCCGCTGCCTCCGGTCTGCGAGCGGAAGATGAAGAAGAGGATGAGCAGGACGAGAAGGATGGGCAGAAGGTTGACGAGGATGGTGCGCCATGTGCTGGAGTCCGTCCGCACGGCAACGTTGCCGAGGAGTTCCATGACTTTGTCGCGTTCCATTTCTCGCGAGAAGGGGACTTCCACTTTTTCGAGCATGTTGGGCTGGCTGTCGAGTGCGGGCCATGTTCTCGTGATGTAGGTGCCGACGACGACGCCCTGGTTGCCGTTGTAGAAGATTTGGGGCGCCGGGGTTTTGATGCCGTTGTGTTCGATGGGCTGCAGCCTGCCTTCCTGAGCAAGGCGTTTGAAGGTGGCAAGGTCGATGCGCTGGTGTTTGGCTTCGATTCTGGCGAGGGCGGTCGGCGCTTCTTCAAGGGTGTCGTCCGCGATGTCGGTGATGCCGAGGTCGTTCATCAGGCCCTTGATGTTGTCTTCCGTCGAGAAGGGCATGTAGAAGGTGTGTTCCGTGATTTTTGTCGGTTTGACCTTGTCGATGTAGCGGTTGGCGTAGATGGTGCCGTCCAGAGAGCTGTCCGAAAGGACGACTTCAAGAGGGAATTTTTTGTTGTCCTGAACGATGCGACCGTCCCGGTAGAGGGAGGTGAATTCGGCCAGTGTCAGTTTTTTGGAGCCGAAGCCCATGGAGTTGGGGCCGATAAAGGCATAAGCCAGAACGCCGACGATGAGGAGGATCAGTACCCAGACACCCCAGTTGGGAGTGGGGGTGGCAGGCTTGTTGGGCTGCGAAGGCGGACGATTGGACGGCTGTGGTGGTTCTTGGTCGGACATGGCGTTCGAAGATTTCGGGTTTGCTCCCGAATGCGAGCAGTAATCTTACCGTGCGTTTTCCTGCTTGCAAACGATATTTCGAGACATACGGAGAAATACCATGGGCTTTTGCATGTAGCCTGTTGAATGGGCTATAGGCGATTATACGGATGTGTATGGATATGCACAGGGATCTCTCCATTCCCTCCGGTGACGGGCGGTCGGCGCGCTGTATGACATTGTATGGTCAAAACGGGGGATCGGTATTGACGGGATTTGCCTTTTTGTTATGATGTGCTACAGATGAGAGCGTGTTTACGTGTATGTTTGATTGCCGTGTTGTGCTGCCTGCTTGTGTGGTGGTTTCATGTGCCGTGGGATGGTTACGTGTTGGTAGGCATGGTTGTCGGTGCTCCGTTTTTGCTGTTTTTTTTGCTGGCGGACAGGAAGGCATGTGCCCATGGAGAAGGAGGAGAGGGATCGGTGAAGGCTACTGCATGGTGGAGGCTTGTTTTATCGGCCGTTCTGGTGTTTCTGGGCAGTTCTTTGGTCGTGCTGCTGTATAAGGAGTCGATGGCCGAGTATGTGGGGCATATGGATTATCCGCAGGGCGTACCCTATTATGCAGATGAATACGAGTATGATGTGAAGGTTGCCGAGTTGCTGGCTGCTATGGCTTTGTCTCTGTGCATGGCTTTGATTCCTGCGTTGTTTGTTTTGGACAGGAAGCTGGTGTTACCCTTGAGGGTGTGGGTGATTTTAAGCGTGGCCGCTTTGTTTCCGTTTGTTCAGGTTGCTACACTGCGTCCGCCTTGGGCAAAGCTCCAGACTATGGCCGAAGAAGCGGAGCGGAAGACTCTTTCCGATGGATGATCCTGATCCCGGACGGTGTTTCTGCGTTCTGCAGGCTGTCGAGGTGATGGAATTGCCCGTTTTTGCATGCGGTATTTCCTGTATTCCGAAGGATAGGGAGGGGCGAAACCGGGATTGACGGCGGGCCGTTTTATGCTACACTTCCGTTTCCCCTCCTCACCCTTTTCCCCTATGATGCCGTCCCTTCTTTTTCCTGTGGATCTGTTTTTCTGTGTGTTTTTTCTGTTCGCGACTCCCGTGCTCGTTTTTGTGTTGATTACGTTCAACAAAGAGAAGAATGTACGGCTGCGCATGCAGGAGGAGAGTGTTGGGGCATTGGTGCGGCTTTGGCTGTCGATCGTTTTGGCAGGCGTCGCCGGTTTTTTCATGCTGCGTGCCTATCTTGTGCTTTCCTTGATTATTTTATTTGCAGATGCAGAGTCCGGGATGGCGGAGCGGGGCGGCCTTTGTTCGATCGAATGGTATTTCATCGGAGGGTTGCTGTTTTATGGTGCAGTGTCGGTGCTGATGGCGGTTGCTCCCGTGTTGGCGGCGCGTTGCATGGGGTTCAGGATGGCTCCATGGGTGTGGATCGGGCTTCCCGTTGCGGCCATAGTGCCGTATGTCGCGTATGTGGGGATGGAAGTGATGAAAGGTTTGATGTGATGCTGGGAGAGATATTGAGCGTTTTGTTTTGGTTTGCTTTGGGATTGTGTCCCTTGGCGGCTCCCGTTGTGCTGGGATGGCTGTTGGCTTCAGGCGAGCCGGGACGGGCTGCCAAGAGTGATGGTTGCTCGAAGTCCGGTCCTTCATGGTGGAGGTTATGCCCGGCTGCATTGCTGGTGTGGGGTGGCTGCAGGTTTGCCGTTGTTGTGTTTAAGTGGTTGAGCTGGGGGGACGGTTTGCTTTCCAATGATGAATGGAGTCGGGTGGTAGTGACGGAGGGGAAGGGGGCGGATTTGGCATGGAAGATGCCGGGGCTGTTTCTGCTGGCTTTGGCGATGGGTGTTGTTCCTGTTCTGGTGGTGAAGTTGATGGGGTATGCAGTGCCTTTGCGGGTGTGGGTGGTTATTGTCACGGCGGCTTTGTTTCCTCCCGCCGTGTTTGCGATAGAGGTTTTCTGCTGATGAAGGCAAGGATGCCTTTTTGACATCAATGTGCAGGCCGGGGCATGTCGGGATTGACGGCTGGCGGTTTTTTGCTACAATTTTTGTGACTGCTCCTTTGACCCTATGGAAGTATTGTTTTTTGTGCTGTTTCTGCTGATGACCCCCTTTTTAGTTTTTCGGTTGATTATTACCGATAAGGAGAAAGGTGAAACGGCGTATGCCGAAAAGCATGGTTCCGGTGCGGAGGCGAGGCTAGCGCTGGCGTCCTTGTTTGTGGGGATGTGCGGTTTTTTCCTGCTGGGTGTTTATGCTTCGTTCGGGTTCGCTCTTGCGATGCCGCGGTGTGCGTTTTCCGATGCATATTTGTGGGGAGGTTTGCTGGTCTGTATGGCGGTGTCTGTACTGGTGGGGATTGGTCCGCTTGTGGTAGCGCGTGGCAAGGGGTATAGGGTGGATGTTCGGGAGTGGCTATGCCTTGCGATCGTAGTATCAGCTCCGTATGTTGTAGTTTTGTGTGCTTTTGATTGGAGGTGAACGATGGCTGAATGGTTTCAGGAATGTTTTTTTATAGCCTTTTTGATCGGCATGCCGCTCGGTCCTTTTGTGGTCAGCGGGTTGTTGATGCCTGACTATGACGAGGACGGGCGTGTGGCGGTCAGCGCGCGGAAGGTTGCGCGGTGGCGGGTTGTTTTGGCTTCCGTGATGGTTTTGTTCGGCAGTGGGATGGTGTGCTGCTTATATAAGGATGAGGTTTGCCGTGAGTCGTATTATTACTGTATCAGGTGGAACGAGTTGCTTTGCTTGATGGCACTGTCTTCCGTTCTGGCGGTGGCTCCGCTGGGTGTGGTGTATGGCGGCAGATTGTGGCGGTGCCGATGGTTGGCGGCCATTCTGATCGGGGTGTCGCTGCTGCCTTACTGGGGAATTTGGGATTTGCCTGCTCCGGCACGATGTGAGGAGCCGTTGGTGAATGGCAGGCAGATTGCTCCCTGACGTAACAGGATGCCTGTGTGTGGCACGTTTGAAAGTTTTTTGTGCGATGTTTGTTCTTATTCTGCTCGGTTTGATTGAGGTGTTCGTGTTGCCTCTGATTCTGTATTTGCTGCTCAAGATGCCGGAACCGACGTGGCTGGATTTGGAGTACGAGGAGCCACCTGCGCAAATGAATTGGTGGCGGCTGCTGCTGGCCGGGCTGGTTGCGTTTTTGATAGGGTGTGTTGCTGTGGGATGGTATGAGCTGAGGATGGAGTATTCATTGCGGGATGGCTCCGTGCCCCACTGGGTATGGAATCGTCTGGTGTGGCGGCTTGTTACGTCGATGGGCGTAGCGGTGGTGTTTGTCGTGTGGCCGGCTGCTGCTGCGATGTATCGAGCCTATCATGGGAAGGTGCGAGTCTGGTGCGTGCTGGTGCCAGCGGTGTTGCTGCCTTTTTTGCATGTGGCGACGGTTTTCCCGGCGCGCGGGGCCGATCCGTGGGAGAAGCTGCAGGATCAGTGGACAGGCAGGCGTTTGCCGGCGGAGAGGTAGGCGTTTCAGACGTCGTCCGGCCATTTTTGCCGGGGGTATCGTCCGGCGAGGTCTTTTTTCATTTGGGGGTAGCCCGTTTTCCAGAATCCGGCGAGGTTGTCGGTGATTTGCCAGGGGCGCTGGTTTGGGGCGAGGATTTCGGCGAGGACTTTGATTTTGCCCTGCGCGATGACGGGTGTTTCCCGGACGCCGAAGAGGAGCTGGGCTTTGAGTCCGAAGACGGGGGTGGAGTCTTCCCGGTACCGGAGTTTGACGTTTTGGCCGTTGGAGAGCTGGAGGGAGGTGGGGGCGTAGCGGTCGAGGGCTTCGCGCTGCCACGGGGAGAGCCATTCGCGGAGGACGGGCATGACCTGCCGTTCCTTGATGTCTTTGTAGCCGATAGCTCCTTCGCAGATCATGGCGATGGCGACGAGGCGGTCTTCGGTGTCGAAGGAGGGGAGTTCGAGTTCGGGCATCCATTGGCGGAGTCCGTTGAGACGGCGTATCCATTGTTCGACGTGGCCGTCCCAGTGGTCGAGAGAGAGGGTGCCGGCGACGACTTGTTCGGTGAGGAGGGGGGCGGCCTGTTCGGGGTCGGCATCGCCTTTTTCGCGGTCTTCGAGGATGAGGTCGCGATAGCGGGTGAGGAGGTGGCGGAAGACTCGTTTGCGCTGTTTGTCGTAGGCTGCTGCGGTTTCTTCGATGAGGCTGCCGGTGGCGGTTTTGAGGTCGTCGATGGTGATGAGGGTGCAGCGGCCTATTTTCGTTTCGACTCCTCGGCCGCCGATTTCGGCGACTTCGGCGGCGACGAAGAGCTGCCCTTTGAGAGCGACGCTGCCGGAGGCGATTTTTCCGCTGCGTTTGCGGGTGAGGCGGGCGGTGTTGGCGGCGATGCCGTTGCGGGCGGCGATGCGGTCGGCAAAGCTTTCGACGAGCGCGCGGGTGATGCCTTGGCGGGCGCGGTGGAAGTCCGGAGCGGGCGGCGGGGTGCCTTCGCGCCCCCTGAGAAGTTGTTCCCACGCGCGGTCGATTTCCCGTGCGGCCCGGGCCATGATGCCCCATTTGTTGCAGGCGGAGGGGTCGAAGGAGAGGGCGCGGGCTTTTTCGACTGCCCGCCATTCGGCCTGAAAGTCGGTGTAGTCGTCCGGTTCTTTGAGGCTGTCGTGGGGTTCTCCGCCGAGGAGGATGTTTTCTCCCTGGATGAGGGCGGCGATGGCAGCCATTTCCGGCTGGCAATTTTCGTCTTCCCCGGCGATCATGAGGCGGGCGAGGACGGGGGCGAGGGGGTAGGCGAGCATGCGCCTGCCGATGGAGGAGAGTGTGCCTTCGGGGGTGACGGCTCCGAGGTCTTCGAGGAGTTGCCAGGCGCGTTCGCTTTCTTCGGCGGAGGGGGCGTCGAGCCAATGGAATGTTTCCATGCCTTCGCGGCCTTTCTGCCCCCAGGCGAGGAGGTTGAGGTAGGCGGCGCTGATGTCCGCGCGGTGGACTTCCGGGGAGGGGAAGGGGGCGCGGCGGGCGTGATCCGCCTCGCTCCAGAGGCGGATGCAGTAGCCGGGGGAGAGGCGTCCTGCGCGGCCTTTGCGCTGCTCGGCCTGAGCCTGCGAGATGGGGACGATGTGGAGGGTGGAGATGCCCCGGCGAGGGTCCCAGCAGGCTTCGCGGGCGGTGCCGGAGTCGATGACGCTGCGGACTCCTTCGATGGTGAGGGAGGTTTCGGCGATGTTGGTGGAGATGATGACGCGCGGCCTTGTGCCGCATTCGACGGCTTTGTTCTGGGCTTCGGGGGAGAGTTGGCCGTGCAGGGGGTAGATGTCGCGGTCTTTGAGCCACGAGGCGTGTTCGAGGAGTTCTGCTGTTCTGCGGATTTCGTAGGCGCCGGGGAGGAAGATGAGGATGTCTCCGCAGTTTTCGTGGCGGATGAGGGAGCGGAGGGCGTCCGCGCATTGCTGCCAGACGGGTGGCGGGGCCATGATGCCCCGGGAGTCGCGCACGGGGCGGGGCGGCATGTATTCGGTTTCGACGGGGTACATTTTCCCATGGGCACGGAGGATGGCGGTTTCCGGGCCGAGGTAGGCGTGGAGCTGGTCGATGTCGAGCGTGGCGGACATGACGACGAGGCCGAGGTCGGGGCGGACGGTGCGGGTGAGGTCGAGGACGCGGGCGAGGCAGAGGTCTCCGGAGAGTCGGCGTTCGTGGATTTCGTCGAAGATGACGGCGCTGATGCCGCGAAGTTCGGGGTCGTCCGTGAGGCGGCGTTCGAGGATGCCGTCGGTGACGAAGAGGATGCGTGTTTTGGAGGATTGGCGGCTGTCGAAGCGGACGGCGTAGCCGACTTCCTGCCCAAGGGGGCAGGGGTATTGCCGGGCGACGTACCCGGCGAGGAGGCGCGCGGCGAGGCGGCGCGGCTGGACGACGAGGACGGTGCCGCGTTCTCCCCATCCGGCTTCGAGCATCATGCCGGGGATGCGCGTGGATTTGCCGGAGCCGGTGGGAGCGCTCAACAGGATGCGGGCACCGGGGCTGCTGGCGGCGGAGAGGAAGTCGGGGCGTATGTCGTCGATGGGGAGCATGTCGATGTCGGGATCAGGTGAAGATGTAGTGGAAGAGGCGTTCGGCGGTGTTCAGGAGCTGCCATCCGGCGATGGCGAAGTCCGGCCCGCACAGCAGGGGGACGAAGCCCGGGAGGCCGGGAAGCAGAGATCGGTGGCGCGTGAGTCCGATGCTGCGTTTGAGTGTAATGCAGACCCGATTGCCGCAGGCAGTCATGCAGGCGACGGCCAGTACGGTGGCCAGGATGGTCAGGGATTGCGGGAGCAAGGCACGCAGGATTTCAATCCGGGGAGGAGGCGTGTGTTCGTAGTCGAGCGAGAAGAGAGGTGTTTGCACCACGGTGATGATGATCCAGATGGCAGAGACGAGGAGCCATGAACCCATCAAGGTGTGCCATGGTTTTCGGATCGGGCTGGGGGATGACGATGTGTGGCCGCGGGGAAGGAAGCCGCTGGCGCTGCGATTGATGAGCCATGAGGCAGCGTTGAAGGAGAGGGCGATGAGAATGATTTTAACAGCAGGCGGCCATGCGTCGAAAACGAGGGTTTGGAGGTTTATGCTTTCGTTCAGGATGGCGATGATTCCCCATGAAAAGAACCAGACCGGGACGATGGAGACGAGCAGGTCGGTGGAGACGGAAGCGAGGCTTTTTTCCGGTTCGGAGGATCGTGTCATTTCCCAGAGCAGGGCGGCCATGGCGATGAAGCCGATGAAGGCGATGGCTACATTCCATGGGTCAGGGTATTCGTGTTGTCCTCCGGAGCGGTAGGCGCACCCGAGGACGGAGACGGTGAATATTCTGACTCCATCGAATCCGAGCAGCCATGGGTAGGGAAGTCCCAGAAGCAGGATGAGCCACCGGTGGCAAAGTTTTTTCTTTTCTTCGAGGAGCAGGCTCCATTCAAGGGTTGCCATGTTGCACAGGATGCAGAAGCATACGATGTACACGGGCAGGGAGTTGCTATCAAGGACGATCCATCCGGCGGAGAGTAGCACGAGGAAGGTGAATGCGGCTTTGGCGGCTGCATGCCGTCCGGAGGAAGGAAACGGTGTTTTGGGGGTGGCGTTCATGCGTGAAAAGGCGAGTTCCAGTCTTTTGTAGCACAAATCGCGTCGATGACGCCATGATGAATTGTATCACAGGAGTGTAACAGGCGCTGTGGCCGTACTCTGGCGGTGTTCGGTCTGGTCGATTGGATTGTCCATCCGATGCAGGCTACCATGGAGGCGACGGCGCTGCGTCGAGCTGTTACTTGTTCCATGGTTGAAATTCAGGTTGGGAGGTTGTTCAGCAAGGCAATGGCCGCCAGAAGTGCGGACGAGGCAGCAAGCGGCAGGCCGAGGCTGCCGAGGAGGGTTGAGATATGCCGGTTTTCTGTTTGTTCGATGCCCAAGGTTTGGCGAAGGTAGATCGCGGTCAAGGCTCCGAAGTGGGCGAGGAGTCCCATGCCGAAGATGAGGGCGGGAATGGAAATGACGAAAATCAGAATGAATTTGATGATGGTGAGGAGGTGTTCCGTCCAGTCGAGAGAAGAGGCATTGAACCATGCGTCGGGCCAGTGGTACAGCAGGGCAGTGGCGGCGGCGATGGAGAGGGTAGCAGTCGCGCCCAGCAAGCCTTCCCATGTGCGTTCGGGGGCAATGTGTCTGCTTAGAGGGTTGCGTTTGAAGATTTTTCCTCCCAGCCATTTGTTGAAGATTGCAGCCAGCAGTTCAAAGAGGCCGCAGGCAAGGAGGAGGAGAATGACGGGCGGCAGGATGTGGCTCGGCGTGTTTCCGGTCGGGATGAGGGCAGATAGAGCCCATGAGAAGAACCAGGCGGGGAAGAGGAAGGGCAGGACGGTGCCGCTGATGGCGGAGAGGTTTTTATTTTGGTTTCCGGGTGATGCCATTTCCCACAGGACGGAGGTTGCGATGAAGCATGCCAGATAGATTGCCGAAAGGGTGAAGAAGGAGGTGAGGATGTGGAGCTGTTCGGACGAGTCGGGAAACAGGAGGAAGGATGGGTCCCCTTTGCCGCCGAATTGCAGGATTGGTGTTTGCCGGGTATATTGGCTGTACATGCCGAGGATTGCGCCCGCCATGAGCCATGGATAGGCGAGGCCTGCCGCAAGGAGGAGGTTGCGATGGCAGGTTATGCCGTTTTTCTTGAGGGATGCTGCCCATTCCAGAATGGACAGGTTGCACAGGAGGCAGATCAGGACGGCGTAGCAGGCGGGTCGGTTGTATATGGCTGCGGCGCAGGCGGCGATGATAAGAAGGAGGGTCCGGACGCAGGAGTGCAGGGTAGCCGGGGGCATGGACGAACCGGGTTAGAAGAGATGGAGTACGTTGGCGCAGAATGCTCCCAGGCTGATTCCTCCGCCTACGATCATGCTGACGGTGAAGGCGGGGCTGTCGATGAGGTCGAAGATGCCGCCGATTCCCGGCAAGAGTGAGCCGGAGTCTTTGACGGCGAGGCTGCGCTTGATGAGGGAGCCTGCGAGGTCTCCGATGACGGCAAGGAGGGCGATGATGATGATGATGGAAGCCAGTATCCACGGGTAATGCAGTGCGGCAGGCATGAGGACGGTTGCCAGCCCGAAGCCCGCGGCGGTGGTGAGGAGCAGTGAGCCGATGAAGCCTTCCCACGTTTTTTTCGGGCTGATGTGAGGGATCATTTTGCGGTCGCCGAAGATTTTGCCGCCGATGAGGACGCCGCTGACGTAGGCGCAGATGTCTGTGAGTTTGGTGACGAGGATGATCCAGAGCAGCATGCCGACAGCGCTGTCGGCGAGGTGTGCACCATGGGCTTCCGCGATCAGGAAGGCAAGGGCAAAGCTGAACATCCATACGGGGTAGATGAAAGCCAGCAGGGTGGTGCCGACGCTTCGCAGGGCGCGGTCGGCTTCAATGGGGCGGCGCATTTCCCAGACGAAGGAGACGACGGCCACGAGTGCGACGGCGAAGAAGGCGAATGCAGAGAAGGCGGTAACGGCCTGAGTGGTGTCGATGCTGCGAACGTGAGGAGTGTCGCAGTACAGGCACCATGTTTCTTTGATGCTGAAGTGGCCGAGCAGGAAGAGGAGCCATGGGTAGGGGAGTCCGGCTGCGAGGACGAGCCAGCGCTGGGCGTAGTCTTTTTTCTCCTTGAGCATGGCGTACCATTCGATGGTGGTGAGGTTGCACAGGAGGCAGATGAGGATGGCATAGCCCCAGACGCTGTTCCACCAGAGGACTCCGCCGACGAGGGTGAGGAGGATGACGGTGCTGAAGAGGCGTTCGAGGAAGGTTTTGAGCTTGGGTGTCATGGAAATGAGGGGGAAGGATCGCAGATATGCGCAGAGTTTCTCAGATGTCCGCAGAGGGTGGCATGATGTAGCGTTTGTAATATAGTTGAGGGGTGCCGAAGTTGAAGAGGAGGGCTTTGGTCAGTTTGGTGATTTTGAGGTAGTTGAGGATTTGTGCGTCTTCCGTGCCTGAGAGGTGGGTGAGGGCTTTCAATTCCAGAAGGAGAGTGCCGTGGCAGACGAAGTCTGCACGGTAGGAAGACGGCAGTAGGTGGCCTTTGTAATGGATGTTCAGTTTGGCTTCCCGTTCATAAGGTATGCCTTGGGTGTGCAGTTCCCATTCCAGTGCTTCCTGATAGGTGGATTCCAGAAAGCCGCATCCGAGTTCCCGATGTACGGCCATGGCTGCGCCGATGACGTCGTATGTCAAGGGATCGCTGTCACGGGTGTACATCGGGCCGGATGACGATGGGTTTAACCAGAGCGGGGAATGTGCAGGATATGCAGAAGAAATTTCTGAGTCAGTCTTTTCTATCTGCGTTATTCTGTGTTCCCGCTCCGGTGTTCTGAGGTTTAGTGCGCGCAGGCGGGGCAGGCCCAGTTGGCGCGGATTTGGGCGAAGAAGTCGTTGCCTTTGTCATCGACGAGGATGAAGGCGGGGAAGTCTTGCACTTCGATTTTCCAGACGGCTTCCATGCCGAGTTCGGGGTATTCGAGGAGTTCGACTTTTTTGATGTTGTCTTTCGCCAGGATGGCGGCGGGGCCGCCGATGGAGCCGAGGTAGAAGCCGCCGTGTTTTTTGCAGGCATCGGTGACGCACTGGGCGCGGTTGCCCTTGGCGATCATGATGAGGGAGCCGCCGTTTTCCTGGAAGAGGTCGACGTAGGAGTCCATGCGGCCTGCAGTGGTGGGGCCGAAGGAGCCGGAGGGGTAGCCTTCCGGTGTTTTGGCCGGGCCTGCATAGTAGACGGGGTGGTCTTTGATGTACTGGGGCAGCCCTTCGCCGTTGTCGAGGCGTTCCTTGAGTTTGGCGTGGGCGATGTCGCGGCCGACGATGATGGTGCCGTTGAGGCTGAGGCGGGTGGTGACGGGGTATTTGGAGAGTTCCGCGCGGATTTCGTCCATCGGGCGGTTGAGGTCGATGCTGACGGCGGTGGGCTGGACGGTGCGGAGTGCTTCCGGGATGTACTGGCCGGGGTTGCGCTCAAGCTGCTCGATGAAGATGCCTTCGGGGGTGATTTTCGCCTTGGCATTGCGGTCGGCGGAGCAGGAGACGCCCATGCCGACGGGGCAGGATGCGCCGTGGCGCGGGAGGCGGACGACACGGATGTCGAGCGCATACCATTTGCCGCCGAACTGGGCGCCGAGGCCGAGTTTGCAGGCTTCTTCATGCAGTTCCTTTTCAAGGGCGAGGTCGCGGAAGGCCTGTCCGTGTTCGTTGCCTTCGGTGGGGAGGGTGTCGTAGTATTTGGTGGAGGCGAGTTTGACGGTTTTCAGGCATATTTCCGCCGAGGTGCCGCCGACGACGAAGGCGACGTGGTAGGGCGGGCATGCAGCGGTGCCGAGGGTGCTCATTTTTTCGACGAGGAATTTCTTGAGCGTGGCCGGGTTCAGCAGGGCTTTTGTTTCCTGATAGAGGTAGGTTTTGTTGGCCGAGCCGCCGCCTTTGGCGACGAAGAGGAAGCTGTATTTCATGCCTTCGACGGCGGCGATATCGATCTGCGCCGGAAGGTTGGTTCCCGTGTTCTTTTCCTTGTACATGTCGAGGGCGACCGTCTGGGAGTAGCGCAGGTTGTTCTGCGTGTAGGCGTCGTACACGCCGTGGGAGAGTTCTTCGCAGTCGTTGCATCCGGTCCAGACCTGCTGGCCTTTTTTGCCGACGATGTTGGCGGTGCCGGTGTCCTGGCAGAAGGGGAGGATGCCCAGGGAGGCCACTTCGGCATTGCGGAGGAGGGTGAGTGCTACGCTTTTGTCGTTTTCGCTGGCTTCGGGATCGCTCAGGATGCCCGCAACCATTTTGAGGTGTTCGGGGCGGAGGTAGAAGGCGATGTCGTGGAAGGCTTCGGCGGCGAGGAGGCGGAGGCCTTCGGGCGCAACTTTGAGGATCGGTTTTCCTTCGAATTCGCCGATGCTCACGTAGTCTTTGGTGATGAGGCGGTACTGTGTTTTATCCTCGCCGAGGGGGAAAGGATCCTGATAGTGAAACGGAGGCGTAGCCATAACAGGAGGCATGATAGCGGAGTTACCTCCGAATTTCCAGCGCAAAAATGCAGTGTCTCCCGAATGGATAGAAAGAGGCGTGTTCGGCTGTTTGGCTGGGAATTCGGCGGCCGGGTAGGATGTTGTTACACTTCTGTTACACAAGTCGTGCTTGTTCCCGATGATGGATTCGTGATAGAAAGGGAGTTGATTTCCCTCGACTCCCATGACTGCTTCTTCCAAACTCGTGTTATCCAGTTTTCCCGGTACTTTTTTGCTGTTTGCCCTGCTGGCCGTGGTCTGGTGGGTGGATGCAGCCTGGGGCTATGCGGGGCTCGTGTGCGGGCTGTGCAATATGGGTACGCTCGACTGGCACCGCCTGCTGCGGGAGAAGGATGGCTATACGCAGGGGAAGCTGGCCTTGTGCGCCGGGCTGGCCTATCCCTGGCTTCTGGCAGCGATTGCCGTGGAGGCCCGCGACAGGGTGCTGGTGCTTTCCAACGGTTGGTCGGCCCATTTGGGGGATTTGTATGCGGTGGCGGCTGCCGGGGTGTTTGCCTGTTTTTATCTGGTGATGCTGATGGTGCTTGCGTTGACGTGGGAGGCATTCCGCGCGGACGGGTTCGAGCGCGCGGTGCGCAATATCGGCCTGACGGTGCTTTCGTTTGTGTTTCCCTGCTGGATGCTGGCGTTCGCACTGTTTTGCCTGGTGGGGATGGATGCGGCGGGCGGTACGCTGCCGAGGGAGGCTTTTTCGATTCTGGTCTGGCTGATGGTGGTGACGAAGCTGGCGGATCTGTTTGCGCACGGTTGCGGTGTGTTGTTCGGCGGGCGTTTGTTCGAGTCGGCACGCATGGCTCCGGTGCAGCATCCTGCGACGACATGGGAGGGATTTATGGGAGCGATGATTCTGACGGCGGATGCAGGGTTCATTCTGGCGTACTGCTTGCGGTTCCCGATTCTGCACAAGCCGTTTTTCCTGATTGCCGTTCTGCTGGCTATCGTTCTGTTGGCGTATTTCGGCAATTTCGCTTCTTCGCTGGTGCGGAGGAGTTTCGGAAGAGAGGATGCTCCGGATGCGTTCGGCAGGTGGGGGAGCGGGATCGCGTTGACGGGTAGTCTTGCTTTTACGGTGGGGGTGGCCGTGGTGGGCGGGCTGCTGTTGCTGGGCCTGTCGAATGTGTTTCCGGCCGTTGCGGATTGAGGAAAAAGATGAGTGTTCTCGGCTCGAAATCCGAGGGTGGCGTATGTATGTGTTCCTGTTTCGTTTCTGCTTTTATCTGATGGAATAATTTTCTGCCGAATCCGTTTGTGATGCTTTTGTTGCATAAAATTTGCTGGACGATTTCCCTGTGGTTATGCTACAAATGAATCGATCCGAAGGCGATCCATACATATCATGAAAATAGTACCCCAACTTATTGCGCTCGGTTTGATGGCGGCTCCTGCGTGGGCCCAGACTCAGGCCGCCGATCCCGTAACCGCCAGCCGCGTGCTGCCGGATGTGCAGACACAGCCCGTTTTTCCCCGGATGATTATTCAAAAGGGGGAGAAGGATCAGTCTGTGGTCATCAGCAAGGCGGAAGTGCAATCCCGCGTGATGGGGCCGCTTTGCGAGACGATCGTGACGATGACGTTCCATAATCCGAATAACCGGGTGCTGGAGGGAGAACTGTATTACCCTTTGCCGCAGGGGGCTGTGATGCAGGGGTATGCACTGGATGTCAACGGTGCGATGGTGGACGGCGTACCTGTGACGAAGGAGAAGGCTCGTGTGGTGTTCGAAGAGGAGCAGCGCAGGGGTATTGATCCGGGGCTGGTGGAATGGTCGGGAGGCAACCAGTTCAAGACGCGCGTGCATCCCATTCCGGCAAACGGTACGCGTACGGTTCGTCTTCGTTATACGACGATGGTGCCGATGAATGAGGACGGTTCTGTGCTGTACCAGCTGCCTCTGAATTTCGGCAACAGGATGGATTCCTTCAAGTTGCGCGTCGAGGTGCTCAACGACGAGAAGCCGCAGATCAACCGGTCTCCCGTGGAGAATCTTTCGTTTGACAAGGTGCAGGGAATGTTTGTGGCCGAGAAGGAGTTGAAGGATATTGCGCTGACGGAGGATTTGAAGATATCGATTCCTGCGCCACTTCCCAAGTTCGGTCCCACCGTAGAGACGGGTAACGGCAATTTTACGATGACGCCGATTCAGCTTGGGGGTAAGCCCAAGAGTGAATCTTTTGTCGAGAAGCATGACGGCAAGTATTATGCCACGGTTGTTCTACCTGTGGATGCTGCGGGTGCTGGCAGCCATAAGGCACCGGGCAGGCTGTCGATCGTATGGGATGCCTCAGGATCGATGGCGAAGGCGGATACGGCGAAGGCGATTGCCTTTTTGAAAAAATATTTGGATACGTACATGAACAGGCCGGGCCAGGCTGCATCGGCAGAACGGCCCATTGAGGAAGTTCGTCTGACGATTGTGCGCGACAGGATCGGCGATCCCAAGGTGTTCAAGGATGCCGATGCTCTTTTGAAAGCGTTGGAGGAGATTACTTATGACGGAGCAACGGCGGATGTACAGGCTGCGGTACCTTCGACGGCGGATGCGGGACTGTGTTTTGTCGTGAGCGATGGTATTGCCAATTTCAGCAAGGGGGAAATGAGTGACAGCGCGGCTCCTGTGGTGGCTCTTGCCGTAACGTCCGCTTCGGATTTTCATGCCATGGAGCGTATGAATGCCCGCGTGCTGACTCTGACGAATCATACGGCGGAGCAGGCGATGAAGAATCTGGAAGAGCCTGTATTGAAAGTGATAAGTGTGGTGTTGGACGGTGAGCCGTGGGAGGATTCCGTATGCAGCGGCAGAACGGTCAAGGCCGGAGATGCGCTGCTGGTGACTGGCAACATTCCTGAAGGTGATCATGAGATTGGTTTGATACTGGTGAGCCTGTCGGAAGGAAAGAATAATGAGACGCATGGTATGTTTGTCACGATGCCTGTTTCTACGGGCAACGCGCAGGAAGGAACGCTGTTGCGGTCTTTCCATGCCCAGAACAGGCTGAACGAGATGATGCGCGAGCCGGAAACCCCGGTGCGGGCCGAGCGGCTGAAGGCTCTCGGCGAGGAATACGGTATCGTGACGCCCGGTACGTCTTTGCTGGTGCTGGAGTCGCTCGACCAGTATATCCGCCACGGGGTGAGGCCTCCGGCCTCCGCACCGAAGGAAAGGCAATTGTACGACGAGCATGTGGCGATGAATGCCAAGGCGAAGGAGCTGAGTGAGGAATCGCAAAGGGTGGGGCAGATGCGGCGATCTTTGGACGGCTGGAAGGAGAAGGTAGCGTGGCTTGAAACCGATTTTTCGAAGAGGAAACCAGCCAAGAATGCCGATACGAAGATGGTTTTGAATCAGCGTGCAGTGGATGGGATGGACGATGAAGCGGGCGAAGCATCCCCCTTTGATTCGGGGGATGTTCGTGTCCTGAGGGCTGAGCGTCGATCGGAGGCCGTGAGCGTGATGCCCGCTGCTGCTGCTGCTCCCGTTGGGGCAGAGGCTCCTCCTGCCGGGGTAGGTGAGGCCTTTGGTGTCGGTTTTGGCACAGGAATGGTTGCCGCTGAAGATGCCGATGCGGCGGTTGTTGTGACTGGCGGTATGCGGCCGGCAGGCGGTGCTATGCTGGGGTCGGCAGGCGGACGGTCGGGAGGAGGCCGTGAGACACAGTCACCGCAGCCCGTGATTCAGGTGAAGCCGTGGGATTCGAAGGATCCGTATATGGAGGCATTGAAGGTATCGGAAAAGCCTTACGATACGTATATGAAGCTCAAGGCGGAGTACGGGGCGGCTCCGGGGTATTATCTGGATTGTGCCGATTTCTTTGCCTCGAAGGGCGATAAGGCGACGGCTTTGCAGGTGCTCTCCAATCTTGTGGAGATGGAGTTGGAGAATCGTTCCCTGCTGAGGACGCTGGGTTACAAGCTCCGGTATCTGGGCGATCTGGATCAGGCGGAGTTCGTGTTCCGGAAAGTGGCCGAGATGTTCCGTGAAGAACCGCAGTCCTACCGCGATCTGGCGCTGGTGCTGGCGGAGAAGGGCGAGTATCAGGCCGCGGTCGATATGTTGCGGAAGATTCTGACGAATCCGATGCAGGAGCGTTTCGCCGGGGTGGAGCAGATTGCCCTGATGGAGATGAACCGCCTGATCGCCAAGGCGAAGGCCGAAGGCAAGCCGGTGAATGTGGATGGTTTGGATCCCGCGTTCATCAAGCCGGTAGATACGGATCTGCGCGTTGTCATCAACTGGGATACGGCCGCTTCGGATATGGATTTGTGGGTGACCGACCCGTTCAAGGAGAAGTGTTTCTACAGCCATAACCGGACGCAGACGGGCGGCATGCTTTCCCGCGACGTGACGCAGGGCTACGGCCCCGAAGAGTTCCTGATCCGCAAGGCGAAGGATGGGGACTACAAGATCGAGACGCATTATTACGGCAGCAGGTCGCAGAAGATGCTGGCTCCGGTGACGCTATATGCGGAAGTGTATACGGACTACGGAAGGCCGGAAGAAAAGCGGCAGACGCTGTTTTTCCGCCTTGAAGAGAAGGATCAGGTGGTGAATGTAGGTAAGGTGGCTTACGGTCAGGATCCGTCCGCTCCTTCCCTGCGGGATTATCAGGTGAAGAAGGGCGATACGCTCGAATCCATTGCCCGGAAGGAATTGGATGATCCGGCGCGGGCAGAAGAGATTCTGAAGTTGAATCCGTCCCTCAAGGGCAGGGAACTGTCGGCTGGAGAGTTGATCAAGCTGCCGAAGTAAACTCACGGGTGCCCCGGCTCCAATGAAAAAACGCCTGTCTTGTACAAGACAGGCGTTTTGTTTGCGAATAGGGAAGCGTTTATCGAAGAAAAACGATCAGTGTTGAATGTCCTGTTCCTTCTTTTTGCGGGAGGTCATTTTGATCATCAGGACGTACAGGGCGGCCAGGACGACGACGCAGATGACGAGGCCGAGCGATTCGGCTTTTACGGCTTCTTTCAGTTTGTCCGGGTCTTTGAGAATGTCCGGATGCTCCGAGCCGATGCGGTGGCCGTACCAGGTGAGAACGGTGCACCAGATGAAGGCGCCCAGCGTGGTGACGAGGCTGAATATCCAGAAGTTCATGCGGACGATGCCCGCCGGGATGGAGATGAGGTGCCGGATGACCGGGAGCAGGCGGGCGAAGAAGACGCCACCGACGGCGTACCGCTCCATGAAGACGGTGGCCTTGGCGACTTTGGCCGGAGGCATGAAGAAGTATTTGCCCCAGCGGTTGATGAAGGGGATGCCTGCATAGCGGGCGACGAGGTAGGTGATGGCGGAGCCGACGTAGGAGCCGACGGTGCCTGCGATGACGACGCCCCAGAAGCTCATGGGGGCATTGGGTCCGGCGGCAATGATGGCGGCCGGGGGCATGACCAGTTCACTGGGGACGGGGAAGATGGAGCTTTCCATGGCCATGAGGAGGATGACGCCGGCATATCCCCAGTCGGTCACCCATCCCATCCAGATATTGATCAGTTCGTGCATCATGTTCGTATGCGGGGGATTATGCACAGTTTTGCTGTGCTGTGAAGTCTTTTCTTGTAAAATTCAATGCATTCAGCTACATTGACGTACGACATGAAGTTGTTCATCATTGCCGGAGAGACGAGCGGAGACAAGCACGGCGCGCTGCTGATGCAGGAGTTGCTCAGGCAGGATCCGTCCATGGAAATCATGGGGTTGGGAGGTCCGCTGATGCAGGCCGTTTCGCCGGAAATCGAGGATTGGGTGGAGGAAGCGGCGGTGATCGGCGTGGTGGAAGTGCTGAAGAAGTACGGATGGTTTCGCCAGAAGTTTCTCGATGTGCTGGACCGCATCAAGCGCGAGCAGCCGGATGGTGTGATTCTGGTGGATTATCCGGGGTTCAATCTGCGTATGGCCGAGCGTTTGCGCCGCGATGGTGTGGATGTGCGGATCGGTTATTTCATTTCCCCGCAGGTGTGGGCTTGGCACAAGGGGCGCATTCCGAAGATGGCGAAGATTCTGGATATCATGATGTGCATTTTCCCCTTTGAGAAGCCTTTGTTCGAGGGGGCGGGGCTGTGGACGGAGTTTGTGGGCCATCCGCTGGTGGACGATATTCTGGCGGAGCGGCAGACGGATGTGCGGGAGCCGAAGCTGGTCGGCCTGTTTCCGGGGAGCCGTGTGCGCGAGATCGAGAGGCATTTTCCCGTTTTCATTCAGGTGGTGGATTTGCTGCGCCACAGGCATCCCGACTGGGTGTTCGAGACGGCTGCATCGAATACGAAGCTGGCCGATCTGATGCGCCGGATGGCGCACGAGTTCGGTCTTCCGGCCAATGTGCTGCATATCCGGACGGAGAATTACCACGGGTTGATGGATCGGGCGAATGCCGCGCTGGTGGCTTCCGGTACGGCGACGCTTGAAGCGGCTCTGCACGAGCTTCCCTACGCATTGGTGTACAAGGTGGCGTGGGGTACGTATCTGGCGGCGAAGCTGCTGGTGCGCATTCCCCATATCGGGATGGTGAATATTCTTTCCGGCAAGGAAGTGGTGCGCGAGCTGGTGCAGAACGATTTTTCCGTGGAGAACTGCATCGCCGAGCTGGAGAGGCTGATGGACGAGAAACAGCGCGAGGATGTGGTGCGCAGCATGCGTGCGGCAACGGATCTGCTGGGGCACGGCGGCGCAGCAGCAAAGGCGGCGGATGCCGTGATGAAGATGCTGAAGGGGCAGCAGGGCGAGTGAGTTACGCCCGCTTGCCGCGTGCGCGGTTTTCCTTCAGCCATGCCGAGAATCGTTCGGCCGAGTAGTTGATGACGAGTTCGTCAGGGAAATCGGTGCGCGCCAGGAGGGGCGTGATGTGGTCGATATTGGCGATGTCCGTCATGTAATGGGCGTCGCTGCTGAGGAGGACGGGTGCGCCGTGCAGCTTACTTTTTTCAAGGATGGAGAGGGCGTTTTTGACGACGTTTTTGCGCGTTTCGGGATGACGCAGGGCGTTGTTGTTGATTTCGAGGAGGGTGTGGTGCCGTTTGGCTTCGAGGACGAGGATGTCATAATCCAGCGGGCAGTTGCCGTCGTCCGGATGGCTGATGATGTCGATGGCCGGGTTGCGGATGGCCTGAAGGACGGCATGGGTATTCTCCTCGATGGTGCCGAAGGTGTAGCACTGTTCATGGATGCCGGCAATGCGGAGATCGAGGGTGTCGATCAGTTTCGGTGCCATGCTCAGGGTTCCGGCATAATCGAGAATGTTGATTTCGGCTCCGAGCAGGAGGTCAATGCCGAACATGCGCCGAGGGACGACGGGGAGGTTGGCGAAGTAGAGGTCGGCACAGGTGCCGGGGATGCCGGAGGCGTGTTCGGTGATGCCGAGCAGGGAGAGGCCTTTGTCGGCGGCGGCACGAGCCATTTCCGTGATGGTGCCGTAGGCGTGGCCGCTGGCGATCGTGTGCGTGTGGACGTCGAGCTGGAGGGGATGCATGGAGCAAGGAGGCGCCCGGTCCGCAGGATGAACCGGGCGCGAAAGAGAAGATTATTGTTTTTTGATGGAGAGGGAGCCGTAGGTGTCCTTGCCGCCGTTTTGTTCGAATTCACAGACGATTCTCGGGTTTTTCAGCGGTTTGGGAACTTTCAGCGTGTAGGTGTTGTCTTTGGCATTGCGTCCTGCGCTGGCGGTGTGCTTGTCCTGTGCGACGAGGGTGTTCCCGTCGTACACGGCTACGGATTTGACGCCGAGAGCGTGCATGCCTCTCTGGTAGTTGAAGGTGATGATGTAGGTGCCCTTGTCCTTGACGGGATGCGAGCCTTCCAGTTCTACAGGGCCGCCGTCATCGAAGATGCGGGGGCTCCAGCCACGCGCCAGAGAGAAGGTGGTGCACCATGCGTCGATGGAGCTGGCTGCTGCGACGCCGTACATGGATTCCGGGTCGAAGTCGCGCATTTCCTCGAAGAGGGTGCGGAGTTTTTTCATGTCGTATGCCGGAGAGTTGCGGCGCAGTTTTCCGGTCAGTACGGCATACATTTCCTGCTTCTGATGAGGCGTGTAGGCCGGATCGTCAGCCATGCGGCGGACGCGCGAGACGGCTTCGTCGGCATCGAGTTCCTTGATCTGGTCGCCAAGAGCCCAGGGGCTGAACTGGAGGCGGCGGACATATCCGCTTTTATCGTCCGGATCGGCCTGCTTGATCATGTCGAGCAGTTTGTCAGGCGTTGCAATGCCCAAATCGCAGGTTTTGCCGAGCAGTTTCGCCTTTTCGAGTCCTTGCGCTTTTTCCGCCTGCTGGACGAGCTTGGTGCGCTGTTCCAGCTTGTCCATGTTGCTCCGGATGGTTTGGACTGCCTGTGAGGGCGATTCGGTGAGGGCGTTGCCCTGAATGGTGGCGTATGGCCGCCCGTTCCGGTCCAGCATCAGGATGCAGGGATAGGAGGCGATGCCGTTCGGCAATTTGTAATTGCCCAGAATTTTGGCGGTGGTTTTCTTTTCCGCTTCGGTGGGGTTCTGGTAAACCGGAAGCGTGAGCATGATGGCTTGTCCCGCGATTTTGTCGATTTCCCTGCTTTTCCAGAGGGTTGTCAGCATTTTTTCGCCGATTTTGTCCCATCCTGCGCCGTACATGTAGATCAGGATGCCGTCGTCCTTGGCTTTTTTGGCGGCGTCTTCGTAGGTGGCGGCCTGCTGAACCGCCATCAGAGGGGCGGAGGAGAGGAGCGCGGCAAGGGCCAGTGTGTACAGTGTCTTCATGTTGTGTGGTGCCGGTTGGGTTCAGGATGCGGGTTTGCCGTAGACCTGGATGCCGTTGAGGTGGAAGAATTCAGGGCCGCCCGGGCGCAGGATGCGGACGAAGCGGGCTCTCGGCTTGGAGTCGGCGAGGTCGGCGCGCAGGATGCGGGATGCATTGCCGAACTGGTGAACATCCGTCCAGTTGGTGCGGTCTTCGGAGACCTGCACTTTCATGTTGTTGAGCCTCCAGAGGTTGTCGCCCGTGCAGATGACGACGACGCCGGAGAGCTGGCCGACACGCGGCAGTTCGACTTCCGCCCAGGCGTCTTCATCCTTGTTGGTATGGAAGTGTCCGCCGCAGGGTTCGAGGAGCCCCCAGTGCATGGATGCGTCGCCGTATTGGGAGGAGACGGAGCTCATGCGCACGAGGCCGCCGGAGGAAAGGAGTTTGCCGGGGAACGGGTCGATTTTCGGCAGGGAGTCCTTGTATTTGTGCTTGAGCATTTTGCCGACGGTCTGGAAGGTGGTCAGGTCTTTGCTGTTTTCCGCGCCGATGAGGGCAGCCGCAAGCAGTTTGTCCTTGGCATCCTTGTCCATACGGGAAGCGCCCATGGCCTGCAGAGTCATCTTGGTGAAGGCCTGCTGGAAGGCCGGCTTTTCCTGAGCGACCTGCCCCTGTCCCCACGCGAGGGCGATGGAAGCGAAAGCGGGTTTGTTCATCATGTTGCCCATGACGACCTTGAGGTAGTCCATCAGGAGTTTTTCATTGGGCTTGTTTTTGTCGCGTACCTGTTCGATCTGTTTGTTCAGGAAGTTTTCGACGTCCCAGCGGCAGGAACCCATGTTGTCGAATTGCTTCAGGCTGGCATGGAAGATTTTCAGGCGATCCGTAGGGGATTTGACGCATTGGAACAACTGGGGATAGACGTGTTTCATCAATGTCTGGGCACATACGTCCGGGAAGACGGGAGCAAAGGCCTTGCACACGGCGTCGTTGATTTGCGTCCATTTCCTGGCGTCGTTGGGTGCCTTGGTTTTGACGAGGTTGCAGTATTCGCGCCAGACGGGGAAGTTGAGCGGCTGGATGTCCGTTGCCAGTTCGTACAGGCCGACGGCCGTGTTCTGCTTGTTGGTTGCGGCAAGGAAGCGCGCGATGGCGGATACCTGGTCGGAGATGCGGGTGCGGAACTGGTCGGAGTACAGGGCCTGCGTGAGTTCGAGGAATGCCCATGTGTGTTCGTCCCAGAAGCACCAGTGTGCGCCGCGCTGCCATGAGAGCGAATAGGCAGGCGTCCATTTGCCGTTGACTCGCACCGTGTAGGCGCAGTGGCCCGGTTCGCCCATGGGCAGGGCGGGGATGCCGTTGGCGCAGGCTGCGAATGCTCCGTAGTGGGACAGGCCGCCGCAGACGCCGCCGACGTCTTTCGTCATTTGCGCCTGGTTGCCGGAGAAGTACCGGTCATAGGGGCGGTAGTAGTCGGAACCGTGGATGCTGTCGCCGCTGATGTTGTTGAGGCGGTACGGAGCCTGCCAGCAGGCTCCTGTGTATTGTTCGGCGGGAAGGCGGACGTTGTCGCGCTGCCAGGTGAGCGATTCGACGTTGCCGAAGCCGTTGTTCCCCTTGCAACCGCAGACGATGCGCATGTCCCAGTAGTCGAGGTTGTCGAATTCGCGGTTGAGTTTGCCTTCCTTCCAGCTGGTCGCGTAGAATTTGTTGCGGGCGACGGCTTTGTCGTGTTCCCAGCCCGATCGCGCGAATTCGGCTGCCGTGGCGGCGGCTATTTTGCGGAGCATGGGATCGGAGACGGTGTCCGGCGAGTCCTTGACGATGTCGACGAGGATGGCCAGCGCCTTGTCGGCATTGCCGACGGGCCCCGAGAAGAGGAATCCTTCAAGCCATTCGAGATTGTTGGCGAAGGCGGTCAGGAAGCTGTGGCCGTCCGGCGTGGAGGCGAGGGTTGAAATCTTGTCGGCTCCTGCATGCTGGATCAACTGCCATTGGGCAAGGTCGAGCCTGTTTTGGGGCTTGGAAAGGAATGCCATGACATCCTTGTCGGTGCGGCCTTCGAGGTTTTTTGCGATACGGGAAGCGAGTTTGCGCTGGATGGAGTCCGCCTTGCTCCATGCCGTACCTGTGAATTCCTTGCCGATGAACGGGGCCTCCTTCATGGATGCCAGATGTTTCAGATATTGCTGCAGCTGTTTGAGCTGGGCAGGGGTTCGCGTGGCGGATGCGAGATCGGGAATGTCGGGAGCCGAGGGTTCATCGGCGGCCGGTTCCGGTTCGGGTTCTTCGGCTACGGGCGCAGGTTCGTCCGGCGTGGCCGGTGCGGGTTCCGGGGCAGGGGCCGGTTCCGGCTCTTGCGGCGTATCCGGAGTGGGTGCGGGTTCAGGCTCCGGCTGCGCGGGAGACGGAGCTGGCTGTACCACCGGAGGTGCGATGGAGGGGGCGGGCTGCGGAGGGGCTACGGGGGCAGGTGTGTCCTTCAGCCCGGCGGTATCCGGCTCCGCAATGGGGGATGCGGCTTTTTTCTTCTGCGTCGAATGCGTGTGTTTGGTGGAAACCGGTCTGCCCCCGATGACGGACGGGTAGACGGTGTAACCGGCAAGAACTCCCACGCTCATGGCGATGCCTAATAGATATCCCCTTTTGGACATGTGCGGATTCTACCGGAAAACACCCTGTTGTCAAGCAGGAAACGGCCGATGCCGGGGGCTCCTGCGGCAGTGCGCCGCGTACCCGTTTCAAACCGGGTTGCGTGCAAGGAAGCGCCGGTTCGCGAAAGGCGGGAAAGAAAGGTCCGGAAGCTGCTGGTTTCAAAAGGGCCGGGAATGCTCCGCCCGGAGCGGATGGGAGGCAGCCGGAGTACCCGGCAAACGATGGGTTCAAGGCAGGCGGAGACCTGCCACCATTTTTCCCGAAGTATGATCATTTTTTGCTTTTCACCCCGCATGGTATTTGGTATTCTTACGCGAGAGGGGTAAACCCGATACAGTTTTATGACTATACGCGCACTCTACTTACTTCCGATGATGGCCGGTTGCCTGCTGGCAGCTCCAGAAGACAGCCTTCAAAAGGCCGAGAAACTGATGAAGCGGGCCAATAAGCTTGAACAGAAAGGCTTCCTGTATGCCGCGACGCAAGCGACCAATGCCGCCAAGGATGCCATGGTGAAATTGAAGGATGAACATCCCGATTTCAGGTCCGATTATGTGGAGTCGCGCATTACGACGCTGACGGCCAAGGCGGAAGCTCTCGCCGCCAATGCCGAAGCCGCGCCTGCCGATCTGCCCAAGGAAGTGAAGCTTCCCGATTGTTTTGTCGCTCCCTCCGAAGAAGCTGCCGGCAACAAGATGGATGCTACCGTGCAGCGTATGTACACGGGCAATATCGTACTGACCAGCCGTGGCGAACAGGAACCCGTCGTGATTCCTCCCGTGCGCGGTGAGAAGTATGTGCCCGGCTATTATACGACCCGCAGCGAACCTGTGCGCGTCGTGCAACCTCAGGAGGAAGTGGTCGCCTTTGAAGAAACGACCGTGGAAGTTACCCCTCCCTGGGACTATGTGGAACCCGCTGCTCCCGCACCTGCTCCGCAGCCTCGTGAAGTGGTCGTGGCGACTCCCAGACAGGAAGCCGCCGTGCCTGCTCCCGCTCCGGCTCCCCGCCCTGCAGCTGCTCCTGCTCTGGCACCGGTAGTGCAACCCGCCATTCGCGTGGTGGAAGAATCGACGAGGACGACTCCTCCCAGCGGTTCGGGCCGCATGACGGGCCGCAGCCGTTTCTAATCGTTTATCCCTTCTCATGTCCAATCATCTAGTTCGAGGTCGTCAGGTATTTGTTGACGAAATCGAAGCGTTGAAAGGCGTAACCGACCGCTTGGATGACAATTTCGTCCAGGCGGTCGAGTCTATGTCGGCAGCGCTCGATTCCGGCCACAAAATTATTGTCGTAGGTGTCGGCAAGTCCGGCAATATCGGTCAGAAAATTGTCGCAACCCTGAATTCGACGGGTGCGCCCACCGTGCTGCTCGATTCCCAGAATGCCCTTCACGGCGATTTGGGGATTGTTTGCGACGGGGATGCGTGTATTGCCATGTCGTTCTCCGGGGAAACATCGGAATTGCTGACTCTGCTTCCTTTCCTGAAGCGTTTCAATATGCAGATTATCGCAATGACGGGGAATGTCTCTTCCTCGCTGGCGAATCATGCCGATATCGTGCTTGATACCGGGGTGGAGCGCGAAGCCTGCCCGCTGAATCTGGCTCCGACATCAAGTAGTACGGCCATGCTGGTCATGGGCGATGCGCTGGCGATGGCTTTGTTGGAAGCGCGGCATTTCACCAAGGAAGATTTTGCCAAACGCCACCCGGGCGGTTCTTTGGGGCGTGCTTTGCTGACGAAGGTCTGCGATATCATGCGCAAGGATATTGCCTGTCTGCCGGTGACGGCGACAGTATCCGAATGCCTGCTGGCCATGAGCCGCGCCAAGGCAGGGGCATGTATCCTCGTCAAGGAGGATGGGACGCTTGCCGGGATTTTCACTCATGGAGATTTTGCGCGCGCCTATCAGGCGGATGAATTGGTTGGCGGCAAGCCGGTCGCTCCTCTAATGACGCCGACTCCGGTGTTTGTGAAAGAAGGCGAGCTGGCAGCTGCTGCCGTAAGGACTCTTCGCAATCGCCGGATCGACGATCTGGTCGTGCTCGATGGTGACGGCAAACCCGTCGGACTGATCGATACGCAGGATCTTGCACGCTTGAAGCTGGTCTGATATCCGCTTCCTCTCTTTTCGACAGCCGCTTCCCTGAACGGGGGAGCGGCTGTTTTGCCGAAGGCGTGTTCTGTGTGGCCGCCATCCGGTTTTTTCGGAAGCGAAAGCGTTTGTTTTGTCGCAGGATACGAAAAATCCCTTCTTCCATGCGGAAGAAGGGAAGGATTGGATTTTCGTGCAGCCTGGTTACCAGTTGCAGATGTTGTCTTCGTTGTCGCCTGTTTTGTTGGGGCCGTTGTTGCCCTTCATGTCGGGTCCGAGAGACCAGATGTCGAAGTCGGCGTTGATGCCGTTGCCGCGGTTGCCGTCCGCATCGACGGCGTTCTGGCCGCTGCCGAGGCGGTAACGGTAGGGGGTGCCCCACGGGTCAAGGATGACGTAGCGGCCATTGCGGCGTTTGACGTTGACGCTTTCCGGATCGGAAGATCCGGGTTTGAGTTTGTCCCAATACGGCTTCAGGCGACCTTGGCCTTCGGGGTTCATATCCGGCCGGCCGTCGCCGTCTTCATCACGGTAGAGGGCTTCGTACAGCTTGGTGGAGCTGGTTTCGCTGCCGTCGCCGACAGGGTAGCACGAGTTGTCGGAACGGTATTGGTCCAGCGCGGTCGAGAGCGCAGAGATAGTGACTTTGACCGTTTCCGCACGTTTCTTTTCCTTGATTGCGTTGAAGGCGAACATGCCGATGGTCATCAGGATGGCGATGATGGCGATGACGATGAGGATTTCGATGAGCGTGAATCCCCGGTGCAGCCGGATATGGCGATGGTACGTCATGAGTTTACATGTTGGAGATCAGGTTCATGAGCGGCATGAACATGGCGAACACGATGCCGCCGACGACCACGGCGAGGAAGACGATCATGATCGGTTCCAGCATGGAGGTCAGGGCGCTGACGGCGTTGTCCACTTCTTCGTCGTAAACGTCTGCCACTTTGAGGAGCATGTCCGGGAGCTGGCCCGTTTCCTCACCGACGTCGACCATGGAGATCATCATGGGAGGGAAGACGGGGCAGGTGTTCATGGGCGTGACGATGGATTCACCTTCCTTGACGGAGTCGTGAATGCGGCCTACGGCATCGGCGACGATGCAGTTGCCGGCGGTTTCGCGCGTGATGGTGAGCGCCTGGAGGATGGGGACGCCGGAGGTGACAAGTGTGCCGAACGTGCGCGAGAAGCGGGCGACGGAGCTTTGGCGCAGCACTCGGCCGACGAGCGGAAGCTTGAGCTTGATGCGGTCGATTTCATGCAGGCCTTTGGGCGTACGCTGGAGCATCGTGAAGGCGATGTAGAAGATGACGACAAAGAGGAGGAGGAAGACGGCGTTCGGGATGCCCCAGTGCATTTCGAAGAACCAGTCGCTGAGGTTGAATACGAACTGGGAGATGGCCGGGAGTTCCTGTCCGTTCGTGGAGAACATTTCCTTGAATTTCGGTACGATGACGAGCATCAGGAAGATGAGGATGGCAACCGCGATGAACATGATGATGGAGGGATACACCATGGCGGATACGATTTTGCTGCGGAGTTTCTGCGCTTTTTCCTGATATTCCGCAAGGCGGGTAAGAACGACTTCAAGCACACCGCCGAGTTCCCCGGCCTTCACCATGTTGACGAACAGCTTGTTGAAGATTTTCGGGTGCTGTGCGAGGGCTTCGGAGAAGGTGGATCCGCTCTGGACGGATTCGCAGAGTGCGCCGATGGTGGCGCGGAGGTTGGGGTTCGGTTCCTGTTTGTACAGGACGTTCAGACCCTGCAGGAGGGGAAGCCCGGCATCGATCAGCGTGGCGAGCTGCCGGGTGAAGATCATCAGTTCCTTGCCTTTGACGGAGCCGCCGGCTTTGCCTTTGCGCCCTTTGCTCTTGACCTTTTTGCCGGAGGCGTCGGTTTTCTTGGGCTTCGGTGCCGAAGGTTTGCCGCTCTTGCCGGTTTCACTGATTTCCGTCGGATAGAGCCCCATCGCCTTGATGGATTCAAGTGCTTCGATTTTGGAAGCCGCGGAGATGACGCCCGTTTGGGCTTCGCCATTCTGGTTAAGTGCGGTGTATTGGAAATTAGCCATATGAGAACTGGATGGTGGAATGGAGTTTGTTCGGAGTATATGCGGGATCGGATGGTTCGGGAGAGAGTCGAGCTTCAGGTGTATTTGAGAACTTCTTCGATGGTGGTGTTGCCTTCGTAGATGTTGCGAAGGCCGTCTTCGCGCAGGGTGGTCATCCCCATTTCGATGGCTTTCTGGCGCAGGACGACGGTCGGAGCGCGGTCCGTGATCATATCCTTGAGGGTATCGTTGATGTCGAGCAGTTCGTAGAGGCCTTTACGGCCTTTGTAGCCGGAGCCTCCGCACCGGTCGCAACGCGAGCCCGTGTAGAATGTTTTGTTGCCGAGTTCGTAGGGGGAGATGCCGAGCTGGGAGAGGACGGTGGCGGAAGGTTCGTAGGGTACGCGGCAGTCCGGGCAGATGGTGCGGACGAGGCGCTGGGCGAGTACGCCTTCGAGCGAGGCGGCCACAAGGAAGGGTTCGCAGCCCATGTCCACCAGTCGGGTGACGGCGCCAGCGGCATCGTTGGTATGGAGGGTGGAGAGTACCAAGTGGCCCGTGAGGGATGCCTGAATGGCGATCTGGGCGGTTTCCTGGTCACGCATTTCCCCGACCATGATGCGGTCCGGGTCCTGGCGGAGGAAGGCTCGCAGCACCATGGGGAAGTCCATGCCGATGGCTTCGTTGACGGGGATCTGGACGATGCCGTCGATGTCGTATTCCACCGGGTCTTCCGCAGTGAGTACCTTGGAGTCGATGGTGTTGACTTCGCGGAGTGCGGCGTAGAGGGTGGTGGTTTTACCGGCGCCGGTGGGGCCTGTGACGATGAAGATGCCGTTCGGCTTGTTGACGGTGTCGAGGATGTACTCGTGGATGTGCGTCGGGAGGCCGAGGTTGTTCAGGTTGAGGTTGACGGAGGAGCGGTCGAGCACGCGGAGTACGACGGATTCTCCGTACTGGGTGGGCAGGGAAGATACGCGCATGTCCACCGAGTGGTCGCCGACCTGTTTGACGATGCGTCCGTCCTGCGGTACGCGGCGTTCGGCGATGTTCATGTTCGCCATGACCTTGACGCGGGAGATGACGGGGGTGGCGAGATGGACGGGCGGGGGCTGCATTTCGTACAGGGCGCCGTCCACGCGGTAGCGGATTTTGAATTCGTGTTCGAAGGGTTCGAAATGGATGTCGGATGCACGTTCCTTGATGGCCTGCGTGATGACGAGGTCAACGAAGCGGATGATGGGCGTGGAGTTGACTTCGTCGTTCAGGGAGTCTTCGCTGTGGCTGATGGCGCTCAGTTCCGCCATGAGGTCGCTCATGGCTGCCGCTTCGCCGCCGTAGCTTTCGTTCAGGCGGGCCTGCACCTGATAGTCGGGCGCAACGAGGAGGTGGATGTCCAGCCCGAGGGCGAAGCGCAGGTCTTCGACGGTTTGCGGGTTCAGCGGGTCTTCAAGGCAGACGTACAGGCCATCCGCGCTTCGGCGGACGGGAAGGGCCCCGTGCATGCGGGCCAGGTTCGGCGGGATCGTCTGAAGGACGGCCGGATCGGGGACGAACCCGTCCAGAGAGATGAGTTCCGCGCCAAGTTCATGGGCGATGATGGTCCAGAAGTCGACAGGGGCGCCGAGGACGCCGAAGTCGGTCAGTACATCGGGCAAATCCTTGCCGCTGTTGACCATTTCTTCCTGAATATCCCGGGCGAGGGGATGGTCGATCATTCCGCGTCCGATGAATACTTCGAGGGCGAGATTTGTGTCCATGCTGAAAAATCTGTTCTTGGTGTTTAGTTGGCGTCTCCCATGGTGACGTGCATGACTTCTTCGGCCGAGCAGAGGCCTGCCAGCACTTTGCGTACGCCGTCTTCGCGCAGGGTTCTCATGCCGAGTTCGCGGGCTCGTTTGCGGAGCTGCGGGGTGGTGATCTGTTCGTTGATCATGTGGCGCACTTCGTCGTCGATTTCGAAGATTTCGAAGAGGCCCATTCGTCCCTTGGTGCCGCTGCCCCGGCAGGTGGCGCAGCCGACGGGGACTTGAATTTGCCCCGGGGTGAGGCGGGACATGTCGATGTTGAGGGTGCGGGCCTGTTTTTCCGTGAGTTCGCCGGGGCGTTTGCAGTTGGCGCAGAGTTTGCGGACGAGGCGCTGGGCCATGACGGCGCGGACGGAGGAGGCGATGAGGAAGCGTTTGACGCCGATGTCTGCCAGACGTGCGACGGCGCTGGGGGCGTCGTTGGTGTGTAGGGTGGAGAAGACGAGGTGGCCCGTGAGTGATGCGTTGATGGCGATGTTGGCCGTTTCGGCGTCGCGGATTTCCCCGATCATGATGATGTTCGGCGCCTGGCGGAGCATGGAGCGGAGTGCGGCGGAGAAGGTCATGCCGATGTCTGCCTTGACCATGACCTGGTTGATGCCGGAAAGTTCGTATTCGACCGGGTCTTCCACGGTGATGATTTTCTTGTCCGGGCGGTTGATGTGGTTCAGGCAGGCGTAGAGCGTCGTCGTCTTACCGGAACCGGTGGGGCCGGTGACGAGGATGATGCCGTCCGGCAGAGTGATGAGGCGGTCGAAGGTGGCTTCGTCGTCGGAGAAGAAGCCGAGCTGCGGAAGGCCGAGTACGAGGGCCGATTTGTCCAGAATACGCATGACGATGCTTTCGCCGTGGTTGCTGGGTACGGAGGAGACGCGGAGGTCGATCTGTTTGCCGCCGATGTCGAGCTGGATGCGGCCGTCCTGCGGGAGGCGTTTTTCCGCGATGCTCATGGTGGAGCTCATGACTTTCAGTCGGGCGATGACGGCGCTGAGGAGTTTCTTCGGATGCGTTGCTACTTCGACGAGTTTGCCGTCGATGCGGAAGCGGATGCGCAGCCGGTTTTCCATGGGCTCGATGTGGATGTCGGATGCGCGCATTTTGTAGGCGTCCGAGATCATTTGCTGAACGAGGCGGATGATGGGCGCATCGCCGTCTTCCTGCAGCGCGGAGTCGTGATCTGTATGGCTGCTAGCAGGATAGTAGTTTTCGAGAGCGCGGTTGATGGCATCCTGAGTGGCGACGGCGAAGGTGATGTCCTTGCCGAGGATCTGGGGAAGGCTGTCGAGCGTTTCGAAGGCAAAGGGGTCGGCAATGGCGCAGGTTATGGTAAAATCGTCCGTGCCGAGCGGGATGACTTTGTAGCGGCGGGCTACCTCAGGGGAGACGAGGGCGAGAGTTTCCTGATTCAGCATGTAGTCGTCCAGCGGGGCATAGGCCATGCCGGAACTGTGGGCGCATACCTGGGCGATGTACTCGTCGGTGAGATATTGGTTTTGAATGATATATTCAATAACGCTCTGTCTCGGGGAAAGCTCCCGGCGAAATTGTTCGATTTGTTCGCGATGGAGAGCGCCCGCTTCTACGAGCAGGTCTAAAAGGTATGGTTCGTTTGAGTACACAGCCAAGAGGATGTAAGGTTAACAGAGTACAATCAAGCTGCCAGTCTGGCGCTAAACCGTCCGCTTCGTATTCTAGACCATCGGGGCAGGTACGTCAACAATACAAAACGGTTCATTTGTTTTTTTTGGTATTGTTCCTGATACCGGGCAAAGCGTGTTTTATGAGATGAAAGTCACAGTCAGGCTCTTATGGGTATATTGGCATGGGGAGGCCGTTTGGCGTGGCGGCGGATGATGGCGGAATCCCTGTTCCGGGGTGCCGGGAAAACTGGAATCTTTCAAAAATCGTGCGCGGAGAGATGATAAAGTGTTGCACATTCGTTCCCGGCAGGTATAGTGGTGCCTGCAAACATTTTTCCTTTTATGAAAGTGATATTCGGACGCGGTTTGATGGCCGCATTGCTGTTGTGCGTGCAGGTTGCCTGCCAGACGAAAGAGAAGGCCGCAGTTTCGGAAGACGGGGAATTCACTTCCGTGCCGGCGGAGACGGTCAAGCCCGTCGTTCCGGCCATGCCAAAGCAACAGAATAAGAAGGATGATTCCGCGGCACAGCATATTGCTGCCGTGCGCCCTCGCCCTTCTGTGACTCCTTCCTCAGCCCGTGCCGGGATGGGTATCCGCATTTCCCGCGTGCCGGTGGCCGAGAAGCTGGTGGCCCTGACGTTCGATGACGGTCCCCATGCCCAGTTGACTCCCAGAATACTGGATGTGCTGAACAAGTACAATGCGAAGGGTACGTTTTTTGCGCTGGGGCAGAATGTGAAGCGCAATCCCGGAATTGTGCGCCGCGCTGTGGCCGAAGGGCATGAAGTAGGTATTCATACATGGTCCCATCCGCAGCTGACCAAATGCAGCCGTGAGAAGATCGATTCCGAGATCGGGCGTACGCGGCAGGCAATCATCGATGCTTCCGGACAGGTTCCGGCGGTGATGCGGCCGCCGTACGGCGCTCTGAGCAAGCAGCAGAACCAGTATATTTATTCCAAGTACGGTACTCCCGCCATTTTGTGGGATGTGGATACGCTGGACTGGAACAAGAAGCGTGCCTCTACGCAGGATGTGATCAATACGGCGATCAACGGAGCCAATTGCGGTTCGATCATTCTGGTACACGATATTCACCAGCGGACGGCCGATTCCATCGAGGAGATTGTGCGCGGTCTGCAGGCCCGCGGTTTCCGCCTTGTGACGGTTTCCCAGTTGATGGCGGCAGCTGGCGGCAAGTCTGTGCTTCCGGCTCGTTCGTCGTTCGATGGCGTGCTTGAGCCTGCTCCTGCCTTACCCGCTGTGGTGCCCGCTGTGGTGCCCGCTGCGCAGCCTGCGCCCGATGCTGCGATGCCGGCGGCGGAACCTGTGCCCGCCATGGAGGATGTGAGCGGAGCGGCTCCGGTCGTATAAAGCGGATAATCGATGATTCGAATATACCGGCATGCGTTCCGTCCGCGAGGATGAACGGATGCCGGTTTTGTTTTCCGGCAGGAATGTCCCATCGGATCGGTTGGAATGTGATGACCGTTTCTTGTCGAATCCGGTAGAGCGACGGGGTGGCGTCGATCCGGCTCTGCGACTTGATACGAAGCGGGCAGATGGCTGTGAGTCTTGTACAGTCTGGCCGGAGCCACTCTTAGGTGGATTTGCTTCGGGACTGATGAAATGAAGAGGGTGCAGAAGGCTTCAACCCCGGTAGCGTGCGCGCCTGTGCAGCTCGATAGCCAGTATGAGGCAGGCGATGTTGGGCGCCCAGAGGATCCAGTATGGTGCCGGGCCTGCGTATTTGCGCGAGAGTTCGGAGAAGACGAGGGCGACGAAGTAGAGCGAGGCAATCAGGATGCCCATGGCGAAGCCGGTGGAGGTGTCGCGCCTGCGCGCCGAGACGGCGAGCGGTACGCCGATGAGGGCGAAAGCGATACAGGCCACCGAGAAGGAGGCTCGTTTCGGGAATTCCGTTTCGAATTCAAGTCTTTGCCGAGTGGTCAATTTGGCGGATTGTTCCGGGTCGTTGAGCAGGGCGTTGATTTCGGAGTTGGTGTAGAGGTTGGGCTTGAGCTTTTTGGTGTCGGAATTAGGAAGCTGGATTTCCCAGGGCATTTCGGAGATGAAGGGGGAGTAGTCTTTGCCGTCCTTGTCCTGTCCTTCGATGAATGTGTCGTACATTTGCAGTTTCAGGATGCGATGGTCTTCATCAAAGTCAACCAGGGCTTTCTGGGCATGTACGACCATTTTGGTTAGGCCGTCTTTGGGGAGCTGGTAGATGTGGATGCCGTAGAGGGTGCGGGAGGCTTCATCGCCGTCGTCGATGAAGATTTGCTGGTTTTTGAAGCTGGTGATGGATTGCCCCGGGCGGAGCAGGCTTTTCGGGTCGTTCATGGCGGCCCGCCGGACGATGTCCGCCATGGCCTGCTTGCCTTTGGGGGCGATTTCGATGTTGACGTAGTAGCACAGGGCGGACAGTGCGATGCCGAAGACGATGGCGGGCATGCTCAGCCGCCAGAGGCTGAGGCCGGCCATGCGCATGGAGGTCAGTTCATTGTCGGCTGCCAGCCTGCCGTAAACGAGCAGGACAGCGGTGAGAAAGCCCCAGGGAATGGAGAAGGTGAGGGAGAAGGGGATGACCTGGAAGATGAATTCCAGTACGATGCTGGGCGGTGCGCCGCTTTCGACGAGCAGGGGACGCAGTTGTTTGAAGAGTTCCCCGAGCAACAGCAGCGCGCTCAATGCGACCACCCCGAGCAGGGTGACGAAGATGAGCTGGCGCAGGATGTAGCGGTCGAGGATTTTCATCAAGGGAGAGGTCAGCGGAGCGTCAGGAAATTCGACAGGAAGCGGATGCCCAATTTCTGGCTTTTTTCCGGATGGAACTGGGTGGCGACAAGGTTGCCCCGGCGCACGGCTGCGGCGAAGGTGCCCCCGTAGGAGCATGTGGCTGCCGTCCATTCGTCATTCTCCGGTACAGGGTAGTAGGAGTGGACGAAGTAGAAGTGGGGATGGCCGTCCATTCCTTGCCAGACGGGGTCTTCCGGGTGGAGCAGGGAGATGCCGTTCCAGCCCATGTGCGGGACTTTCAGGTCTCCTTCGGGAAATTTGCGGACATGGCCGCGCAGGATGCCGAGCCCCGGTACGACGGGGGATTCGTCGCCGCTTTCGAAGAGGATCTGGTAGCCGACGCAGATGCCGAGGAAGGGTTTGTCTTCCGCAATCCATGAGCGTACGTGTTCTTCCAGTCCCTGTGCGCGCAGTTTGGTGGCGCAATCTCCGAATTCTCCCACTCCGGGAAGGACGAGGTGCGTCAAGCCTTCCAGATGGGACGGTTGAGAGACGAGGGTGCTTTCGTACCCTGCTGCCCGGAAGGTGTTGCGTACGCTGTGGAGGTTGCCCGCTCCATAGTCGATGATGCCGAGTCGGGAGGTACTCATGAGAGGGTGCCTTTGGTCGATGGAAGGATTCCCTGGGCTCGCGGATCGATTTCCATGGCTTCGCGCAGGGCATGTGCCACGCTTTTGAAGATGGCTTCGGCAATGTGGTGGCCGTCGCGACCGTAAAAGACTTCAATGTGGAGGTTGCAGCGCAGGTTGTTGACGAGTGCGCGGCAGAATTCTTCACAGAGGGTGAGCGGGAAATTGGGCGCATCAGGCATGTCCCTCGAAACGCGGAATTCAAGGAAGGGCCTGTTGCTCAGGTCGATGACGGCGCGGGCGAGCGTTTCATCCATGGGTACGTAGGCCGTGCCGTAGCGTTTGATGCCTTTTTTGTCGCCCAATGCGCACCGGAGGCTTTCTCCGAGGACGATGGCGACGTCTTCGACGGTGTGGTGCGCATCGACATCGAGATCCCCGTCCGCATTCAAGGTCATGTCCATGAGGGAATGGCGCGTGAAGAGGTGGAGCATGTGGTCGTAGAAGGCATGGCCCGTGTTGATGGCAGCGCATCCGCTGCCGTCGATGTTGATTTCGAGGGAGATGTCGGTTTCTCCCGTCTTGCGGGTTTTTGCATCAATGCGCATGGACGGATTATACTTGATGGAGGAACGGTTGTGAAGCTTGAATTCGGTCTTGCGCGTCCGTGGGTAAGGTTGCCCGCGCGAAGCGGTATTGTCCGTTATTCTTTCCTTGTTTGATGAAGGTTATGCGTGCGCGGGTGCCGATGCGTTCAGGGTAGTTCTTTGGTTGCTGCCGGGGTGGCTTTCTGTGGCAGGAGCGCGTTTTTCAGAGGTTCGAGATAGGATGGCGGCATGCCGGCTGTTTCGATTTTTTTCAGGGTTCCCTTGGCTTGCGACAAGTCGCCGGAGTCGATCTGCTGCCAGAAATCGATGATGAGAGGAGTCAGCTGTCCCGGTCGGTTGCCGGTTTGCTCAATGGGGCGGGCCAAGCGCTCACTGACGGTTTCAGCCAGATGAAGAGCGCTTGTTGTGGCTGCCATGTTGTCTTCAGGAGGCGTGTACCAGTTCCATTTTTTCTTTTTGGCTTCGTTGGCGAGGTTGTTGCTGACGGTCTGTTGTTCGTTGCGCCATTTGGCAAGGTATTTGGAGGCTTGTTCCTGTTTTTGAGGAGACATGCGATCCATTTGCCGATTGCGTTCTTGTTGCTGTTTGAGCAAGGCGTCCCGTTGCCGTGTCCACTGGGTTTGGAGCGTTACGGCCAGGCGGCCGGCTTCCGGATATGCCTTGACATAGGCGGCAGAGCCCTTGAACTGCTCCAGAAGAGTGAACATTTGCATGGCTTCGACGTTGCGTTCGGCGCGGGTGTGTTCCATCATGGCGTTATACAGGCGATTGGCTTCACGATCGTAAGCGAACCGTTCTTTGTCCAAGGCGGAATCCGTTTGAGGTTTTTTTGCATCGGTTAATGGTGTCGTTTGTTTGGCGTCGCCTTCCGGGGTTTCTTCCGGTATGCGGGCAGCATCCCGCAATGAGTCGGCCAGCTCTTCGAGTTGGGCTGCTTGCGGATAAGCGGGATGTTTTTCCAGAAAATCGATGACGGCTTGCAGGGTTTCCGTTCGGTCTTGCGGAGTCATTTCGCCCAGCCTTGCTGCTTTACGCATGATTTTTTTGAATTCGTAGTCGGCAGGCGTGCTTTTGATATGTTTCAATACATCGTATTCCTTGATACGCGTTTCCCGTTTGATGGAAGGCGTTTGCGGGTCGGGGTATTCAAGGACGATTTCTTCGCCCTGCCTGAAAAGGATTTTGCAGTCTTCGTAGGTTGTGCCGTCGATCAGTTTGATCGTGTCGGCTGATACGGGCAGGCAGACGAAAAGGAAGAGGGAAAGCGGAATTTTCATGGCCGTACGAGGCTTGGTTCCTTATTGTATCACACGGGCAAGCGAATGGAATAGAAAAGTGGGGGCTCTAAAACAAAACAACCGCACCCCGTGGGGGATGCGGTTGCCGATAAGGTTTGCCGGAGGCGGATCAGGCTTCGGGAGCGGCGGCTTCCGCTGCTTCGGTATCGCTGCCGACGGTGCCTTCGATGGTCACGATGCCGACTTCTCCGTCCATGGAGGTTTCGATGCCGGCGGGAAGCGTGATGGCGGCTACGCGCAGGATGTCGCCGATGTTGAGGGCGGAGATGTCCACGGAGATTTCTTCCGGGAGGTTCTTCACCTTGCACTTGATCGGGAGTTCATGCAGGGTCTGGTCCACAAGGCCGCCGAATTTGGTGCCGGCAGCTTCACCCTGAAGGACGACGGGAACGAGGGAGGTGATGACGGTGTCGTCATTGACGGAGAGGAAGTCGGCGTGGATAGCCTTGTCCGTCAGGAAGTTGTGCTGGATGTCCTTCAGTAGGCAAAGTTTGCCGGCTCCGTCGATCTGGAGGTCGACGAGCATGTGTTCGGAGGTGGCACCGGCAAGCATGGCCGCGAATTCGCGGGCATTGACCTGGATGTCGATTGTTTCGACTCCTGCACCGTAAACGACGCAGGGAAGGATGCCCTGGGCGCGGAGTGCGTTGAGTTTGCCGGTACCTTTGATGCTGCGCTTGGTAGCGTTCAGCTTGTGATGTTGAGCCATAATATGATTGATGGAGCTAAAATGCGGTTTTGTCTTCGTTCTTTTGACGTCGGTGCGCACGAGGTCACCCGCCAAGTTGGTCTCGCGCCAGTCTGCGTGACCGGTGCGGACGCGCAATGTGCAATAATTTCGCTTAAATGTCAATACAAATCATGCTTTTTTTGAGGCGGGTGGAGGAGGTTCCTCCTGTGCTTTTCCGGCAGAGAGAGGTCTGCAAAAAAGAAGGAACCGCCTTCGAGAGAGGGCGGTTCCTGTCGGTTCGGATGAGTTCCGAAGATTTACTTGTCGGTCAGGGCTCCGACGCCGGGGAGGATTTTGCCTTCGAGGAGTTCGAGGGAGGCGCCGCCACCCGTCGAGCAGAAGGAGAGTTTGTCCTGCACCTTGAATTTCTTGGCCGCTGTGACGGAGTCGCCGCCACCGACGATGGAGATGGCGGAGGAATCCGCGAGGGCTTCCGCGATTTCCTTGGTGCCCTTGGCGAAGCAGTCCATTTCAAAGACGCCCATCGGGCCGTTCCAGAGGACGGTTTTGGCGTTTTTGATGATGGCCGCGAATTCGGCAATGGCTTTGTCGCCGATGTCGATGGCCATGCCGCCTTCGCACACTTTGCCGCCTTCCGCGAAGGGGGCGGTGCAGGTGGTTTCGGCTCCGTCTTCGAATTTCATGGCGACGCGTACGTCGGCAGGAAGGAGGAACTGGACGTTTTTGGCCTTGGCTTCCGCGAGGATCTGGCGGGCGAGGTCGAGTTTGTCGCCTTCGATTTTGGAGGCTCCAAGGTCGTAGCCTTCAGCAGCAAGGAAGGTGTTGGCCATGGCGCCGCCGATGAGGAAGGTGTCGGCCTTTTCCATGAGTTTGGAGAGGACTTCGATTTTGTCGGAGACCTTGGCGCCGCCCATGATGACGACGAATGGGTGTTCCGGGTTGTCGAGTTTGCCTTCGAGGTATTCGAGTTCGCGTTCGATGAGGAAGCCCATGGCGCTCTTTTCAGCGAAGTGGGTGACGCCTTCCGTGGAGGAGTGGGCGCGGTGGGCGGAGCCGAATGCATCGTTGACGAAGATGGTGGCGGCACCGAGGAGAGCTTTGGCGAATTCCGGGTTGTTTTTCTTTTCACCCGGGTAGAAGCGGACGTTTTCCAGAAGGATGACGTCGCCGTCCTTCATGGCGGCGCGAGCGGCATCGGCCTTGTCGCCGATGGCTTCGGGGACGAAGGTGACGGGCTTGCCGAGGAGTTCGCCGAGGCGTACGGCTGCCGGAGCGAGGGAGAACACGGGATCGGGTTCGTTGGCCGGGCGGCCGAGGTGGGAGCAAAGAACGAGGCGTGCGCCGTGTTCAACGAGGTATTTGATGGTGGGGAGGGCGGCGGCGATGCGGGCATCGTTGGTGATGGCGCCATCCTTGAGGGGTACATTGAAGTCCACGCGCATGAGGACTTGCTTGCCGGCGACGTCGAGGTCGCGCACGGTGAGTTTTGCCATATTGATGAGTGTTTTGGTCTGTTGTTCGGATAAAAAGTCGGGGGAACGCAAGGTTCCCCCGAAAACAGGTCCGGCATGAGGACGACTCGCGGGAATCAATCCCTATGCCGATGGATCTTTACAGGCTGTCGCCGAGCTTCTTGAGAGCCTGGGCAGCGCGGTTGGAGTAACCCCATTCGTTGTCGTACCAGCCGCCGACCTTGACGAAGTTGCCGCCGAGAACGAGCGTCAGCTTGGAGTCGAAGATGCAGGAGTGCGGGTCGGAAACGATGTCCTGAAGGACGATTTCTTCGTCCGTGTAGCGGAGAACGCCTTTCATCGGGCCTTCAGCGGCGGCCTTCATGGCTGCGTTGATTTCTTCGACGGTGGCATCCTTCTTGAGGATGGCGACGAAGTCGGTGAAGGAACCCGTGGGGGTCGGCACGCGGAAGGATCCGCCATGAAGCTTGCCCTTGAGGGTGGGGATGACTTCACCGATGGCCTTGGCGGCGCCAGTGGAGGTCGGGATGATGTTGATGGCGGCGGAACGGGCGCGGCGAAGGTCGCTGTGCGGAAGGTCGAGGATCTTCTGGTCGTTCGTGTAGGAGTGGATGGTGCTCATCATGCCCTTGTCCACGCCGAATGTGTCGTCGAGTACCTTGACCATCGGGGCGAGGCAGTTCGTCGTGCAGGAGGCGTTGGAGACGATGTTGTGCTTGGCGGCGTCGTATTCGTTGTCGTTGATGCCGATGCAGAACGTAAGGTCCGGGTTGGTGGCCGGAGCGGAGATGAGAACTTTCTTGGCGCCTGCGTCGAGGTGCAGGGAAGCGCCTTCGCGCTTGGTGAAGAAGCCGGTGGATTCGAGGACGACGTCAACGCCGAGCTTGGCCCAAGGCAGGTCGGCAGGATTGCGTTCGGCACAGATGAGGATCTTGTGACCGTCGATGACGAGGTATTCGCCGTCGATGGAGACTTCGTGCGGATAGATGCCCTGAGTGGAGTCGTACTTCAGGAGGTGGGCCAGAGTGGCGGGATTGGTCAGGTCGTTGATGGCAACAACTTTGACGAGTTCTTCTTTGGGCATGGAACGCAGAACGTTGCGTCCGATGCGACCGAAACCATTGATAGCATATTTAGCCATAATAGGAGGTGACTTTGAAAGTTCGGGATGAATATTAAAGTCTTTGCCGTGCCACCTGGCAGAACAAAGCGCACCGAGTTTATCTGCTGGTTCGCCCTCCGTCAACACTAATCTTGTTCAGCCGGGATTTTTTCAGAGTCCGTGCCGAGAGTGTTTCTTGTTTTATTTTTGTTGATAATGAATGTGTTGTCGTTTTATTGCGAGCGGTTGCGGAAAGCTGAAGCCCCATGCAGGGGCATGGGGCTTAATGAAGCAGGGCGATGCCGCTCATGACTGTTTTCAACGTCCCATTTTGATGGGAGTCGTCCGCGGCTGGGATGGCGCCGGGGTGGAAGGTTTGTAGATGGGCTGTCGGTTGGGCGGCGGAGTGATGCTAGGACGCGTCGGCTGGGAAGGAGTCGGGCAGGTGTGGTTAGGCCTGTTCGGGCGGGGATAGACGACGGGCTGGACGATCTGGATGGGCTGAGGCGGGTAGGGGTAGGGGACGATGGTTGGGCCGTCGTCCACGACCATGGTGGTGTTGCTGCCGCGCGGGATGTTTTTGAATGCTTCGCGCAGGTCTTTGTTCTGCTGCTGGAGGGAGGCGATGCTGCCTTGCGAGGCCGTCAACTGGCCTTGCAGGGTGGCGATTTCGCCCTGAAGGGTGGTGATGCGTTCCAGCGCGGAGGCTCGTTTTTCACGCGTGCCGGAGACGGCCGGAGCCTGGTTTTTGATGGTTTCCCGGAAGGCGGCGGCTTCTTCGGCATGGGCAAGCCGGAGGGCTTCCTTTTCATTCCAGACTGCGGCGAGGTATTCGGCTTCGCGGGTGGAGATTTCCCCCTGTTCGGAGAAGATGGTCATGATGTCCGCGCCTCGCAGGTAGCGGGGCGCGCGTTCCGCTTCCGAGAAGGAGTTGCGGATGCGGTCTGCCTTGGCTTGTGCGGCCTGCTTGGCCGATTCCATTCGCTGGGTGACTTGTTCCGGCGTGAGGTCGAGTTTTTTCTGCCACTCGGGGGTGAGTTCGTTGTATTTGATTTTGGCGATGCCTCCGTCGTGGCGGATGCGTACGTGGTCGCTTCCTTTTTCAAGGATGGATATGTTGACGAGCGTGTCTTTATTGGCAAGCGTCATATCTTCGGCCTGCGCCATGGTCGCGAAGGCGAACAGGATGGCGGGCAGTATGGATGAGGTTTTCATGATTGAGGTGAGGATGGGGTGGAGGGTGTGGCGCTGTTGTTTGGAGTGCAGCGTGCGGTTTCGAGTTCGTTCCAGAGGCGAATCAATGCGGCGGCTTCGGCGTCGGGAAGTTCCGGATATCCCATGAGCGTTCGTATTTCTTCGGATGTGAAGGTCCGCGATGCCTCACGGGAGGCGCGGAGGGATTCGTTCAATTTGGCTGTTTGTTCGGCGGTGAGAGGGGGTGCGCCGTTGCGTCGATGGACGAATTCGGACCCTTTTTTGCTCCTTCCGTCGTTATGGCTGTCGTTTGGAAGGAGGGCGTAGGTGGCATTGATGGCCTGTAAGGCGGCGAGGTCGTCTTTTCTGCCGAGTCTTCGTGCTTCCTGTTCGTTCCATCGGTCGGCACGATAGGCGGCTTCGGGCATGTAGATTTGCCAGCTTGCTTCTGTGCCGAGGTTGCCGATGTCGTCGGCAGTTACATAGCGAGGCAATGGGGAAGCTGCCTGGCTCGATGGGATGCGCGGCCGGCTCGGTAAAGCCACAGCCTGTGCCTCAGGCAGGTGAAGGGCTACCGACAACAGGCAGAGGGTTGTGGTGGTTGCTGAGGCGATCATGGGGGTGGGTTTGTTTCGGGAATTGAACGAGGCGAGTCGTTGCCTTTGAGTGTGAGATGACGCGTTTGTCTGTTTTGTTCGATTTTTGGCGCCTTGTTGCCTTTATGGGCCGGAAATGCAAGAGGTGTTGCATTCCCGGCCGGATGCGGGTTTATTTGCCGCCGAGGCCGAGGTCGCTGTATTTGATGCGCAGGAAGTTGATACCAAGCGGTGTTTCATACAGGATGCCGATATGTTCCTTGTCGATGGGGGCGAGGCAGGAGTATCCGCAGCCGGGGCGGCTGTCGTAGGTGTAGGCTTTGCTCCATGTTTTGCCTTCGTCCTGCGATACCTGTATGCTCATGGTGTGGCGGCCTCCCTTGGTGTGGGGGTTGGAGAAGAAGAGGCAGCGGCCGGCCGGGGTGTCGTCCACGGCGATGAGGGAGGCCTGGCAGACGGGTTCGATGAGTGCCTTGCGGTCGGTTTCATGCATGGTCCACGTTTTGCCGAGGTCTTTGGTGATGCCTACGGTGCGGGAGCCGCCGCGGTTGTCGCGGCAGTTGAGCATGAGTGAACCGTCCGCGAGTTCGCAGACCTGGCATTCGGTGGTGTCGATTTTGATGCCGGTGCCGTAAGTCCATGTTTTGCCGTTGTCTTTGGAGTAGCAGATGGTGGAGTATGGTTTGCCTTTGTCCGTTTCATCGTTTTTGCCTCGGTACTGGGCAGGGAAGACGAGGGTGCCGTCTTTCATGGTGATGCCCATGCCGGGGCCGGGCAGGACGAGGCGCCATGCGGGATCCTTGATCTGGGGGGTGATGTTGGTGATTTCCTTGCTCCATGTTTTGCCGTCGTCATCGCTGTGTACCATGACGAATTGTCCTGTTTCTTCGGGTTTCATGCCGGGAGCGGAGCCTCCCCATGAGTTGCCTTTTTTGTGGTACCAGAGGGCGGAGAGCCAGATGCGGCCCGTTTTGGCATCCTGCAGGATGCAGGCGTCGCCGCAGCCGTCGTAGCCGTGTTTGGGGTCATTGCCGGTGTCCATGGCGACGTAGGGATCGGTCCATGTCTGGCCGCCGTCGGTAGAGCGTGCGACGGCTACGTCGATGTCGGCGGCCAGGTCGCCGTGGTGGCGGTAGCGGGCATCGAAGCTGGCGATGAGGGTGCCGTCTTTGGTGCGGATCATGCCGGGGATGCGGTAGCCTTTGGATTTCAGGTCTCCGGGCTGGGCGACTTCATAGCCGAAGTTTTGCGTGCTCTGGACGGCCATGCGGTTTTGCGGAGCAGGTTTACCGTCGATGAGGACGCTTCCGGCCGAGGCCGTGAGGGTGTGGTCAAGGTTGGCTTCTTTCGAGAGTTTGACGGAGACCCATATCCAGTTGTTGCCGGATTTGAGCGGCATGTCTCCCGTGAACGTGAGTGGCCCGCTTGCCTTGTCGGGTTTGGCGGGGGTGAAGACGGCGGTGCCGATATGGGTAGCATCGGAGGTGCCGGAGTAGAGGGTGACTGATTCGATGTCTTTCGGGTCGGCGTTGAAGTTGATGGTGACGCCCGTGAGGTGTTTGGCTTCCTTGACACCCAACGCCGGGATGTTGACGCCGAGGACGGGGTTGTATTCCTTGCGCTGCATGACGGGGTAGATGCCGGGATGCTTGAAGGAGACGATGCCGACTTTCATCGGCGTGTTCGGGATGAGGAGCAGGTCGTCCAGCAGGACTCCTCCCTTCGGGGCGGCGGTGGAGACGAAGCGCAGTTTTTCCGTGCCGGCAGGGATAGTGGCTTTGATGTTCGTTTTGTAGCCGCCGACGGAGATGCTGTTGTTTTCGGCGATGGTTTTGGTGCCGTTTTTACCAATGGCCTCGATGCGGAAGGCGAAGGGGTTGGCTCCCGTCCAGCGTTCGGCCCAAAGTTCCATGCCGGTGTCTTCTTTCGGGATTTCGGCCAAGGCCAGTTCGACCGTTTTGTTTTCGCCTCCTTTGATGTGGAGGCCTTGTTTGCCCGAGCGGCCTTTGCCGTGAATGGCGGCGTTGTCGGGGGCTGCCGTCAATTCACCGTACATGGTGGCCGTTTTGGTGAAGTTGCCTTGTTTCGCCTCTTCGAAGCTTTCTTGGGCATGTGTCGTCGTCGCCAAACCGGCGGCAGCCAGCAGGGAAAGGTAAAAATAAGACTTCATACGTTCTAATGATATGAAAAACATCGAATCATGGCAAGGAGAAAAGACGTATGCAACTCTCCGGTACGGGGTGGGGCGCGATCGGTTTCTGTTGTTTCCAAGGCGGGGTGATGACTTTGTTTGTGATTGACAGACAGGTGAAAGCGGATATGTTAATTCGTGATATGAGCATGCATTGTTCCTACCTTATGGCAGTAGTACCGGTTCTTGTCGGTTCCGTCGTTGCAGCTGACGCCCAGCCCTCCGATTCAGAAATCAATACCTCCCTTATACGCCAAAAAGCGGAAGCCGGGGATATGGTGTCCCAGCGGCGCATGGGTATTTTGTATCTGGCTGGTTCCGGCGGTTTGGAGAAAAGTCGCGAAGAGGGAATCAAGTGGTTGAGAAAGGCTGTTTTGCAAGGTGATGTAACGGCTCAGGGCATGCTTGGCATGTGCTTGGTCTTTAACGAGCATTCATGGGGTGTTTCCATGGAGAATGGGAATGTACAGTTTGGCATCAGGCTTCATCTGGATCTACAGACCAATAAGAGAAATTTGATTGAGACGAATGCCAACAGGGCCGAGTATCGAGAGGGTATGGATCTGTTGAAGCCTATCGTTCAACAAGATGAAGGCGCTTTGGTTTTTTTTGTGTGCGGCCTTTTGTTTGATCGAGATGATGCCGTCAGGGAGCAGGGATGGTCTATCGTGCATGAGCTGCAAAACGATCCGTCGGAGGATGAACGGATGATGGCTGTTTTAATATCGGGACTCGTGGGAATTGCGAGCCAATATCCGGATGCAAGGAATAGAGGTATCGAACTTCTGACGGAAGGGTTGTCGAAGATGCATGACAGGGAGAAGATTGAACCGATTTTCATGTCCGTCATGGCGCTGTATGGTGGCGATGTTCAGACTTTGAGAAGTTTGCTGGAGAAGATGGCCGCGGAAGGAAATACGGATGCAGAAGTGCTGTTGGCTATGAGTTATGCGGATGAGGATGATGGCAAGGAACTGGAATGGTATGAAAGCGCGGCTCGAAAAGGCAACCTGAAGGCGATGGTGTGCTTGGCGTATGGATATTTCCATGGTACCTTTGTGCCAAAAGATGAGGCCAAAAGTTTCAGGTGGATGACTTTGGCCGCTGAAGGCGGCAATGCGCAGGGTATGTCCGGTCTGGCCGAATGTTACCGGGAGGGTTTCGGGGTGGAAAGAGATGAGAAGAAGGCCATGTTCTGGGAGATGAAGGCCCAGGCCGCCATGAAGCAGGAGAAGGATTCGGATTGATCGGTGTTCATTCGTTTCATGAAAAAACGCTGTCCGGTTTGGACAGCGTTTTTTTATTTGAATGATGGTGCTGCGGTCTGTCAGTCGTCGTAATGGATTTCATTGTTCGCTCCGTGGAAGATGCGGTAGGCGATGACGGTGTACACGATGACGAGGGGGAGGGAGATGACGACTCCAAGCAGGAGGGCCGAGAGGGAGGCGGTGGATGCCGCGCCTTCTACCAGCGACATGTGGCCGCGGATGATGTCGGGGTAGCAACTGAGGGAGAGGATAGCGACGCCAAGGATGAAGATCAGTACGGTGAGGGCGAAGGGTACCCAGATTCCTTTGTCCGGCATTTTTCCGAGCCGGGCCAGTGTGATGACGACGGCGAAGGCCAGGACGGCGGATATTCCGCTGAGAATGGTGACGGCGGATATGGATGCTGCCGGGAAGAGGGGAGAAGCAATGGCGATGACGGCAGCTAGCAGGACGGAGATGCGTATGCCTGTTTTGGCCCACGAGACGGCCTGCTGCCGCAGGCTGCCCGTTGTTTTCATGATGAGCCAGCAGGCTCCGACGAGTACATAGGCGGCAACAGCGAGCAGGGGCATGAGCCAGACGGCGGCCGTGTATTCGAAGCCGCTGACGAAGAGTCCGAGCATCCAGCCCTGGGAGAGGGCAACAATGAGCGAGCCTGCGAAGAGTGCCTTGTCCCAAAGGGGTTTGTGTTTCGGTGAGGCTTTGACGCGGAATTCGAAGGCGGCTCCCCGGAAGAGGAGGGCGATGAGCATGATGGCCGTGGGGAGGTATAGCGCGCCGAAGACGATGCCCTGTGCGGCGGGGAAGGCGACGATGATGATGCCGAGGGCGAGCAGGATCCATGTTTCGTTGGCGTCCCAGAAGGGGGCGATCGTGTCGATCATGCGGTCGCGTTTCTTTTCTTCTGCGGCGATGCTGAGGATGCCTACGCCGAGGTCGTAGCCGTCCAGCACGATGTAGATGAGGAGGGTGAGGGCGATCAGGAAGCCGAAGACATCCGGCAGCAAGGCCGTGTCGATCATGAGGAATGTGGGAGAGTCCATGGCGGGATCAGTCGAGAGGTTGAATAGTGTTGGTTTGAGCTGCCTTGCGAGCCAGATAATAGATGGCGTACAGGAAGGCGGCCAGCAGGATGACGTAGCCCGCGATGTAGCAGGCGAAGGTGGAGGCGACCATGCCCGAACCTGTCTTGGTGGCGGCATCGGCCGTTTTCAGGACTCCGTGGATGATGTAGGGCTGGCGGCCCATTTCCGTGGTGTACCAGCCGGTGAGGGTGCCGACCCAGCCGGAGAAGGTCATCCAGACGAAGACTTTGGCCCAGAAGGGGGTGATGTCTTTCCTTCGTTTGAGGACCCATGTGCCGGCGATGGAGACGACGAGCATGGCGAGGCCGGTGAAGACCATGATGCGGAAGGAGAAGAAGACGGGAGCGACCGAGGGGTGTTCGGGGAACTGGTCGAGGCCTTTGACTTCGCCGTTGAGATGGTGGGTCATCAGGAGACTGCACATTTTCGGGATGCCGATTTCGAATTTGTTGCTTTTCGTTTCGGGATCCGGGATGGCGAAGAGGAGGAGGGGGGCTCCTTTTTCGGTTTTCCAGATGGCTTCGGCGGCGGCCATGGTCTGAGGCTGGTGCTGGGAGGTGTTGTAGCCGTGCATGTCGCCGACGACCCATTGCATGAGGGAGCATGCCAGCGCGGTGTAGATGCCGGTGCGCAGGCCGGACATGACGTCCGGGGCGCGGTCGCTGCGCAGCCAGCGGTAGGCCGATATGCCCGCGAGGAGGAAGGCGGAGGTGAGTCCGGCCGCGATCATCATGTGCAGGAAGCGATAGATCATGGACGGGCTCATGATGACGTCGTACCAGGAGGTGACGTGGACGATGCCGTCCCGCACTTCAAAGCCTTGCGGAGTGATCATCCAGCTGACGAGAGACAGGATGATGAAGCCGGAAAGAGTGGCGCCGAATGCGACGAGGAAGGTGGAGAGGGTGTGGAACCATGCCGGAACCTTTTTGTAGGCAAAGAGGACGATGCCCAAGAAGGTGCCTTCCAGAAAGAAGGCGAGCAGGACTTCATAGGCGAGGATTGGCCCCGCGACGTTGCCTGCCATTTCGAGGAAGCCGGGCCAGTTGGTGCTGAATTGGAAGGGCATCGTGATGCCGCTCGCCACGCCCAGAGCGAAGGTGAGGGCGAAGATTTTGACCCAGAAAAAGTAGAGTTTGATCCATTTTTCATCCTTCGTGCGGGAGTATCGCATTTTGAAGAATACCAGCAGCCAGCCGAGTCCCAGAGAGATGGTCGGGAACAGGATGTGGAAGCTGATGTTCAGTGCGAATTGCAGACGTGAGAGTAATAGCGTGTCGTCCATAATTTAGATTAACTCTTGAAAAGTAGCATACGTTTTTATGTACCGCAAGAGAAAAAGTCCGGTTAGGATAACGGTTTTCAACCGGGGGGCGGTGACCGTTCCGGTAAAAGATCATGATTTTTTGTATGATACTATGTTTTTCGCTTGTCACCCTGCCCAAAATAAGATAGACATGAATGCAAGAATGCTTACATGGCATAGATAACCTACTATTGATCGATTTTATAATATGAAACTCCATCTCCCCATCGGCCTTCGCGCCGCTCTGCTGGCTTTGGTTGCACTGCCTCTTTCCGCGACTCCCGTTTTTGTGGACGGCGTGACCCAGACAAGCGGCTTTTACGATATCAACAAGACGTGGAATCGCGATCCGAATTTTCCGGATAATGAGTTGTGCTGGGCTGCATCGTGCAGTAATGTGATTCAATTCTGGCAGGATAAGTACGGAGTGTTTTACGAGGGCAAGGATCCGCTGATTCACGGTACGGCGGTGGCGGGCGACTGGAGCCGTTCCAATATTTTTACGGCATTCAAGCAAAGCTTTGTCGATGATGGCGGCAACGGCTACTTCGGGTATGCGTGGTGGTTGCGTGGTTCAACGCCTCAATTCCCGAATATGAGGCCCAATACGGCGGTTTCGACTTCCTTTTTTTCCAAATATTATGCCAATGCGGATTCCTGCTCGGTTTTCTTGACGATGCAGGAGTTGAACCAGAGGCAGATGGTCAACGGCCTGACCACGAATATGCCCAAGTACGGCCCGGCATCCATCGGTGTCGTGTGGGTCCAGCAGATAGGTGACGTGGCTGGCAACTGGGGTGGTCATGCCATGACGATCTGGGGTTACGAGCTCAATAACGACGGGACACTCGGCAAGCTGTTCATCGCGGACAGCGATGACGAGCCCGCGCAAGGCGGGCAGCCGACGCGTGCGCGCATGCACGAATTTACCATCCAGAACCAGAACGGATATTACTGGATCAATTACGACGGTACCATCGGGCGTATCGAAGAGTTTATTTTCCTGCGGACGGCTCCCGTCCTTGAAAGCATGTATACCGAATATTCGGCCAATACGCTTGTTTGGTCGGGTGGTGCCAATGCTTGGTCTCTGAATAAAACAAGCGATCTGCCGACAGCTGCGGCCGGCTGGACGGCCGATGCCAAAAATAAGGCGTACAACAGCTATTATACGGACGGGCGCGATGTGCTGTTTGCCGGCAACGGTGCGGGCGATGTGACCCTGACGGGCAGGCTTTCCCCCAAGTCGGTGAAAGTGGATAGCGCTTCGGATTATGCGTTTATCGGTTCCGGTTCGTTGAATGGCGCGATGAAGCTGACAAAGCAGGGCGCTGGTACGCTGACCCTGAATATGGCCAATTCGTATACGGGCGGCACGGATCTCAACGGGGGCACCCTGGTGGTGAAGAATGCCAATGCCCTCGGTACGGGAGCTTTGACGATGAACGGCGGTATTCTCGATATCGGCGGTACGGGTACGCTCGGTTCCGTGACGGTCGCTTCTCTGGATGCATCTTCCGGGTATTTCAAGTTCGATTTGTCCGGAGCCGACGGCAAGAGCGATCTGTTGAATGTGACAGGTACGCTGGCTGTGAACGGTACGGTCAAGCTGATTCTTTCCAATGTAGGCGGCGCCTATATGCCCGGTTTTTATTCGCTCATGTCGTACGGACAGTTGCAGGGCGATTTGTCCCTGCTGCTTCCCGATCCGGTCATCGGGTTCGATTTCGGTGTGAGTTCCACCAATAACCGCATTATCCTTTCCGTTTCCACTAATGGTGAATCGGCCGATGATCTGGTGTGGAAGACGGGTAACCGCATTTGGTCGATCGGCGATGACGGCGGCATGGATGTGCTGACGTATCAGAATGGCATGGATGTGAATATCGGGCTTTACCGCCACATCGAGGTGGGTGAGGAAGTCTCCCCCTTGTCCACACTGGTTGATTGCGATCACGATATTCTGATGGACGGCGCCGGGCATATTGCCGGTTCCGGACAGTTGACCAAGGCGGGTGTCGGTACGCTGACGATTGAGACCAACAATACGTATACGGGTGGTACTCTTCTGAAGGGAGGCATGCTCGTGGCTGTGGCGGAATCGGCTCTCGGTTCCGGCAATATCACGATTGAAGCCGGTGCTCTGGATCTGAGAGACCACACCCTGTCCAACAAGATGTCGATCCTCGGCGAGGCGACACTTTACGGTGTCTCGCAATACATGGGCGATGTGACGATCGATCAGGGAGCGGCGGCCTTGACCGTGTCCGGACCGATGCAGGCTTCTACGCTGACTCTGAAGGAAGGTACGATCAACGCGGATGGCGACCACAGCGTGTTGACTGCCGGCAGCTACAACATGTCGCAAGGTGTGGTGAATATCGAGCTCGCCGGTGCCGGAGCCCTCACCAAGGTTTCGGATGGAGCGGTGACTTTGAACGGCGCCAATTCCTATGCCGGTGGTACGACCATGAACGGCGGCACACTGATTGCCGGGAACGATAAGGCTTTCGGCACGGGAGGAATCGTCGCGACACAAGGTGCATTGAAACTGAATTCGAAGGCTGTGTCCAATGACCTGGCCGTGCGCGGAGGCAAGGTGTCACTCTC